>DAOUHZ010000151.1:0-15546 GCA_034428455.1 Dehalococcoidia bacterium
GCTGCCAACCTGGATGCTGGCTTGGCTCAGGGCGCCAACGCTGGCGCTATCGCTCTTCCCAACCAGGGGTTTCCGGCCCGCTTTCTAGACCAGGCCGGCGATGGGTGGACCCGGTTCGCCCTGGTTACGGACGATTATTGTCCCATCGATCGTTGCCAGGGGATGGCGGTTACCTTGAAGGAGAGCGCCGACGGGGATGCGATGCCGGCATCCTACGCCGTGATGTTCAGCTCGGAACGCGCGGCGACGGCAGCGGAAGGCGACGTGGCAATTGACGACTTTGTCGAAGAAAGATTCGCTTGGGTCTTCCTTGAACTGGAAATCGGCGACGTGAAAGCCGACGGTGAGTTCGTGGTTGGCGACGGCGTCGCCGAATTCTTTGACCCGGACGGCACTCGCCCTCGCTCCTCAAACCCGAGCAGCGGGGGAGGGAGTGGCCGCGAGAGTGAAAGCGCGCGGGCGCCGGCGGCAACCCGCGACCGGGCAGCGGAACAGCGGTCGCCGACGCCGGAGTTCTATGATTTCCAGGCAGGGCCGCGTGATGTGTGGCTGAACCGATGCGCGGTGAGTTATTCCGCAGGGGCATCCCCTGCGAATCCCACCGGGTTGGGTGAAGCGATGTTTCCCGAAGAATACTGCGAGTGCATATTCGATTATGCGACCGATCAATTGGATGCGGAGCGCCTTCCGTTTGCAGATCTGATGAACCGTAGCGGATTTCCTCCCGCACAATATAAGAATGCCTTCAACGATGCACGGACACATTGCTCTCACCACTATGGCGGTTGAGCAAACGCTTCCATTCACCATGGAAATCCAAACTCCGCTCCTCGTGCTTTCATCGGTCTCACTGCCGATGGTGGCTGTTCGCGCCATAGGCCGCCTGGTACGAAGACCAAAACCGGAGAGGGAGACCGGCTGTTCCGGGTTTCTCTGGCGCGATTGTTCGGACGCCACGTCCTGGTTGATAGCCTGGTATTAGGCGGCCGATGGTCGGCGGTCGCTGCCACCCAATCAGGCGCGGCTCCGCAAAGCGGCACCCGAAGGTCCAAGGAAAGGATCACCTGGGATGTTTGACCGATTCAGCCTCGAGCCGGCAATAAACCGGGAACAGGTGGTGGCGGCGCTGGACACGTCGTCCCTCATGGTGTTTCGCATCAAGGCCGGTACGCCGAGGAAGGGTTGGACGGTGTACTGCACGATCACCCCCCAGGCCAACCGGAACCGCAAGCTGGACGATCGCGGCGAAGCCCATCTGATTGTCCTGGCGTGCAGCGACGCTCCCGAAGGCCATGACCATTGGACCCTGCGTCTACTGGCCGACAAGGTGCTGGAGTTGGGCTTGGTGGAGAGCTTGTCATATGAGACGGTCAGGTTCCGGCTGAAGAACACCCTCAAGCCCTGGCGCAAGCAACAGTGGTGCATCTCCCAGATGAACGGGGAGTTTGTGGCGGCAATCGAGGACGTGCTGGACCTCTACGCCGAGCCCTACGACCCCAAGCGTCCGGTGGTGTGCTTCGACGAGACCTCCACCCAACTGTTGGCCGATGTGCGAGAACCCTTGCCGGCACAACCGGGCCGACCCAGGCGGGTAGACTACGAATACCGCCGCGGTGGCACCCGCAACCTCTTCCTGTCCTGTGAACCACTGGCAGGCTGGCGCCATGTGGCCATCACCGAACACCGCACCATGCGGCACTTCGCCCGCCAGATGCAATGGCTGGTGGACACAGCCTATCCCCTCGCTACCATCGTCCGTGTGATGCCCGACAATCTGAACATCCACCGCATGGCCTCCCTCTACGAGACCTTCCAGCCAGCCGAGGCCCGACGCATCGCCAAACGTTTGGAGTTTCACCCCACTCCCAAACACGCCAGTTGGCTGAATATGGCGGAAATTGAATTCAGCGCCTTGAACCGCTCCTGCCTCAACGGGCGAAACCCCGACGCGACGCACTGCAACGCGCCATCACGGCCTACGAAACTCGCCGCAACGCAGCCGGCGTCGGCATCAACTGGCGCTTCGGTACCGGCGACGCCAGGATCAAACTCCATTGGTTCTACCCCTGTCTTTCCAACCTTGACTGACTACTACAATAGTACCGGCAAGGACAGATTGAGCAGTTCTGCTTTAAGATTTTCGCCGCGTATTTAGCTACCCCTTCCAGTGAAGAATGTCCCTCCAGACAGCGCGGCAAACCTGCCGGCAAGATTACGCGGCAGTGCCCAAGGACTGTTGAGATTCTGAAACTCGCAACGTCGTCCTGCTCTAGAAAAGCCTGTCCCGTGCTTGATTCGAGGTTATTCCTACTTGGTGAGGAGGAACCCGGATCAGCTTTTGCGGACGGGAAATATCGACACCTCAGGCACTTTCACGAGGGTTACACAGCTGCATCTAACGCCCTTACCTTTGCGGCGGGCGATAACAGCAAGACCCTCACCATCACCGACGACGCACCCACAGAGCCGACCAATCCTACGCCTACTCAAATTTGCCTATGTTCTCCCGGTTTCGGTTAGCGCTCCTCCTTCTCATACTGATTTCGGCGCTGCTGAGAACGCGCCGATCTCAAAGTCGATCACAAAATTGAGGTGGTACAATCGTCCCGTACTGCCCGCAAGAGAAGACTACTCAATATGATCATCCAGCAGGCCGGCAACAACAGCATAACAGTAGAATACCGCGCTGACCTCTGGCGGATGGCCGACGCCTTGCGGGGCAGCATGGACGCCGCCGAATACAAGCACGTCGTCCTTGGCCTCATCTTCTTGAAGTACATCTCCGACGCTTTTGAGGAAGCCTACGCCAAACTGGAGGCAGAGCGGGACCAGGGCGCCGACCCGGAGGATCCCGACGAATACCGCGCCCAGAGCATCTTCTGGGTGCCGCCCGAAGCCCGGTGGCAACATCTGAAAAACCAGGCCCGTCAGCCCTCCATCGGCCGCCTGGTGGACGACGCCATGGCCGCCGTGGAGCGAGACAATCCGGCGCTGAGAGACGTATTGCCCAAGGAATACGGTCGGGACGCTCTGGATAAGCAGCGGTTGGGCCAGGTGGTGGACCTGGTGAGCAATATCCGAATCGGCGGAGCCGCAGCCCAGGCCGACGACGTGCTGGGGCAGGTGTACGAGTATTTCCTGGAACAGTTCGCATTGGCCGAAGGGCGCAAGGGCGGAGAGTTCTACACGCCCCGCTCGGTGGTGCGGCTGCTGGTGGAGATGCTGGAGCCGTACCAGGGCCGTGTCTATGACCCTTGCTGTGGTTCAGGTGGAATGTTCGTGCAGTCAATGGACTTCATCCGCGCCCACGCTACTGGCAACGGCAACGGCGGAAAAGCTCGGGGCGACGTTTCCATCTACGGCCAGGAATCCAACTACACCACCTGGCGGCTGGCTCGTATGAACCTGGCTATCCGAGGCATTGAAGGCCAGATTTCCCACGGCGACACCTTCCACAACGACCGACACCCTGACTTGCGGGCCGATTACGTTCTGGCTAACCCGTTCTTCAACGATTCGGATTGGGGCGGAGAGCGGCTGCGTGATGACAAGCGGTGGGAGTACGGCGTGCCTCCGGTGGGCAACGCAAACTTCGCCTGGGTACAGCACTTCCTGCACCACTTGGCGCCCCGGGGCGTCGCGGGCTTCGTGCTGGCCAACGGCTCTATGTCGTCCAACCAGTCGGGCGAGGGAGAAATCCGCAAGAGCATTGTCGAGGCGGGCCTTGTGGACTGCATCATCGCCCTGCCGGGGCAGTTGTTCCGCTCCACCCAGATACCGGCCTGCCTCTGGTTTCTCCGCAAAGGTCGCGGCGCCGGGGAGACACATCCCGGCGAGACACTGTTCATCGACGCCCGCAAGCTGGGCCACATGACGGACCGTACCCACCGCGACCTTTCCGCCGCGGACATCGCCCGCATCGCGGATGCCTACCATACGTGGCGGGGCGACGATGAATATGCCGACGTTCCCGGATTCTGCAAGTCTGCTTCTATGGAGGAAATCCGCCGGCACGGCCACGTGCTAACCCCCGGCCGCTACGTCGGCGCGGAGCCGCAGCTCGACGACGGCGAACCATTCCAGGAAAAGATGGCCCGCCTCACTACCCAATGGCGCGAACAGCAGGCCGAAGCGCAACGGTTGGACGCGGCTATTGCAGAGAACCTGACGACACTGGGGTTTGGTCCGACGTCCAGTGCGGATAATCTAACATTGGCGGATTTTATGCTGGCCATGCCACAGGATGACGGAGAATTTGAACGCCTGCCGCTGTCGCCCCGCCCGGTCGACTTCTGATGTTTTTGATGGACACTGACATTGCGTCCGCAATGCGCAGGCGAGAGCGGAACCCGTCGGTCGTCCAATGGTTCGAGGCGCAACGAACCGCGGACCTTTACCTGAGCGTGATGACCATCGGTGAGATTGAGCACGGCATCTCAAGACAGGAGCGCCTAAATCCTGCGTTCGCGCGGGATTTGGCAGCGTGGCTGGACAGTGTCCTGAATATGTTCGGCGACCGTATTCTCAACGTCAGCCTGTCGGTGGCTCGACGCTGGGGACGCCTTTCGCAACGACTGGGCTACAACAGCACTAACTTGGTGATTGCGGCTACTGCCTTGACGCCGGTTTCACCGTAGTCACCCGCAACGTCCGCCACTTCGAGCCTACCGGCGTTACTGTATACAATCCTTTCGAGGGGGACGATGACTGACCGCCTGAACCTGCTCCCCCGCTACCGGGAAGAACTGGAAGCGCTGCTACGTCAGCACGTGCCCGAAGCCGAGGTGTGGGCCTGCGGCAGCCGGGTCAACGGTCGGAACCACGACGGCAGTGATCTGAACCTAGTATTGCGCAGTCCCACCCTGGAACCGTTGGGCGACGAGTACGTCGAATTCGTCGAGGCGCTGGGGGATTCCAACATCCCCATCCCGGTGGAGGCTCATGATTGGGCCAAACTGCCAAAGAGCCTCCACTATGAGATCGAGCGGGACTATGTGGTGGTTCAGAGAGGGATAGACCAGCCAAACGGAATTGAAGCCAACGCTTGGATTGAGGTTCCCTTCGCTCATCTACTTGCGGAACCAGTACGTAACGGCATCTACAAGAAAAAGGAGTTTCACGGAGCCGGCGCGAAAATCGTCAACATGGGGGAGCTTTTTTCAAACCCACGACTCCGTGATGTGCCCATGAGACGAGTTAAGCTTTCGGATTCAGAGCAAAGCCGGCTCGATGTCAGGGTAGGGGATTTGCTCTTCGCGCGGCGTTCACTTGTCGCTGAGGGAGCGGGAAAGTGCAGTGTGGTCCTAGAGGTGAGTGAACCCACTACGTTCGAGTCATCAATTATTCGCGCAAGGCCAGATACATCCAAGGCAGATCCCCAGTTTTTATACTACTATTTCAACTCGCCACCCGGCCTTCACGCCCTCGACTCGATCCGCCGGCATGTAGCAGTTGCAGGAATTACCGGCAGTGACCTCGCACAATTGGAAGTGCTTCTCCCGCCCCTTCGGGAACAACGCGCCATTGCCCACATACTCGGCGCGCTGGACGACAAGATTGAGCTGAACCGGAGGATGAACAAGACCCTGGAGGCGATGGCCCGCGCCATCTTCAAGGACTGGTTCGTGGACTTCGGCCCCGTCCGTGCCAAGCTGGAAGGCAGGGAACCCTACCTGCCGCCGGAACTGCGGGACTTGTTCCCCGACCGCCTGGTGGGATCGGGGCTGGGCGAGATACCGGAAGGGTGGGAGGTCAAGTCGCTGGAGGATTGCTTCAATCTCACGATGGGGCAATCACCACCGGGTAGCACTTACAATGACCATGGTGAAGGACTGCCGTTCTTTCAAGGTAGCACCGACTTTGGGAAGCGATTTCCCAGTAACCGGAAATATTGCTCGTCACCAAATCGGATTGCCGAAGAAGGCGATACATTGGTCAGCGTCAGAGCGCCCGTTGGCGCCCTGAATATGGCTTGGGAGAGATGCTGCATTGGCAGAGGTGTAGCCGCATTGCGCCACAAATGGGGATCCGGTGCATTCACCTACTACTCAGCCTGGGCTATGCAGCCTGAGTTTCAGCAGTACGAGCAAACGGGTACGGTTTTCGGCGCGATTACCAGAAAACAGTTCGAGACCCTGCCGGTAATATCCCCAACGGACGAACTGGTTGGCAGGTTCGCTGAATGGGCGCTACCGTTGGAGCAGAAGCTCAGGACCAACGAATTAGACTCTCGGTCCCTGGCCGCCCAGCGGGATGCGCTGTTGCCGAGGTTGGTGTCGGGGGAGTTGCGGGTGTAGGATTAGGCCGAGTCAAAGGGAATTGCAACGCGATGACGCTGAGCGCGCGGGAATACGATGCCATCATTGGCGACACCACCAAGCATATTGTCGGCGACATCGCTTGGGAAGGCCGGCCCAATGCCCCGGCGCGCCAGTTCCGGGTGGACGTGGATTCCGAAGACGACCATCCCATCTTCATCAAGGGTTGGTACAACCCAAATGTTGGCAAACTGTCTTACGCGCTTATCCATCGAGGAGTTGGAGACCGCATCCATGGCTTGGACTTGGGTGCAGATCACGTCAACCCAGACGGCAACCCAGTAGGGGAGAAGCACAAAAACTACTGGGTTCCCGGATATCGTGCTAAATGGGCCTACGTGCCTGACGACATCACCGAGCCGTGGGATCGTCCGGTAGCGGTGTGGGTACAATTCTGCGCTGAGATCAATCTGAGGCACGACGGAATCCTGCCGGATCCAGGGCCTGTCCAAGGAGCGTCGTTGCTATGAACGTCAACGAACTTTGCGCTTCCGTGGGGAAGACATTGCCGCCCCTGTTCACCTGCTCCCCGGCTCCGAGAGAGGGAGTGCGGGTGCGCACTCCGATGCTGTACCCAGACGGCGGCGTGGTGGACGTGTTCGTCCTGGAACGCGGCAACAGTTACACCGTTACCGATTTTGGCGACGCGCTGGGTTGGCTGTGGTTGCAGTCTGTCAGCCAGCGGCGCTCGGGCCGCCAGGAAATGCTGGTTCGGGACGTATGCCAGACGCTTCGTATCGAGCTTCTCAATGACCAGTTGGTTCTGCGCGCGGTGGAAGAGGACACGTTGGGAGAAGCGGTGCTGCGCGTGGCCCAGGCGGCCGTGCGGGTTTCCGACCTGTGGTTCACGCTGCGCAGCCAGACTTTGCAAACTACTGCGGACGAAGTGGACGAGTGGTTGCGGGAAAAGGGAATCCCCTTCCAGCGCAACGTGTCGAAACAGGGACGTTCCACCCGCGACTGGACCGTGAATTTTGAAACGCAGACCGACGCCCGAACGTCCCTCGTTTTTCTGTTGAGTACTGGATCGCGGGGAGCTGTGCGCCGGATTACCGAGCACGTTGTCACCGGGTGTGTCGATTTGAGCCACCTCAAGACAGGTCAACCCAGGCTGGCGTTTGTATCGCTGTTCGATGATACCTTGGACGTGTGGCGTGATGAGGATTTTCTGCTGGTAGAAGATCATTCCGAAGTGGCCAGATGGTCTGCCCCTGATGAACTTGCCGCAATGCTGACTGCCCGCCCGCGAGACGACGGCGCCATTTGCTGAAAACGCCAGCGCGGCCAAATCCTCGCGGGCCAGCGGGACGGCTGCTGCCGCGGCTGGTGTCGGGGGAGTTGCGGGTGTAGGATGACGCCGAAGTCAACGGGATTGCAAAGCAATGACGCCTAATCTGCAAATGGAGCAGCGTTCGCTGGCGGTGATCAGCGCGGTTGCGGCTGACGCCGGCGTTAGCGTGGTCATACCGAGGATTGACGACCAATCCGTGGACGGCGTCCTGATTGGCAGATCGGGGCTGCGTCCACAGATCGAATTTCAGGTCAAGGCCACGGTACGGGACATACAACGAGGCGACAGCCTGCGCTTCCCGATCGCTGTCAGGGACTATGACCAGTTGCGTATGCAGAGTTGGGCGCCACGCATCCTGCTAGTGGTACTGATGCCGGACAAATCCGAGCCGTGGCTGTCGCAAACCGATGATGGGTTGTGTCTGCATAGCAGGGTCTATTGGGTTTCCCTTGCGGGGCTGCCGTCGGAGCCAAATGCCGCAACGGTCACAGTTTCCATACCCACCGCAAACGTTTTTGACCGGGTACAGTTAGAAGCGATGATGAACAGGGCCGAGGCCGGGAGTGCGACGGAGCCGGTTTCGAATGAGGCCAAATATCGGAGTAAGTTGGGCGGCATTTACGGCGTTGCCGAGGCGGCACGATACCTCAAGGCGGCGCCTCACGCCGAGACGCTTTATCCCGTAACGTCGCGCACCCTGCGGGGCTGGATTCGCCAAAGGTGCGTCAAGGCTGACGGGGAGGAATTTCCGGTTGACTTTGACGACCTGATTGCGATGCGGGTAATCGCCGCGTTGCGTTCCGCCGGCGTAAGTCGGAGCGTTGTCAATGATTCCGAACTCGTGATGCGGGAGGAAACCGGACAGAGGCGTCCCATGGCCACCGAAACCCTCTGGGGTGGTCAAGGGCAGGCGTTCTCCGAATGGCGCAAGTGCCTGATTGGCGCCGGCAGGCGCGGACAGGCTGCCCTTGACTTGGTGCAGGAATACTTGATCCCAGCGCATGACCTGGTTTTTGATGAGTCCTCAGGCCAAACGGTTTCCTGGGAGCCGCAGCCGGGGATTGTGCTTAATCCGCTGATCCAATTCGGTGCTCCGTGCATCAAAACTACGCGCATACCTACCAGCTCCATCTCAGGCATGATTGCAGCGGGCGACTCCGTTGAATTGACGGCGAGCGCTTATCGAATCTCTCCGGAAGACGTGCAGGCATGTTGTGACTGGGAATCCCGCCTCGAATCTGCCTGAACCCAAGTTCCTCATTGACGAGTCCCTGAGTCCGGAAGTGGCCAAGGCTCTGATCTTGGTGGACTATAATTTCGTTGACGTGCGGTCCGCAATCAGACCGCAGGAGGTCAAAGACCCCGAAATCATCCAGTGGTGCCAGGAGAACGAGGCGATTTGGGTTCACGCTGACGTTGCGGCTCCAAAGAAGCATGGCGAGTTGCTGCAAACCTCCGGCATACGGACCTTATTGGTAGTGCGGCCCAAGGCCGGGATGAGTCGCCAAGAACAGCTCCGTGTCCTGAGCTTCGTACTGCCCCGACTGTTGAAACAATTGGAGGATCGCCGGCCTCCTCGCCATTACATCGCCAAAGCTGCCAACCCGATGTCTGCCCCCAGCCTGCGGACGTAGAGGAAGTAACAGCGAGCGATAGCCACGGCTACCCTCACCGAAGCCGACGTTGAGGACGCCGACATAGAATGGCTCGCTACCCTGGGCTGGTGGACAGAGCACTGTAGCGGAATTCCTTGGGTACACTGGCAAGGAGAACGATTTGAAGATGACCACCAAGGGTGTTTTCATCAGCTTTGATTACGACCACGATAACGACCTGCGAGGGAACCTGGTCGCTCAGGCCAGAGATCCCGAATCCCCTTTCAACATCACGGATTGGTCGGTTAGACATCGGATCGACGAGAACTGGAGGAAGGAAGTTCGCGAGCGTATTCGCAGAGCCGACCTCACCATCGTTATTTGCGGCGAGCATACACACGATGCGCCTGGGGTAGCGGCTGAAATCACCATCGCCCGTGAAGAGGGTAAGCCCTACTTCCTGCTGAAAGGGCGGAGGCGGCGGACTTGCACCAAACCGGCAATGGTCCTCAGGACAGACGAAATGCACAGTTGGACTTGGGAAAATCTCAGGCGCCTGATTGCGGGAGCAAGGTAGCTGATGTCCGGCGAATCGGAAAATGGCCTGTTCCAGCTCACGTCACAAGACTACGGAGGCTCGTTCAAGGCCGACCTGCTGGAGCAGTACAAGCTCTACGTGCAGTCCGCGGAGAACGTGAGTGCCCGTCGGGTTCAGTCAAGCCGTTATCTGCTGACCCTCAATGCCGCCCTGGTGGCTCTGTACGGATTCCAGTCGGCGGGCTTCGGGCAGAGTTATTGGGCGCTGGTCGTTCCAGTCGTAGGGATACCCGTATCTCTGCTATGGTACTTGATCATAAAGTCGCACGCGGACCTCAACCGGGTGAAGTTCGACGTCATCCACGAGTTTGAGCGGCACTTGCCCGCGGCCATGTACAAGTACGAATGGCGATTAGCGGAAAATGGCGAAGGCAAGTCCTACCGCGCCGTGACCGCCATAGAGAAGTGGATTCCGATACTGTTTGCCATTCTTCATGTGGTGATGGGAATTTTCATTGTCCTCTCACTCGTTGGGATTTTGCCTTGATGACCTGCGATGACCACACTCACTGAAGCTGAAGTTGAGGTCGCGGCCCTGGAGTGGCTTACCGCCTTGGGCTGGCAGGCGGTCCACGGGCCCGACATCGCCCCCGACACGCCCGACGCGGAGCGGGCCGTCTACGGGCAGGTGGTCTTGGAGCGGCGACTGCGTGATGCTCTGGGTCGATTGAACCCGTCCCTGCCCGCCTCGGCCCTCGACGACGCCTTCCGCAGACTGACTCAGCCCGAAGGAGCGACGCCGGAAGCCCGCAACCGCTCCTTCCACCGAATGCTGGTTAACGGCGTGACAGTGGAGTACCGCTCCGGCGACGGCAACATCCGGGGCGAGCCGGCCCGGATCATCGACTTCGACGATTGGGCTGCCAACGATTGGCTGGCGGTTAACCAGTTCACCGTCAGAGAGAACCGCAACACCCGCCGTCCAGACATCGTGCTGTTCATTAACGGCCTGCCCCTGGGCGTCATCGAGATGAAGAACCCAGCCGACGAGGACGCGACCATCTGGACTGCCTGCCAGCAACTACAGACTTACCAGGCGGAACTGCCATCCCTGTTCTCCATGAACGAAATGCTGATGGTCTCCGACGGCCTGGAAGCCCGTATCGGGGTCCTGGGGGCCGGGCGAGAGTGGTTCAAGCCCTGGCGTACCATCACTGGCGAGACCCTGGCCGGTCCTGACCTGACCGAGTTGCAAGTGATGCTGGAAGGCGCCTGCCACCCGGAGCGATTTCTGGAGCTGCTGCGCGATTTCATCGTGTTTGACGACGACGGCAGCGGGCGGTTGGTCAAGAAGATGGCCGGCTACCACCAGTTCCACGCCGTCCGCGCCGGCGTGAGCGAGACCCTGCGGGCAGCGGAGTTATAACGGCAAGGGCGGGGGATTGCTTCGGGACCCATTCGGGGCAGGTATGAAACGGGACGAAGGCCAGGTGGAGAACCGGGCGACCGCCGCATCGGAGTAGTCTGGCACACTCAAGGTTCGGGCAAGAGCCTGACCATGGCCTTTTACGCCGGCGCCATCGTCCGCGAGCAGGCTATGGAGAACCCCACCATCGTGGTCCTCACCGACCGCAACGACCTGGACGACCAGCTTTTCACCACCTTCTCCCGCTGCCAGGACCTGCTGCGCCAGCCTCCGGTGCAGGCGGAAAGCCGGGCCGACCTGCGGGAAAAGCTGTCGGTAAACGCGGGAGGTGTGGTGTTCACCACCATCCAGAAGTTCTTTCCCGATCAGCGCGGCGACACTTATCCCACTCTATCGGAGCGGCGTAACATCGTAGTCATCGCCGACGAGGCCCACCGCAGCCAGTACGACTTCATCGACGGCTACGCTCGCCATATGCGCGATGCTCTGCCCAACGCCTCCTTCGTAGGCTTCACCGGGACGCCCATCGAGTTGCAGGACGCTAACACCCGGGCCGTGTTCGGCGACTACATCAGCATCTACGACATCCAGCGCTCAGTTGAGGACGGAGCCACGGTTCCCATCCACTACGAGAGCCGCCTGGCCCGGTTGGAGCTGAAGGTAACGGAGCGTCCCACCATAGACCCCGATTTTGAGGAAGCCACCGAGGGCGAGGAAATCGAGCGTAAGGAGCGGCTGAAAACCAAGTGGGCGCAGTTGGAGGCTATTGTCGGAGCCGAGAATCGGGTCAGGCAAATCGCTGCGGACATTGTTGACCACTTCGAGCAGCGATTGGAGGTTCTGGAAGGGAAGGCGATGGTGGTGTGCATGAGCCGCCGGATCTGCGTTGACCTGTACGACGAACTGGTTCGCCTGCGCCCGGAATGGCATGACGATGATGACGCCCTCGGCGCCATCAAGGTGGTGATGACCGGCTCCGCCTCGGACCCGCCGGAGTGGCAGCAGCACGTGAGGAACAAGACACGGCGGGAGGCGCTGGCCAACCGCTTCCGCGACGCCAACGACCCGTTCCGCATCGTGCTGGTGAGAGATATGTGGCTGACCGGCTTCGACGCGCCCAGCTTGCACACCATGTACCTGGACAAGCCGATGCGCGGCCATGGGCTGATGCAGGCCATCGCACGGGTGAACCGGGTGTTCAAGGACAAGCCCGGCGGGTTAGTGGTGGACTATCTCGGACTGGCCAACGACCTGCGGCAAGCGTTGGTCACCTACACCGAGAGCGGAGGCACGGGCCGGACCGCCATCGACAAGGAAGAGGCGGTAGCCGTCTTGCTGGAAAAGCACGAGGTCTGCTGTGCTCTGTTTCATGGCTTTGACCGGTCGAAGTGGACGACGGGAACACCCACGGAACGGCTGGGACTGGTTCCGGCGGCGCAGGAACACGTCTTGGCCCAGGAAAATGGCAAGGACCGTTGTATGGTGGCAGTACGGGAAATCTCACAAGCCTTTGCCTTGGCGGTCCCACACGCAGAAACCTTCCGCATCCGCGACGACGTCGGCTTTTTCCAGCAGGTACGGGCGGCCTTGTCCAAACGGGCGGCGGGCGATTCGCGCCCCGAAGAAGACTTGGACCTGGCGGTGCGGCAGATAGTGTCCCGCGTAGTGGCTTCGGAAGGCGTGATGGACATCTTTGCGGCAGCGGGATTGGATAAGCCGGACATATCGGTCCTGTCCGAGGAGTTCTTGGCTGAGGTGCAGGGGATGCCCCAGCGCAACCTGGCGGTGGAGTTGCTGCAAAAGCTACTTCGGGGTGAAGTGGCAAACCGTCGGCGCGCCAACGTGGTGCAGGCCCGGTCTTTCGCCGAGATGCTGGAGCAGACTCTCCGCCGCTATCAGAACCGCGCAATTGAAGCTGCGCAGGTGATTGAAGAACTGATCCAACTGGCTCGTGAGATACGGGAGGCCGTGTCCAGGGGCGAAAAGCTTGGGCTGACGGATGACGAGTTGGCCTTCTACGACGCCTTGGAAACCAACGACAGCGCCGTCCAGGTGCTGGGCGATGAAACGCTACGCGCCATCGCCCGCGAGTTGGTGGAAACCGTAAGGAGCAACGTCACCATTGACTGGACGCTGCGCGAGAACGTGCGAGCACAACTCCGTGTCTTGGTCCGGCGCATCCTGCGCAAGCACGGGTATCCGCCTGACAAGCAGGAGAAGGCGACACTAACCGTATTGGAGCAAGCCGAAGTTCTATCGCAGGGCTGGGCGACAACGTGAAGCATTTCGGCTACGGTTCCGTATGGACCGCCAGCACGACCCCAACCGTAAATGTTCTTGTTTGGTTCAGTTTCGTGGGTTCTGCGCGGCTTCAATAGGGACTCGGTAGCTCGCCGAGACTCAGCAAAATTATCTGCTGGTGCCAGTATTCGACTGGATGTCGTAATTTGGAGAATCCACAACCGCCGTCGGGAGACAGCTGGCCAGACGGAATGAACCGCTGGCCGGCTACCTGCCGGGTGGGGCCTGATACAGCACACACAACCATGAGAACGTTCTTGCCAACCCTGCGGATTGAGGGTACAGGAATACCGGGCAGCCACGGTAACGCCGTAGTAGTGACCGTACTCCTGACGGAAAATAGCCGTTCCATCTCCATTCCCACCGGTGTCGAAAGAGGAACGCTGCGGCGAAGAATCACCCAAGCCCAACATCGAAGGTCGGCACGGCGGTCTGCGCAAACGTGTGCCCCTTGATCGTAACGCGAAAACCAAAGGACTGGCTGCCGACGCTTGTACAGCACCGCGAGTTCCTCTATCCGTCGCCGGACGACTATGGTAACAACGAGGTTCCAAGTTGCGACGACTGCTCCAGCCTTGAACGGTCTACGTCTCGGAAGGAGCCGGCGTCCGCATACAGCCCACCAACGGCGGACAGAACGAACCGTCTTCGAGCCGCACAAGTTCGGTAGGAAGACCCACTGGCAGTCGAAACCCCGAACAACCCTCTATATTCTTCGCGAAGGCGCACTTGACGACCGGTGTCAAGCGATAGTTAGGCGTGCGCCGCCGGCCCAAACGAGCAAGACGGCGCGGCAGACCCGGCCGCCGGCGCATCACCGACACCAGCGGGGATACGGGTTGGTGGCGGAAACCCAGTTCGCGCGGGCGCAGCTTCACCTTTTCTCGGGTCGGTCGGTCAACCGGATGCTCAGTCGTCGCCCAGCTCCCGCTTGACCCTGATCACGTGCGCATATCGCAGCACGTCCAAGCCGGCTTGGCCGGCGCGCCTTTTCAACTCCGCCGCGCCCACCAGGGCGGCGATGAATCTTTCCTCGCGGCCTTTCTGATGCGGAGCGGCGGGGTTCACGAACTCCAGGAAGGCCTTTGCGGTCTCCTCGTCAGTCAACTTGGCAGCCGCTTTGAGCAGGGCGGGTTCCAGATCGTTCAGGAACGCGATGAGACGCTCCAGCCGCTGATCGATGCTCAGATTGTCGTCGTCGAGTATGCGACGCAAAGACGCGTGAAAGTCGGAATCGAGATGGAAATCACCCACGGCGTGTTGCCCTCCATTGTTGCGTCCGGCGGCGATGGGGCTCCGGTCTCATCGAGGCCATCGGAGATGGCCTCGTCGCGCCGGCCAAAGAGTACGCGGCTGGCGTGAACAGCTTACCGCACGCGACGCGCCGTGGAGCGCCCGGCCGCAGCGGCTGGCGGAGACGGCAGATTGCGCCCCGGCCAAGCAGGTTCGCCAATCGCTGACCTCTGCGGATGTGTCCCACCGCCCGCGGCAGACCCCCTAGCGAGCGTGGTCCCGCGGCGGCCGACCGAGCCGCTGACCAACCAATTGAGTCCGCAGGGCCCACCGCCGTCGATGTTCCGTCGCCGACGCCGGGCGTGTCCCCTTTCGGGTCGAGCTTAGAATCTCGTCCAAGGGCAAAAACGCACGCCGGAACGCTTCGGGGCCGATTGCGCCGCCCGGAGCGGGGAGAAATAGGGGCACTATGGAAACTCGGCAACTGCGATCTTGCGCCGTGGTCGAAGCGGTGACGCTCCGGGTTAGCCGGCGGCTCATCAGGGCGGCGTGCCAAACGCGACGGCTCCGCAGCAGATGCCTGGGTCAGCGAATCATCCCTGCCGAGGCGGTGGAGGATTTCCTGGCCGGCGCGGACAACGAGGACGCTGACGCCGCAACGCACCCAATGCCGCCACGAGGGGCAACGGATGGACGCAGACAGGAACGACTCACCCGAAGGCCGGCATCAGGAATCCGCCGCCGCGCCCACGCCGCAGCCTCCCAAGGGCGGCGCACTCCGCCCCGGCGAAAGCGCTCAACAAAGATCAGCGCCACGTCCTTCCACCGGAAGACACTGCCAGAGCG
>DAOUHZ010000152.1:0-74341 GCA_034428455.1 Dehalococcoidia bacterium
AGGGAGTGGGATTCGAACCCACGATCCCAGTTTCCCAGGATAAGCGCTTAGCAGGCGCCCGCACTAGACCACTATGCGATCCCTCCCAACCCTTCTGGGTACTCGTATTATAGCCTATTGTGAAGCGCGTTACAAACTTTGACGATGGATCGGACACTCCGGCAATCGGATTTCGCAAGCTTCCGGGGCAACCAAAAAACGCCGAATGGCCGTACACTGGAATACCGTACCCTTTGTTCCCGGACACGTGGACCGACAGCACGGAAGGAAGGAGAGTGGCGATGATGCAGCGGCGCATGGTGTTCTTGCTTGGGGCAACGGTGGCAATCGCAACGGTTCTCGCGGCGTTAGCGTGCGGCCAGGATGAGTCCGGAACCGAGCCCAGCGCAGCATCCCTCGCTGAAGCGACGGCGCCCGCTGCTCCCCCGTCCGCCCCGCCAACGTCTACAGCAGCGATTCCATCCACCACAGCCCCCACGGCAGTCGCTCCGCAACCCGATCCAACGGCGCAACCGACAACGGCATCGGCCACCCCGACGCAACGCGTCGTCTCTGCTACTGCGGCGGCTCCAACCGTCGCACCCACCGAGCCGGCCCTCACGCAGCCGGCGCCAACTCCCACGCCAAACCCCCAACTCGCCGTGAGCACCGACCTGCAGGCCTACGCCGACGAGCACGCCCACGGGCCGGGTGCAATCTACGTGGGCGATGCAACGCAGTTGCTCGGCCCGCCGCCTCACCAAAGCCTCATGTTCGGCGTGCCGGAAGCCATCTACCGGCAGGGTTCGGCGGCCGCGGTCCTGGGCTTCGAGCCGGCCGGCATCCCCGACCACCTGTTTATCTACAACAGCGACTACTACCGCGACCTCATCGACAAGGCCAACCTCACCGATCCTACTCCGCTCACCTCTGCCGGCGAGAGCATCAAGATCCAGCACGTGTGCATCGACCGCAACCTGCCCACCTGCACGCTGATCCGGACCTATTGGGCGCCCAATCTCTGGGAACGCACGGACGGCCAGGTGGAGCTGTCGGTGACATCTTTTGTTGAGTTGGGCCTCGCCGGCCCCGACACCCTGAGCCAAGTGGCCGACGGGTCGCTGGACATGGTCAACATCTTCACCGGCTACGTGGCCGGAGCCCACCCGTCACTGGAGGTGCAGTCCCTTTGGGGTACGGCCCAGGACTGGCAAACCTCCTATTCGGTGCTGGCGGACATGGCGCCCGACATCGACCGGATGCTCCTGGACATCACCGGCGGCAGCCCCGTGCTCAACCGCAACTGGTTCGCCGGCTCCGACCAGTGGTTCTTCAGCAACCAGCCATTGCGCTCCACTGGCGATTTCGAAGGTCAGCAAATCCGCACCCATTCAGCGTCCATGTCCGACTTCATCCGGGGCATGGGCGGCGAGCCGGTCGAACTCAGCGTCGGGGAACTGTACACCGCCCTGCAAATCGGCGCCGTGGACGCGGCAGTGACCACCCTGCTGCTGGGCGTGACCGGCAGCTTGTACGAGGTATCCGACCACATCGCCGGCCCGGTGATCGGCTTCGGCTACACCAACAACGTGATCAACCAAGACGTATGGGACGGCATCCCGGAAGACCTCCAGCAGATCATTATCGAGGAAGGCGCGAAGGCTGAGCTGGAAGCCCTGCGCCTCGCTCCCTTCCAGAATTTCATCGCCCTGGAAGCGGCGCAGGATAGAGGTCTGGAGGCTGCGCCGTTCTCAACTGAAGTGCAGGAGCACATCCAGACAGTCGTGCTGCCGGAGCACGTCATCCCCGGCTGGCTGCGTCGGCTGGGTTATCCGGGCAGCGGCGCGAACGCCGTGGCCATCTACAACGCGAAATCCGCCCCGTACACGGGCCTGATGATCGCGCCCGACGGCTCCGTAGAGCAAGTGCCGATCACCAAGGGGCGGCGGGCCCGATAACTCACGCCGGCGCGTGACCTCGATCCGGCTGCGTTAAATCATCAACCCAGCGTTTTGCGATATTACAGGCCGAGTTTGCATCGTCAATCTTTATGTGTATAATACACATATGGTTAGCCCTGATCCTCTCGGCAGCCGCCGGTTGCCCAGGAACTTTCTCACCCCGTGGGTCTTGCTGGTGCTCAAGCAATGGAGCCTCCACGGCTACCTCATCATGCAGCAGCTCAACAGCATGGGGTTTGCCGAGGTCGACCACCCCACCCTCTACCGCGAACTGCGCCGCCTGGAAAAAGAAGGGCACGTCACATCCGAATGGCAGACCGACGGCAGCGGCCCGGCCAAGCGCGTGTACAGCATCACCGAGGCCGGCGAGCAGATGCTGCTGGGATGGTCCGAGGTGGTGTCCGGCTACCAGCGCATGATCGCCGGTTTCTTCGACCTGTACGCCCAGGCATTCGGCATGGCTCCGCCCTCAACCGGATCCGACGCGGCTGCTGAAGATGAAATCAACGACAACGTAACCTGACCGAAATCAATTCGTAACCAATCGGCCCTACCTTATGGGCTAGAACCTTCAGGAGGATCACAACGTGGCAGCCACCGTAACCGAATGCGCGCAAGAGATGGTAAAGGCTTACAACCAGATGGTGTCCCAGGGCTTTGCCGCCGCACGAGTGGGTTGGGAACAATCCGCCGCAGCCACCAACTCGATGACCGAAGCCTTCCAGACCGAGCAGACCGCAGCGGGCAAGATCTGGGAAGAATCCATCGGCCGCGCCCGTGAGCGCACCGAGAAGATGGCGGAACTCACCCGGGCTTTCGCCGCCGCTCCCAACGCTGGCGTCAGCCCTGAGACTAAGGACATGATCGACGCCATCGTCGCCGGCGACCAGGAGTATTTCCGTGCCTGCGCCGAGTACGTCCAGGACGTGGAAAAGCGCCGCGCCGAGTTGACCGCCACCATGCTGAAGGCCAACACTGACCTCGCGTCCGCCGGCCAGGAAATGGTCGAGAGCGCCATGAACTACGGCCGGGCCTACATGGACTGGTCCTTCGCCGTGGGCCGGGGCTCGACTCCCACGGCGGCCTTCTAATCGCACCCTTATTAACGGCAACCCACGGCTCACACGTACTCAGTTTGACCTGAACTGTCGTCGCGGGCGCAGCGCGGCAATCTCGTTACCGGAAGCGCCATTCTTCGGTCAACGAGATAGCCACGTCGCCACGCTCCTCGCGATGACAAACCGGGTACGCTTCGGCAATCGACAGGAGACACAGACGTGGTCAACTCGACCGAATACGCATCCCAATTCCAGCAGGAAGCGCAGCAGCAGTGGCAACGCTTCCAGGCCATGTTCGACGCCTTTGTCGTCAACCCGGCCGACCCGCCCGCCGAGGTGACACCCTACGAAGTCATCTGGAAGCGCGGCAACACCCGCCTCCTCCGTTACGGCTCTCGGGAACGGGAGACCCTGGGCCTGCCCTACCTGATCGTGCCCTGGCTGGGCATCAGCCGGACTTACGTCCTGGACCTGCTCCCCGGCAACAGCATGATCGAGTACCTGGTTAACCACGGACACGACGTGTTCCTGCTGGATTGGGGCGTGATCGGCGAAGAGGACCGGGAGCTTGGCTTTGAAGAGGGCGTCTACAAGATCATCCCCCGCGCCATTGAACGCGCCCTGGAAGCTTCCGGCGCCAGCGAGATCACGCTGAACGGCATCTGCCTGGGCGGAACCCTGAGCGCCGCCTACCTGGCCCTGCATCCCGACGCTCCGGTGCGCAACTTCGTGTCCGTGGTGGCGCCCATCGACTTCGAGCACGGCGGCATGTTCCGCACCTGGCTTGACGAGCGTTACTTCCCCGCCGACCTGATCGTCGAGCACTACGGCAGCCTGCCGTCGGTCCTGATGAACACCGGGTTCAAGATGCTCCGGCCCACCCTGGAGGCCCAGGCCATGGCCGGCCTGTGGTCCAACGCCACCCGCCCCGGCTACATCGAAAGCTACAAGGCCATGAGCCGCTGGGCCAACGACTTTGTCGCCATGCCCGGCCGGTTCTTCCGCCAGCTGTCCAAGAACCTGTATGGCCAGAACCAGATGATCCGCGGAGAGTTCCTCATCAACGGCCAAACCGTCAACCTGTCGCGGATCCGCCAGCCCCTGCTGGTGGCGGCCGCCAGCCAGGACTACATCGTTCCGGCCCCCGCCGCGAGGAGCCTAATGGACGTGGTTGCCAGCGAGGACAAGGAGTTCGTGGAGCTCCCCGGCGGGCACATCTCCGTCTTCTCCGGCCGGCAGGCCCACCAGACCCTCTGGCCCAAGATCGACGAGTGGGTCTCGGCCCGGTCCAACTGAACGCAGCAACCCTCGACGTAAACAGCACCTGTGGAGCGCCACCGATGACCACCGCCGACAACGGCTCCAACCAAAACAGCGCCAGCGCCTTCTTTGAGGCGTGGCAGGACATGATCCGCAAATCCACCGAAGCCTGGTCGCAGGCCGCCGCCGGATTCGGCGGATTCACTCCTCCAAACCCGGGCGCGACGCCCTTCGGATCGTTCCCCTTTGGCGGCTTCCCCTTCGGGTTCCCGCCGGGTACGGGCGCGCCGGGATCCGCTCCCTTCGCCCCGCCGTTCAACCCGGCCGACTTCATGCAGATGTGGCAGCGGATGTTCGAGACCTGGCAGTCCCAATGGCTGAACAGCCAGGCCGGCGAAACCCAGCCGCCGTCTATTGAAGAAGCTCAACGCCAGTGGGCCCGCTACCTGGAGTCCATGGCTTCCACCTTCTCCGAGGTGATGAGCACTGAGGAGTTTTCCCAGGCGCTGGGCAAGTACATGGAACAGGGTCTGGCGTGGCAGGAACGGACCGCAAAGCAGGTCAATCCGCAGATCAACGCCATGCTGCGCGCGTACAACTTGCCCTCCCGCAGCCAGATGGACCGGATGTTTGCCCGGATCATCGGCATGGAGGAAAAGCTGGACGATCTCGAGGACGAGGTCCGCAAGCTCCGCAGCGAGCTGAGCGCATCCCGGCGTCCCCAGTCGTCCCGCTCCCGCTCCGCCCGGGCATCCGCAACACCCGCGGCTGACGACCAGGGAGAACCGGCCTGACCCCGAACCCACAGCCACATACCCGACCGTAGCCACAGGAGGCACAAATGAAACTGGAAGGACGTACAGCCCTCGTCACCGGCGCCTCCCGCGGCATTGGACGCGCCATCGCCCTGGCCCTGGCGGAAGAAGGGGCCGACGTGGCCATCAACTACGTCTCCAACGAGGCCGCCGCGGCCGCCGTCGTGGAAGAGGTCCAGGCCCTGGGACGCAAGGGCGTCCTGGCCCGCGCCGACGTCGGGGACTTTCCCGACACCTACGCCATGGCTCACTCCGTGCTCAGGGAGTTCGGCCATATCGACATCCTGGTGAACAACGCCGGCGTGACCTCCGACAAGACCTTCGTCAACATGGACCATTCCACCTGGCGCAAGGTGCTGGCCATCAACCTCGACGGCGTCTTCAACTGCACCAAGGTCTGCATCGACCAGATGGTGGAGCAGAACTACGGCCGCGTGGTGAACATCACCTCGGTAATCGGACAGATCGGAAACTTCGGCTAGGCCAACTACGCCGCGTCCAAGGCCGGCGTCGCCGCCATGACCAAGACGCTGGCCAAGGAACTGGCCAGCAAGGGCATCACCGTCAACGCCGTGGCCCCCGGTTTCATCGAGACGGAAATGGTGTCGTCCATACCCGAAAACATCCAGGACCGCCTGCTCAGCCAGATACCCCTGCGGCGTTTCGGCAAGGCCGAAGAGGTCGCCCAGATGGTGGTATTCCTCTGCTCCCTCGAGGGCGACTACGTCACCGGCGCGGAACTGGAAGTGAACGGCGGGTTGTTCATGTAGCGATCGTCGGTGTCGTGGTTCCGCCAAATGTGAGACGGGTCTGGCGCCGGTCACGCAGCTCACATCTGGAGGAAATTTCGCTACTCCGATTCCACGGCTGGCGCGTCGGACATTGACCGATTGTCCAACGGATTTCGTAATCATTCCAAACGCCTGAAATTCCGGGTATTTCCGGTTTCTTGAGGTTCACCGGCGTCCGAGAACTTGCCCGGGACGGGCGTTGCGGAGCCGGGCGAAAATCGCCGTATCAGGCTCTGTAACGGGATTTTCGCTTTTCGCGTATAACATCCCGAGTTACCCCCGACGCTCCAGATACGCCAGAGGAGGACCTCTACTATGCATCCGACTTTGGTTCTCCAAGCCTTTGGGGAACTTTCACCAGACACTGCCAGCGCGGGCGTGGACTCCGTGGAGGAGGACCTCTACAGCGTTTTCAACGCCCGTGCTGAAATGATGGGCTGGTCCATGACCAACAGTATGACGACTACGATCGACGGACGTGGACGGACGACGCGGTCAACAGTAACGCCCCGACCGCCATACCGTCTCCTGTGGGGTATGAACGAGGCGGAACTGACTCCGGAGGCCAAAGGAGCGCAGATCGGATGGGTACAGGTCGGACTGAAAGAAGGTATTGCCAATCCCGCGGTGGTGTTACCTCCACTGGTCCAGTGCTTCGATGACGCGCTCCGGCGTTTCGGGGCCTTGGAGCTGTCCAGTCTACAGGTGGTAGCATTCGACCTGGAACCAGGACATGGGACGCTAGAAAACGGCGTTGCCGACAGGGGGACCCCTGGCGAGAATTTCTTCAACCTTGGCTCCAAATCGAAAGTGGATGCGGTGGTCGCTTTTGACCAGGAGATGTTCGGCGGTCATACGGTGGCCGACATGCAGTATGTGGGATACGACTGGCAGCCAGTCCCAGTACCTGATGGAGATCAAATCCACTGGCCGGCAGATATGCGGGGTACCCTGACGCCCTCGGATCTCGGCCTATCGGTCTCGCTGCCAGAGTGGACAGCTGGCAGCGTGGGGCGGGAGCTCGCACTGGTCATACGTGCGACGCACGATTTGGCGCAGGATGCCAGGAACTTCGCAGTTCGAATAACCCGTAACGGGTAGTTGGCGGAGGCGGAGCATGGTTCCCCGTGCCAGCGCAGGGCATGGATGGTACTTGATAATTGATACTTATCAAGCGCAATGGGAGGAGAACCGCCGCCCCTATCGCCAGCGGTGGCTACCGCCTCAAGGGCAGCCGGCAGGACACCACCTCGGCTTCCCTAGACGAACCGGACGACGCTTAGATCAACGGCAGCTGCGGCCTCACGCAGACCCCCATCGCCTCACCACCAGTCATAGCCATGACGTCAGGCATCATCCAGGTGGTACAACATTCCGCCGCTCCGCTGGCATGTTTTGCCAACGCCTTTGACACCACGACCTGTTCCGACGCAGCCGGCCACCACCGACGACGGGGCGGCTACTCTTGTTACCAGCGCCAGATGCCAAAATTGTCATAGGCAGAGCGGACTCGCGGTAACTACTGGCGTACTCCAAGTAGCAGTGTCCTAATCCTGCGCCTCCTAAACAGAGGTCCGCGGCCCGGCGCCTCGGGTGACGAGCGATCTAAACGTCACCGGGACTGACGGTACTACTGTGGTCGGCTCAACGCAGTGACGAGATTCGTAGAAAGTTTGGCTACTTTCAGCTACTCTCCATCCGAATCTGGAGTAGCGAAATTTTCTCTCATATCTGGGTATTTGCCCCCATAGCGCAGCGCTGGTAACCTGACCCATCGCAGGAGTTCCCCGTGACCACGCAGCAGTATCAAAAAGCCAGCGAACATTTCATGGCTCAGGCCAGGAAGGAGCTGACCGCCGGCGACTTGGCACAGGCTTCCGAAAAGGGCTGGGGGGCCGCCACCCAGATGCTCAAGGCCATCGCCAACCAGCGCGGCTGGGAGCACAGCCGCCATCGGCATTACCACAGAACGGCCAGCAGGCTGCGCGCCGAGACCGGTGACGGCGACATCCGCCGTTTTTTCAACTCGGCAAGCGAACTCCACGAGAATTTCTACGAAAACGACATGGAAGCCGCCCTGGTAGCCGAAAGCCTGGATGACGTGGAGGCCCTCCTGGACAAGCTCCGCCCCCTGCTGGCGCAAACGTAGGGTTTGGTGACAAATGCCGTCATTCCGGTGAAAGCCGGAATCCGGTGAGCGTGAAATCCAACCAACGCTCCTATCGCAGAGGCTTTTCTAGGTTCCTGCTTTCGCAGGAACGACAGCGTGATTTTCAGATTGTCAACAGGCTCTGGCGCTCCTCCGAGGGGCGATTTCGTGAACGTCGGGTGTTCCTGAAGCCGCTGCGCGGCCTGGCGCTCAGTCCGAAACAGGCACCCGTCGGAGACGGTTCGCAGGTATGACGGGGTACTGTCGCGCGGTTTTGCTCACAGTTGAGCGTGTTTTCAGTTGACACAATCCGGGGACTGGCAGTAACATCTTTGGACGTTACGCCGGAAATCCAACCGGCAGCAAAGGAACTCTTATGCCTACTGTCAATCAACTCGTGCGCAAGGGCCGCAAGCCGGTGCGTAAGAAGACCAAGGCGCCAGCCCTGCACTGGGTGCAGAACTCCCTGCGGAACCGCACGAAGTGGGGCCCCGGGTGCCCGCAGCGTCGCGGCGTGTGCATCCAGGTCCGCACCATGACCCCCAAGAAGCCCAACTCCGCGCTCCGCAAGATCTGTCGGGTACGGCTGACCAACGGCGTGGAAGTAACCGCTTACATCGGCGGCGAAGGCCACAACCTGCAAGAGCACTCGGTGGTCTTGATCCGCGGCGGCCGCGTCAAGGACCTGCCCGGCGTCCGCTACCACGTTGTACGCAGCAACCTGGACACTGAGGGCGTCGACGGACGCCGCCAGGGTCGCAGCAAGTATGGTACTCGTAAAAACTGACCGAGAACCGAACTGAGAAATAAAAGCCACCGTCACCCCCACCGCCGGGGGTGGCTCATTTTGGATTGCAAGGTACATTCATCATGTCACGCAGACGTCGCGCCGAACCCAGGATCGTCAAACCCGATCCGCGTTACAACAACACCGAGTTGGCCAAGTTCATCAACCGGGTCATGCTCAAGGGCAAAAAGTCCACCGCCCAGCGGGTGGTCTACGACGCCCTGGACCTGGTGCGGACCGACATGAACCAGGACCCCATGGGCGTGTTCACCACGGCCCTGCGCAATGCCACCCCCCTGGTTGAGGTGCGGCCCCGCCGCGTGGGTGGCGCAACCTACCAGGTTCCGGTGGAACTCCGCACCAGCCGCAGCGAGGCGCTGGCCATGCGCTGGATCATTCGCGGCGCCCGCGCTCGCAACGGCATGCGCATGGCTCGCGGGCTCGCCAACGAGTTCATGGACGCCGCCCGCGGCGAAGGTTCCGCCGTCCGACGCAAGGACGAGCTGCACCGCATGGCGGAGGCCAACCGCGCCTTCGTACATTACCGCCGCTAACCCCGTCATCCGTCGTAGGGGCGAATGGTAATTCGCCCCTACCTTTCTGTCTGCTATTCCCCCAACTCTCCCCAGGTACAGGTATGACTGCCGTAACAACCAACGCCGATCTGATACGCAACATCGGCTTCATCGCCCACATCGACGCCGGCAAGACCACGGTTACCGAGCGCGTGCTCTACCTCACCGGTCGCATTCGCAAGGTTGGCGGCGTGGATGAGGGCACCACGGCAATGGACTGGATGCCGCAGGAGAAGGAACGGGGCATCACCATCACCGCTGCCGCAACCACGGCCTACTGGCGCGACCACCAGGTCAACATCATCGACACCCCCGGCCACGTGGACTTCACCGCCGAAGTCGAACGGAGCCTGCGCGTCCTCGACGGCGGCATCGTGGTGCTGGACGCCGTGGCCGGCGTGCAGCCCCAGTCGGAAACCGTGTGGCGCCAGGCCGACACCTACGACGTTCCCCGCATCTGCTTCGTCAACAAGATGGACCGGGTCGGCGCGTCCTACGAGCGCACCATCGAGTCCATCCGACGTCGGCTGAAAGGCAACCCCGTTGCCGTGCAAGTGCCCATCGGGGCCGAGGACGAATTTCGCGGCGTGGTCGATCTGATTGAAGGCCAGGCCATAATGTATTCCGATGGGCGCGATGATGTGGCCGATCCCCCCGAACTGATGCCGGTGCCGTCCGAATACGAGCAGGCCTACAATGATTACCGCCAGGAAATGGTTGAGAAGATCGTCGAGACCGACGAGGCCCTGCTCATCAAGTACCTCGAGGGCGAGGACATCTGCGCCGACGACCTCCGTTCCGCCCTGCGCAACGCCACCATCAACCGCCAGCTGGTCCCGGTGCTGTGCGGCAGCGCCATGCGCGGAAAGGGCATTGACCCGCTGCTCGACGCCATCATCTGCTACCTGCCCTCGCCCCTGGACGTGCCGGCGGTGGAAGGCACCGTCCCCGGAACCGACACCATCGAGATCCGCGAGCCCCTGGACAGCGAACCCCTGTCGGCCCTGGCCTTCAAGGTCGTGGTCGACCCCTACGTGGGGCGGCTGGTCTTCCTGCGGATCTACTCCGGGTCGGTGGAAGCCGGCGCCGCCGTGCGCAACGTGACCCGGGGCAACCGGGAGCGCATGGGCCGCCTGCTGCGGATGCACGCCAACCACCGCGAGGAACTGCCGGAGATCACTGCCGGCAATATCTGCGCCGCGGTGGGACTGAAGGACACCTTCACCGGAGACACCATCTGCACTGACCACAAGCCGGTGATCCTCGAACCGCCTCACTTCCCTGAACCCGTGGTGTCGGTGGCCATCGAACCCGCCACCCGCGCCGACCAGGACAAGCTGGGCGAGGCCATGCGGAAGCTGTCCGAAGAAGACCCCACCTTCGTGGTGCGGTTCAACGACGAGACCGGCCAGACCGTGATATCCGGCATGGGCGAACTGCACCTCGAAGTCCTCGTCGACCGCATGCGGCGTGAGTTCGACGTCGAGGCCCGCGTCGGTCAGCCCCGGGTCGCTTACCGCGAAGCCATCACCAAGCCGGTTCGGATCGAAGGGCGCTTTGTCCGCCAGACCGGCGGCCACGGCCAGTACGGTCACGTCTGGCTGGAACTGGAACCCCAGGAACGCGGCAGCGGCACGGAGTTTGTCGACGGCATCACCGGCGGCGTCATCCCGCGAAACTACATCCCGGCCGTCGAAGCCGGCGTCAAGCAGGCTCTGGACAACGGCCCGTTGGCTGGCTATCCTCTGGTGGACTTGAAGGTCACGCTGGTAGACGGCAGCTACCACACGGTGGACTCGTCCGAAATGGCCTTCCGCTCCGCCGCCATGATGGCCATGCGGGACGGAACGCGCCGGGCGGCTCCGGTATTGCAGGAACCCTTCTTCGAGATGGAGATCGTGACGCCGGGCGAGTTTCTCAGCGAAGTGCTGAGCGACTTGGGAGGGCGCCGCGCCCAGATCCGCAGCATCGAAGGGCAGGACGACCTGCAGACCGTGAGCGCGATGATCCCCCTGGGGGAGACGTTCGCGTACACCACGGCGCTGCGGTCCCTGACCCGCGGGCGCGCCTCGTACACCATGGAGTTCCGGCACTACGAGCCGGTACCCGAGAGCATCGCCCGAACCCTGGCCTACAGCCGGTAGCCAGGGACCTAACCAGCAGACAACACAACAGGAGCGTTATCGGATTAGATTATGGTCGCAAGGCAACAGATGCGGATCATCCTCAAGGCGTTTGACCACAAGATGCTGGACCAGTCCAGCGCCCAGATCGTGGAAACCGCCGAACTGACCGGCGCCCGGGTGGCGGGCCCGGTGCCCCTGCCCACGCAGATCCGCCGGTTCTGCGTCATCCGGGGGCCCCACGTCGACAAGGATTCCCGTGAGCACTTCGAGATCCGAACGCACAAGCGGCTCCTGGACATCATGGAACCCACCAGCAAGACCATCGACGCGCTGACCCGGCTCAACATGCCGGCGGGAGTGGACATTTCCATCAAGCTCTAAATCCGCCGAACCCGTAACCGGCAAGGCCCGGAATGACGGGTGCGGCGGGTAAAACGGAGCTCAGACGGGACAATCAGGCTTGAAAGAATAGTTATCCCGTCGTAAAATTGCATTTCCGGTTGGCGGCTGGCATAAAGCCACCGCCGCCATTTTATCTAGCGAATTCCATTCACCGGCCACCACTCGCAGGCCCACACTCACAGGCAAAGAAAATGCTCAAGGCGTTCCTCGGCAAAAAGATCGGCATGACCCAGGTGTTCAACGACGCCGGGCAGGTCGTGCCCGTAACCGTCATCGAGGCCGGCCCCTGTGCCGTCACCCAGATCCGCACCGCGGAGAAAGACGGCTACGAATCGGTCCAGCTGGGGTTCGGACGGGTCCGCCGGCCCACCAAGCCCGAGGCCGGCCACCTGCGCGGCAGCCAGATCGGCCGCCGCCTGGAGGAGGTGCGCGCCGACGACACCGGCGAGTACGAAGTCGGCCAGCTGGTCTCGGTGGACATCTTTGAACCCGGCGAAATCGTCGACGTTATCGGCAAGTCCAAGGGCAAAGGGTTCGCCGGAACCATGAAACGTCACGGCTTCGGCGGCGGCCCCCGCACCCACGGCCAGTCGGACCGAGCTCGCGCTCCGGGTTCCATCGGTGGCGGCACCACGCCGGGCAAGGTCTTCAAGGGACTGAAGATGTCCGGCCACATGGGCAACCGCAGGGTGACCGCCAAGGGATTGGAAGTCATCCGCGTGGACGCCGAGCGGAACTTGCTGATGGTCAAGGGTGGCATCCCCGGCGCCCCCAACAGCCCGGTAACGATTCGAAAAACAGGCAAGAGCAGGGCGCAAGCTAGCTAGGTGGCCTGGATCCCGCTGCTGACAGCCCATATCGCCAAGGAACCGATCCGAAATGGAACTCCCCGTACTGAACACCGGCGGCAGCGCCGTCGACACCATCGAGGTGGACGAGGCCGTATTTGACGTGCCCATGAACCAGACCCTGGTCCACCAGGCGATGGTCATCTACCAGCTCAACCAGCGACAGGGCACTCACTCAACACGCACCCGCGCCGAAGTGTCGGGCGGCGGACGCAAGCCCTGGATACAGAAGCACACCGGCCGCGCCCGCCAGGGCAGCATCCGCTCCCCGCAATGGCGACACGGCGGTATTGCCTTTGGCCCGAAACCCCGTGACTACCGAAAAGCCCTGCCTCGCGCCATGCGTCGCAAGGCTTTGCAGTGTGTCCTCTCCGAGAAAATCCGCGGTGGTCGCCTAATCTGCGTCGACTCCCTGGACAGCCTCGACGGGAAGACCAAGTCCATGAAGCAAGTGCTGGAGAACCTGAACATCTCCGGTTCGGTGCTCGTGGTCACCGAAGAGGCTCAGCAGAACGTCGCGCGAGCCGGCGGCAACCTGAAGCAGGTGTGGACCCTCCCCTCGGACCTGGTGAACGCCAACGACGTCCTCAAGCGCCAGACCATCCTGATCACCGTGGGCGGCATCCAGCGCATCGCGGAACTTTGCCAGTCTCCCCGGCACCGGGCCCGCCGGGCGGCAAGCGAGGTGGCGGAATAATGCACATCAGCGAAGTCCTCCTGCGCCCCACCATCACCGAAAAGAGCACCCTGTTGCAGGAAGAGGGGCAGTACACCTTCGAGATCGCGCCCCGCGCCAACAAGACTCTGGTCAAGCAGGCGGTGGAGGAAAACTTCAACGTCACGGTCATCAGCGTCAACATCACGCGCAACCGCGGCAAGCGCAAGCGTTACGGCCCCCGTTTCAAGAAACAACCCGATACCAAAAAGGCCGTGGTCACGCTACAGGTCGGCGACCGCATCGACCTGATCGAGGGCCTGTAACCAACCCGCCGAGCGTCGGCATCGAGAGCTGAAACCATGCCCCTGAAGAATCTTCGACCCATAACCCCCGGCACACGCAACGCGGTGCGTCCCTCCTTCGAGGAGATCACCACCAAGAAGCCGGAAAAGTCCCTGCTGGAACCGTTGCAGAAGCGCGGCGGCCGGAACAACAAGGGCCGCATCACCGCGTACCACCGCGGCGGCGGCTCCCGGCGCATGTACCGGCGCATCGACTTCAAGCGGCGCAAGGACGGCGTGCCGGCCACCGTGAAGACCATCGAGTACGACCCGAACCGGACGACCCGCATCGCGCTGCTGCACTACGCCGACGGCGAGAAGTCGTACATCCTGGCGCCGGTGAACCTGTCCGTGGGAGACAAGGTGCAGTCCGGCCCCGACGCCGAAATCAGCCCCGGCAACACCCTGCCGCTGCGCAACATCCCCACCGGAACCGTGGTGCACAACCTCGAGCTGACCCCCGGACGGGGCGGTCAGTTGGTTCGCGGCGCCGGCACCGGCGCGCAGGTGCTGTCCCGCGAGGGCGATTACGTGCTGATCCGGCTGCCTTCGGGCGAAATGCGCCGGATCCTGCTCAACTGCCGGGCCAGCGTCGGCCAGCTCTCCAATCCCGACCACAAGAACGAAAGCCTGGGCAAGGCCGGCGCCAAGCGCCACCTGGGACGGCGCCCCCACGTGCGCGGCGTCGCCAAGAACCCGGTGGACCACCCGCACGGCGGCGGCGAGGGCCGCTCCCCCATCGGGATGCCCGGCCCCAAGTCGCCCTGGGGAAAGCCCACCCTGGGCCACAAGACCCGCAACAAAAAGAAGACCTCCAGCCGCTTCATCGTCCGCGGACGCCGCTGGCGGAGGTAGGAACTCAACCCTCGCGCCGCCCCGCGGCCCGACAGGCAGCGTTTGTCATCATGTCAAGGTCAATCAAAAAGGGACCGTACGTCCACCCCAAACTGCTCAAGAAGGTCAACCGGATTCGCGAATCCGGCGAGGCCACCGTCATCCGCACCTGGTCGAGAGACTCGATGATCATGCCCGAAATGGTCGGGCTGAACTTCGGCGTCCACGACGGCCGGCGCCACGTCCCGGTGTTCGTCACCGAGAACATGGTGGGCCACCGCCTGGGCGAGTTTGCCCCGACGCGGACCTATCGCGGCCACGTCGCCCGGTCGGAACGCTCCAGCAGGGTGAGGTGACGATATGCCAGCCGTGCGAGCAATGGCCAAGGGGGTGGGCGCCTCGCCCAAGCGTCTCAAGCCTATCATGGACGCCGTCCGCGGCATGACCGTCAACGACGCCCTCGACCACCTGAGCCTGATGCAGTCGCCGTGGGCGCGGTCTGTGGCCAAGGTGGTCCAGTCGGCGGCATCCAACGCCGAGAACAACGAGTTCATGAACCGCAACGAGCTGCGCATCACGCGCATTTCGGCAGACCAGGCGCGACCGCTGAAGCGATTCCGCCCCCGCGCCAGAGGCCGGATTGGACGGGTTACCCGCCGCTCCAGCCACATCATCATCGAAGTGGACGAGATAGAGGAGCGCTAACTTATGGGACACAAAACCCATCCCTTCGGCTTCCGGCTGGGCATCATCAAGGACTGGCGGACCCACTGGTACGCCAACAACGGCGCCCAGTACCGCGCCGGCGTGCAGCAGGACCTCTCCCTGCGCCGCACCATCCATGACGAGTACCGCGCCTTCTCCGATGCCGGCATCGCCAAGATCGAGATCGACCGCACGGCCCAGGAAACCATTGTCAACATCCACTCGGCCCGGCCCGGCATCCTGATCGGTCGCGACGGCGACCGCGTCAAGGGTCTCCGCGCCCGGCTGGAGGACATGACCTCCGGGATGCTGCGACTGAACATCATCGAGATCGAGCAGCCGGAAATGGACCCGTACCTTGTGGGCCGCAACATCGCCGACCAGCTGAGCCGCCGCGTGGCCTACCGCCGCGCCATGCGCCAGGCCGCCCTGCGCACCATGCAGGCCGGCGCCGAGGGCATCAAGATCATCACCAAGGGCCGGATCTCCGGCGCGGAAATCGCCCGCACCGAAAAGCTGATGATGGGCCAGGTTCCGCTGCACACGCTGCGCGCCGACATCGATTACGCCCTGGCCGAAGCCCACACCGCCATGGGTCGCATCGGCATCAAGGTCTGGATCTACAAGGGCCAGATCATGCCGCCGGCCGCCGAGGAAGACGGCGAGCTGGACAGCATCGAGTTCCGCGTCACCAGCCAGGACACCGAAGCCGAACTCCAGGCCGCCGAGTTCGAGAACTAGCTATTTGTCAGAATCAGGATTTACAAGATTTCAGGATTTTCGGGATTGAGTTCCCTAATCCTGCCGATCCTATGATCCTGTAAAGCCTGATTCTGACGAAACTGATTACGGAGATTACCACCATGCTTCAGCCTAAACGGACGAAATACCGCAAGATGGGTCGCGGCAAGCGGCGGGGCATGGCCACCACCGGGAGCACCGTCGAGTTCGGAGAAATCGGGCTGAAAGCCTTGCAAGCCGAGTGGATCACCGCCCGCCAGATCGAGTCAGCCCGTATCGCCATCACCCGTCACCTGCAACGCGGCGGCCGCACGTACATCCGCATCTTCCCGGACAAGCCGGTCTCCAAGAAGCCGGCCGAAGTCCGCATGGGCGGCGGCAAGGCGGCCAACGACCATTGGGTCGCCGTGGTCAGGCCGGGCCGCATCATGTTTGAGGTCGGCGGCGTGCCTCTGGACCAGGCTGCGGAAGCCCTCCAGAGGGCCGCGCACAAGCTGCCAATTCCCACCAAGGTCGTTTACCGGGACCGCGTGAACTCGCTGCTGTCCACAGCAGGCAGGTGATTGCCGCTATGAAGATGTACGAAATTCGGGCGCTGACCGACCAGCAGATCGAAGAAGAACTGCAAAAGTCCTACCGGGAGTTGATGAACCTCCGGTTCCGGGACGCCGTCAACCAGCTCACCGATACCAACCAACCCCGCAAGACCCGCAAGGACATCGCGCGGATGCTCACCTGCCTGCGCGAGCGGCAGCTTCAATAGCAGTTTGCGGCTCGACGTGACCGCAACACCCTCCGTTCAGTGACAGAACTTTCAGGACTATCTTAATGGCCAAGACAATGCGAAAGGTCCGGGTGGGCTCCGTGGTGAGCACTCGGATGGACAAAACCGCCGTCGTGGAATTGGTGTGGAAGCAGCGCCACCGCGTCTACCGCAAGCAGATGCGCCGCGTCACCCGCTTTTACGTCCACGACCCCGAAAGTCAGTGCCAGATCGGCGACACGGTCCGCATCCAGGAAACCCGGCCGATCTCGCGCACCAAGCACTGGCGGCTCCTGGATATCCTGTCCCGGCGCGAGGTCGCCGAGGTTCGGGCTATTGAGCTGGAAGGCGACGCGGTGATTGAGTCCGTTGCGGACGCGGAAGACGACGACGCGATGACGGTTGACGACATCGCCGAAGAAATTACCGATGACGACGAGGATGCGTAAATGATCCAGAGTTACACCAGGCTGCACGTAGCCGACAACAGCGGCGCGCGACGCATCCGGCTCATCAATATCCCCGGTTCCAGCCGGCGCAAGTACGCCTCGGTGGGCGATATCATCGTCTGCACCGTGCGCGAGGCCATCCCTAACTCCCCGGTGCGCAAGGGCTCGGTGGTCAAGGCGGTCGTCGTGCGACAGGCCGCGCCGCTGCTTCGCCCCGACGGCACCTACATCAAGTTCGACGACAACGCCGCCGTGCTGATCAACGACAACCAGCTGCCCCGCGGCACCCGCATCTTCGGCCCCGTCGCCCGCGAACTGCGCGACAAGGGCTTCATGCGCATCGTGTCCCTCGCGCCGGAGGTGGTGTGATGGCTAAAACCAAAATCCGCCGCGGCGACGACGTGCTGGTCATCGCCGGCAAGGACAAGGGCAAGACCGGCCGCGTCCTCAACATGGTGCCCGAAAAGAACCGGGTCATCGTCGAAGGCGTCAACATGGTGACCAAGCACTACAAGCCGCGTCCCGGCATCCGGCAGGGCGGCCGCGTGCAGCAGGAAGCCTCCATTCACATCTCCAACATCAAGCTCATCCAGAGCAACTACACCGAACCGAGCACTCAGTTCCGCAACCGGGACGAGTAACTCTCTCGGGAGTGATTCCCATGGCTACTGACCAGCAGGAAAGAACCGAACAGGGCGGAGGCCGACGCCAGCGGCGCCGACAGGAAGAGGCCGCATCCAACGGCGCCGAGCCGACGGAACTGCCGCCTCCCGCATTCAAGATCCGCTTCCGGGACGAGATCGTGCCGGCCATGGTGTCCGAGTTTGGGTACACCAGCCCCATGCAGGTGCCCCGGGTCACCAAGATCAACCTGAACATCGGCCTGGGCGAGGCGCTGACCAACGGCCGCGCCATGGAGAGTGCCGTCCGGGACCTGACCACCATCTCGGGTCAGAAGCCGGTCATCACCCGCGCCCGCCGGTCCATCGCCGGGTTCAAGGTGCGCCAGGGCAACCCCATCGGCACCGCCGTCACCCTGCGCGGTGACCGCATGTACTACTTCCTGGAGCGCCTGATCATCACGGCCTTGCCGCGTATCCGCGACTTCCGAGGCATTTCGCGCAACGGTTTCGACGGACGTGGCAACTTCTCCCTGGGTCTTCGCGAACAGATCGTGTTCCCGGAAATCGACTACAACAGCATCGACCGGCTGCGCGGGCTCCAGGTGACCATCACCACCAGCGCAACCAACGACGCCGAGGCGGCGCGGCTGCTCGAACACTTCGAAATGCCCTTCGTCCGGCAGTAGAATCGTCCGGCCAGTGAATACGCAGCCGTAAGCCAGGCACAGGGAGACAAGAACCTTGGCAAAGAAATCTTCCATCGTAAAGAACGAACGCCGCAGGCAAACCGTCGCCAAATACGCGGCCCAACGCGCCGAATTGCTCGCCGAGGCGCGGGACCTGTCCCGTTCCCCCCGTGAGCGCTTCGAAGCCCGCCAGAAGCTGGCCTTGCTGCCCCACGATGCCAACCCCAACCGCATTCGGAACCGGGACGGCGCCACCGGGCGGCCACGCGGCTACATCCGCCACTTCGGCCTGTCGCGCATCTCCTTCCGGGAAATGGCGCTGGACGGCCTGCTCCCCGGCGTCCGCAAGGCCAGCCTGTAAGCCTCATTTACACCGATGCACAGGATCGACAGGATTTTCAAGGAGCCATTCCGCAATGCCCATTAACGATCCGGTTGCCGATATGCTGACGCGCATTCGCAACGCAATCCAGGCCCGGCACCAGACGGTGCTGGTTCCCCAGTCCAAGATGAAGGTCGCCATCGCCGACATCCTGAAGGCGCAGGGCTACATCCGCGACTGGGACCTGGCGCGCAACCAGAAATTCCCCACCATGCGGATCCACCTCACCTACAAGGACGACGACACCAACGCCATTCGCGGCCTGCGCCGGATCAGCAAGCCGGGGCTGCGCGTGCACGTCGGCCGGGGCGAGATCCCCCGGGTCTACGGCGGACTGGGCATCGCCATTATCTCGACCTCCCAGGGAATGATGACCGGATACGAGGCCTGGCGCAAAGGCATCGGAGGAGAGTTGGTCTGTTATGTCTGGTAACGAAATCCCCGTCAGCGTCGGCGTCGCCGAACGGATCCCGCCCGCCGAGAAGCCCCTGTCCCGCATCGGACGCCAGCCCATACCGATACCTGACGGCGTCCAGGTTGAGGTGCTCTACGGAGGCATCAAGGTCACCGGCCCGCGCGGCGAGGTGATACAGCGATACCACCCGGAAGTCACCGTGAAAGTGGAAGACGGCCAGATAGTCGTCGAGCGCTTGACTGAGCGCAAGTTCCACCACTCGCTCCACGGCCTGACCCGATCCCTGATCGCCAACGCCGTTGTCGGCGTCACCGAAGGCTACAGCCGGACCCTGGAGCTCATGGGCGTGGGATACCGCGTGCAGCAGAACGGCGCCGGCATCACCCTTAGCGTTGGCTACAGCCACACCGTCGACGTGTTCCCGGAAGAGGGCCTGACCATGGAGGTCGAAGGCAACAACCGGGTCCACATCGCCGGCGTCGACAAGCAGAAGGTGGGCCAATTGGCCGCCAAGGTCCGCAAGGTCCGGCCGCCCAACCGTTACAAGGAAAAGGGCATCCGGTACCAGGGCGAGGTCCTGCGCCTCAAGCCCGGCAAGGCCGCCGCACGCCGCGCCGTCTAGTTAGCATCCGCACATCCATCATTCGTCAGAATCAGGATTTTCAAGATTATATGATTGTCGGGATTACAACTCCGGCCAATGCCCGCCTTATCCTGAAAATCCAGTAATCCCGTAAATCCTGATTCTGACAATCTTAATTCGAGAGCAAAAGAGCAATGCCACGCGACAAAGACTCCCGAAAACTCCGCATCGTCCGCCACCGGCGGGTGCGGAACAAGGTACACGGAACCCCCGACCGGCCGCGCCTTTGCGTCTTCCGCAGCCTGAAAGGCATCTACGCGCAGGTGATTGACGACGTGGAAGGCCACACCTTGGCCTACGCCTCCAGCCACGAGGTCGGCGGCGAGGAGGCCACCCCCAAGACGGCGGCGTCTGCCGCCGTGGGCAAGTTGGTCGCCGAGCGCGCCCGGGCCGCCGGCGTTACCTCCGTGGTGTTCGACCGGGGCGGCTACCGGTTCCACGGCCGGGTCAAGGCCCTGGCCGACGCAGCCCGCGAAGGAGGGCTTGTATTCTGATGGTTTCTCCCGCATCCCGTAGAGGCCCAAGAAGCAACACCGGCGGCAGAGGCGGCGAAGGCGGCCCCGACCGTCGCGGAGGCCGTGGCGGCCGTGGACGCGACCGCGAGCAGCGGCAGCGCGAGGACGACAGCGGAGGCATGAACGAGCGGGTGGTCCACACCCGACGCATCGCCAAGGTGGTCAAGGGCGGTCGCCGGCTCCGGTTCAACGCCCTGGTGGTGGTGGGCGACGGCCAGGGGCGCGTGGGCGCCGGCATGGGCAAGGCCCTGGCGATCCCCGACGCGGTGCGCAAGGGAACCGCCGTGGCCCGCCGCAGCACCATCAGCATCCCCATCAAGGGAAGCACCATCCCCCACGAGATTTCCGTCCGCAAGGGCGCGTCCATCGTCATCATCAAGCCCGCCCCGCTGGGAACCGGCATCATCGCCGCCGGCGCAATGCGCGCCATGCTCGAGTTGGGCGGCGTGCAGGACGTCGTGGGCAAATCGCTGGGCTCGCGCAACCCCATCAACATCGTGCAGGCGACCCTGGAGGCCCTCAGCCTCCTGCGCGACCCCGAAACCGAGCGGGCCAACCGGCTGGGACTGAACCCGCCGGGCACGAACGGAGCCACCGAAGCCGCGGCGCCGGACGCATCCGCCCCGGCCAGCGACGCAACCCCGGCTCCCGCCGCTGAAGCGCCCGCTGTCGAGGCCACTTCCGCACCGGCCGCCGAGGCGACCCCTGAACCTCCAGCGGCTGTCGCCGATGCTCCACCACCGGAGGCCGTCGCCGCCGAGGAACCGTCGGCTGCTGAAGAGCCGACGCCTTCCGAGGAACCCACGGTCGAGGCCCCGTCCGCTGAAGAGAACGACCCACAATCCTAACCACGCAAGTTCTCCCCGTCTCCCGCCCCCGGCAGACGGCAGGTAAAAAGCAAATGGCTCAGATCAAAATCACCTGGAAGAAAAGCTGCATCGGGCGTCCGTCCTACCAACGACGGATCGTGCAATCGCTGGGGCTCAAGCGGCTGAACCACTCGGTCGTGCACGAGGACAGCCCCACCATTCGGGGTATGGTCAACAAGGTCCAGCACCTGATAACCGTCGAGCCGGTCGAATAGCGGTCTACCCTGATAAATTACGGCCGGACAGCATAGGGAGCGATTGCCACCATGATGGAACACGAAATTACGCCGCCAAAGGGCGCGCGGCGAGCCCGCAAGCGGGTGGGCCGAGGCGACGCCGCGGGCGGCGGCAGCTGCGCGGGCCGTGGCCTCAAGGGTCAGAAATCCCGCTCCGGTCCCGGTCTGCGACCAGGCTTTGAAGGCGGCCAGATGCCCTTGATCAAGGGTCTGCCCATGAAGCGCGGGTTCAACAACCGCTACAAGACCTACTACGCCCTGGTGGACCTGGATACGCTTCAGGAGCGGTTCGAGGCCAACACCCAGGTCACGCCGGAGCTCCTGCATCAGCTGGGCATCATCCGCCGCACCAGTCTTCCGGTGAAGGTGGTGGGAGACGGCGAGTTGCAACAGCCGCTGACCGTGGCCGCGCACAAGTTCACCGCCTCGGCCCGCGCCAAGATCGAAGCGGCCGGCGGATCCGTAACCGAGCTCTAACCTCGGCAAACGGTTGGGACTGACAGGGAACGGCGCGCCATGATTCAGACTGAGGCCCAGGCAGGAGGTCGCTGGCCACGCCTGGTGCAGGCGGCCATCGACGCTTTCAGCCTGCCCGACCTCCGGGCCAAGATCCTTTTCACCCTGGGGATGCTGGCCCTGTACCGGCTGGTCGCTCACATCCCCATACCGGGACTCGACACGGCCGCGCTGGAGCAGTTGTTCGACAACAACCAGCTCCTCGGCTTCCTCGATCTCTTCTCCGGCGGCGCGCTGAGCAACATGAGCATCGTGGCGCTGGGGGTGTTCCCGTACATCACCGCGTCTATCATCATGCAGTTGCTGACGCCCGTAATCCCCCAGCTGCAAAACCTGTCGCGGGAGGGCGAGGCCGGGCGCATCAAGATGAACCGGATCACCCACTGGGGTACGGTGCCCATCGCCATTGCCCAGGCATTCGCCCAGATGGTGCTGCTGCAACAGGCCGGCGTACTCACCAACGTCGGTTTCGGCCCCGACTCCTTCCTGCCCACTTTGGCCGCCGTCCTGTCCCTGACCGCTGGCACCATGTTCCTGGTCTGGCTGGGTGAGCTGATTACCGAGCGCGGCATCGGCAACGGCATCTCGCTGATCATCTTCGCCGGCATCGTGGTGGGCTTCCCCGGACTGCTGGCCACCGGCTTCCTGGACCGCGACAACATCATCGGAGTCTTCTTCTTCGCGCTCATCGGCCTGCTGATCATCGCCCTGATCGTGGTGTTCAACGAGGCCCACCGCCGCATACCGGTGCAGTACGGCCGCAGCATCTTCAGGGGCGGCCAGATGTACCGCCAATCGGGCTCCACGTACATCCCGCTGCGGATCAACTCGGCCGGCATGATCCCGTTGATCTTCGCCTTCTCCATCGTCATCCTGCCCGGAACCGTGGCTCAGTACCTCAGCTCCGCCGGCGGCTTTCTCGGCAACATCGCCGGCGACCTCCAGGTGGCCCTGAGCCCCACCGGTCCCATCTACTGGGTGCTGGCGTTCTTCCTGGTGGTGGCGTTCACCTTCTTCTACACGCTGGTCGTGTTCCAGCAGCAGAACATCGCCGAGAACCTTCAGCGCAACGGCGGCTTCGTTCTGGGCATTCGGCCGGGCCGGCCCACCCAGGACTATTTGAACCGGGTCATACTGCGTCTGACCATGGGCGGCGCCATCTTCCTGGGCTTCATCGCCATCGTGCCCTATATCGCGTCCCTCATCACCAACGTGGAGGCCATCGCCCTCAGCAGCACCAGCCTCCTGATCATGGTCGGCGTGGGTCTGGATACCCTGCGGCAGCTGGAAGCCCAGCTCATGATGCGCAACTACGAAGGGTTCCTGCGATGACCGTTGCCAACGGCATCAGGCTGGTCCTGTTCGGCCCTCCGGGCGCGGGCAAGGGCACGCAGGCCCAACTGCTCAAGGATAGCCTGGGCATCGAGCATGTCAGCTCCGGCGACCTCTTCCGGCATCACCTGTCCAACGGCACGGAACTGGGCGAGCTGGCCCGGGGATACATGAACCGCGGGGAACTGGTGCCCGACGAGGTCACCATCGGCATGGTCATCGACCGGATCGAAAGCATTGCAGACGCCGACGGGTTCATGCTGGATGGCTTTCCCCGCAACACCGCCCAGGCCCAGGCGCTCGAAGCCGCGCTGGAGAACCAGGGGCAACGCCTGGACCGCGTGGTCCACATCCAGGTGGAAAACGGTGAGCTGATCCGCCGACTCAGCAACCGCTACATCTGCCGGGCTTGCCAGCGACCCTATGCGCGCGACGCCGACACCGGCGCGACGCCAGAGAAGTGCGCCGACTGTCCCGACGGCGGCGACATCTATCAGAGAGAAGACGACACCGAGGGAGCGGTGGTCAACCGCTTGTCTGTCTACCACCAAGAGACCGCTCCGGTCCTGGAGTTCTACCGCCAGCGCGGTCTGCTCGCGGATGTTTCCGGCGAGCAGTCAATTGATGCAGTGCATCACTCCGTGTTGCGGATTTTGAACGTTAGCGGCGTGGGTGCGGTTTCAAAATCGTAGCGGTTGAGGTATAATCATAATGGTGAACAGTAAGCCCAAGCGTAAAACCGCCTCCAATTCCCCCTCGTCGTACACTGGCGGGATAACCATCAAGTCTCGTCGTGAGATGGAGGCCATGGAGCGTGCCGGCGCCATCGTAGGCGCCACGTTGACGCTCCTCAAGAAATCGGTCGAGCCCGGCATCACCACCGCCGATCTCAACCGCATCGCGGACAAGAACATCCGCAGCATGGGCGCAGTGCCCACGTTCCTCGGTTACCACGGGTTCCCCGGAGCCATCTGCGCCTCGGTCAACGAGGAGATCGTCCACGGCATCCCCGGCAAGAGGGTGCTCAAAGAGGGCGACATCATCAAGATGGACTGCGGGGCAACCATCGACGGTTTCATCGGCGACGCCGCCATCTCCGTCGCCGTGGGCGAGATCAGCGCAGAAGCGCAGACGCTCATGGACGATACCAACGCCAGCCTGTACGCCGGGATCGCCGCCGCCCAGCCGGGCAATCGCATCGGCGACATCGGCGCCGCGGTATCCGGCTACGCCATACCCCGTGGCTACGGCGTGGTTCGCCAGTTTGTCGGCCACGGCGTGGGTCGCTACCTCCACGAGGACCCGCAGGTGCCCAACTACGGCGAGGCCGGAAAGGGCGTCTTGCTGCGGCCCGGGATGTGCATCTGCATCGAGCCGATGCTGAACCTGGGCACGGAAGACACCACCATACTGGATGACGACTGGACCGTGGTCACCGCCGACGGCGCGCTGTCCGCTCACTTCGAGCACACCCTGGCGATCACCGCCGACGGCCCCAAGATCCTGACGATGCACAACTGACAACACACGCGACGCCGACGACCCGCCACAGGCTCGTCGACGCAAAGAAGGAAAATTTATGGCGAAGAAAGAAGCGATTGAAGTTGAGGCGCAGGTAACCGAAGCCCTGCCCAATGGCATGTTCCGCGTGGAACTGCCCAACGAACACCAGGTCCTGGCCCACATCTCGGGCAAGATCCGGATGCACTTCATCCGGGTGCTGCCGGGCGACCGGGTGCTGGTGGAGTTGTCCCCCTACGACCTGAGTCGAGGCCGCATCACCTATCGCTTCAAGTAGCCGGAACCGCGGAGAATACTAATGAAAGTGTCCGCATCGGTGAAGCCGCGCTGCGACCGTTGCCGGGTGATCCGGCGCAAGGGCGTGGTGCGCATCATCTGCGTAAACAGCAAGCACGCGCAACGGCAGGGATAGCCCGACCCGGCGTAAGCTGGGCGCCCCGTTCCACGACCGCACCCCAAGTTCAGGAGCGTTACCATGGTCCGAATAGCCGGAGTCGACGTACCCGACCGCAAGCGCGCCCACATCGCGCTGCGCACCATCTACGGCATTGGCCCTTCCAAAGCCATTGAAATCGTAAGCAAGGCCAACCTGGACACCGACATGCCGCCGCGCATGAACGAGCTCTCCGAACAGGAAGTTGACCGCATCCGCGTCATCGTCGACCAGGACTACATCACCGAGGGCGACCTGCGCCGGGAACACAACGAGAACATTCGCCGGCTCATCGACATCGGCAGCTACCGGGGCCTGCGCCATCGCCGGAACCTCCCCGTGCACGGCCAGCGCACCCGCACCAACGCCCGCTCCCGCAAGGGCGCCCGGCGCACCGTGGCCGGCCGCGGTCGGCGCACCGGCGGCAAGAAGTAATCCTGGCCGTCGGCGTCTCAGCCCGCTCAGTCACACCCGCAATTATCATGAGGTAAGAACCAATGCCCCGACCACGCGCACGTCGTCGCGAGCGGCGCTCCATTCCCCAGGGGCGCGCTTACATCTACTCCACGTTCAACAACACGCTGGTCAGCCTGACCGACCCCGACGGGAACGTCGTGGCTTCCACCAGCGCCGGCACCGCCGGGTTCCGCGGCTCCCGCAAGGGCACGGCCTTCGCCGCCCAGCGCGCCGCCGAGCAGGCCGCCCGTCGCGGCGTGGACATGGGCATGCGCAACATCGACGTTTACATCAAGGGGCCCGGTTCCGGCCGCGAACCGGCCATCCGCGCCTTGCAGGCCGCTGGCCTCAACGTCTCCAGCATCCGCGACGTGACCCCCATCCCTCACAACGGCGTCCGTCCTCCCAAGCGCCGCCGCGTGTAATCGGGCCGGACGCTTGCAAACCCGCTCGTCCTGAGCTTGTCGAAGGACGGATTCCCACACCACCTACGGAAAGACCAACATGGGCAGATATACCGGACCATCCTGCCGCCTGTGCCGCCGCGCCGGCGAAAAGCTCTTCCTGAAAGGCGACCGCTGCTTTTCCCCGCGCTGCGCCATCGAGCGCCGCCACATCCCGCCCGGAGGCGGCGGCAACCGTCGCCGGCGCGTCTCCGACTACGGCGTTCACCTGCGGGAGAAGCAGAAGGCCCGGCAGATGTACGGCATCATGGAAAGCCAGTTCCGAAAGTACATGACCGATGCGTTCAATACGCCCGGCATCTCCGGCAACAACCTGCTCCGCACCTTGGAGCGGCGACTGGACAACGTGATCTATCTGCTGGGGTTCGCCGATTCCCGCAAGCAGGCCCGCCAGATGGTCCAGCACGGCCACTTCAACGTCAACGGCCGCAAGACCGACATCCCCTCATTCCTGGTCAAGCCGGGACAGACCATCGCCTGGACGGAAACCTCCCGCAAGCGCGAGTTCTTCGCCGACCGCACCGACGGCCTGCCCAAGCGCACCCTTCCCAGTTGGTTGACCCTCGACCTGACCCAGATGGAAGGTCAGGTGATCTCAATGCCGCCCGACAACGAACTGCCCGAAACTATCAACTCCCGCCTGATCGTCGAGTTCTACTCAAGGTAACCTGCGGCATGTTAGATCCTCAAATCCTCCCGCCATTGCGGGATCCCGAACCCGAAATACCCTCCCCGTCCATCCGGGTGATCGACAGCAACGATACCTACGCTTGCGTCGCCCTGGAACCGCTGGAACGGGGATATGCCACCACCGTGGGCAACCCGCTGCGGCGCCTGCTGCTCAGCTCCATCCAGGGAACCGCCGTGACCTGGGTGAAGATTGAAGGCGTGCCCCACGAATATTCCGTCATACCCGGCGTCAAGGAAGAGGTCATGGACCTGCTCCTCAGCGTCAAGCGCATCCGCATCCACGCCCTGTCCAAGCGCACCGGCAAGATGCGCCTGGACGTGACCGGCGAGGGCCGAGTCTGCGCCGGCGACATCGCCACCGCCAGCGACTATCAAATCGTGAACCCCGAACTCCACCTGGCCACCCTGGACAACCCCGACGTGTCGTTGTCCATCGAGTTCAACGTGGAATCCGGCAAGGGCTACCAGCAGGTGGCCCAGGGCGACAGCATGGCCGGACTCCCGGTGGGAGTGCTTCCGGTGGATGCCATCTACAACCCCGTCCGCAAGGTGGACTACTCCGTGGAGCGGATGATGGTCGGCCAGCAGACCGACTGGGAGCGGCTGATCCTGCAGGTATGGACCGACGGCGCGGTGAGCCCCCTGGCCGCCATCCAGGAAGCTTCCGAGAACCTCGTCCAGCACTTCTTCATGTTCAACCAGATCAGCCGTCCCGCCGACGCGCCGCTGGACACGGGCAGCCTCAACATTGGCTCGGAAGTCTACCTGATGCCCATCGAACGCCTGGACCTGTCCTCGCGCACTCTCAACTGCCTGAAGCGCGCCAAGCTGGACCGCGTCGGGCAGGTGCTCGACCTCAGCTCGGACGACCTGCTGAACATCCGCAACTTCGGACAGAAGTCTCTGGAAGAGTTGCAGGGCAAGCTCGCCGAGTTGGGCGTCAGCTCGTCCCGGGTCAGCCAGGCAGCCAGCGAAGCCGGCCCCGACCTAGACGACGAAGAGCTGGACGACCTCGACACCCCTCTGGTGTTCGACCCTGAAGACGACGACTACGATTACGACGACGGTGATTAGCCATGCCATCCCATCGCGTTGCCGGCCGCAAACTCAGCCGGTACAAGGACCAGCGCAAGGCTCTCCTGCGGGGCCTCACCGCGGATCTGATACGGCACGAACGTATCACCACCACCCTGGCCAAAGCCAAGGAAACCCGCGTGATGGCCGAAAAGCTCATCACCCACGGCAAAAAGGGAACCCTCCACAACCGGCGGACTGCCTTGAGCAAGCTGCCCCAGAAGGATGTGGTCGCCAAGATTTTTGACGAACTCGGCCCCCGTTACGCCGAGCGACCCGGCGGCTACACCCGCATCATCAAGCTGGGACCCCGCCAGGGCGACGGCGCCTCGATGGCCGTTATCGAGCTCGTGTAACGACAGCGCGACAACCCGGTTCGAGGAATTGCCATTGCCCCAATAACCCCATGACATCCCAACGCACCGTCGAGGCAACGCAACGCCGCATCGCCCTGGTGGTGGCATACGAAGGCACCCAATACGCGGGCTTTCAGCTTCAGGCGGCCGTCCCGACGATCCAGGGCGAGTTGGAAAAAGCCTTCCGTCGTCTCACCGGCGAACACGCCAGGGTACGGGGAGCCAGCCGCACCGACTCCGGAGCGCACGCCATCTGCCAGGTGGTCGACCTCGCCACCGGCACCACCCACGAAAACCAAGTAATCGTGGCGGCCATGAACCACTATCTGCCGGATGACATCCGCGTGATCATGGCCAGTGAGGTGCCCCAGGAGTTCCACGCCAGGCGCAGCGCCACCAGGCGAGACTACCGGTACAGCATCGTCAACCGCCCTGTGCCGTCCCCTCTGCTCCGGCGCACCCACCATGAGGAGCCGGCCCCCCTGAACCTCGACGCGATGCAAATGGCCGCCCACAGCCTGTTGGGTATCCGGGATTTCCGGCAAATCGCCACGGCGCACCCCGCCGACCGGAGCGCAGTGCGACAGGTGTTCCAGTGGGACGTGAAACGCCAGAGCGACGACCAGGATGTCATAGCCATCGATTGCGCGGCCAACGGGTTCTTGAGGCATCAAATCAGGAGAGCCAACGCGGTATTGGTGGAGATAGGAAAAGGAAAACTGCCGATCCACGCCATCGCTGACGCCCTGGCCGGGCGAACCCAACAACTGCACAACACTCCAACCCTTCCGGCGAAGGGACTGTGTCTGCGATCAGTACATTACCCCGAATTCAATCATCTGCTGAAGGTAGCCAGTTACCATGAAACGAACTAGCACTTACTTCGCCAAAGCCGGTGACGTGCCGGATAGCTGGCGTGTCATCGACGCCACGGGCATCAGCCTGGGCCGTCTGGCCCGCCAAGTGGCCGTGGCGCTCCAGGGCAAGGACCAGCCCACCTACACCCCTCACGTCATCACCGGGTGCCACGTGGTGGTCATCAACGCCGACAAGGTGCGCGTCACCGGACGCAAGCTGATGCAGAAGATGTACTACCGGCACAGCGGCTACGTGGGCAACCTCAAGTCCTTCCTCATGCGGGACATGATGGAGGAACGCCCGGAGCGCGTGGTTCGCCTGGCCGTCAAGGGCATGCTGCCCTCCAACAAGCAGGGCCGCCAGATGCTGCGCCGTCTGCGCGTCTACGCCGGCGACCAGCATCCCCACGAAGCCCAGGTCGGCAGCGCCCAGTAGCATCGCAATCGCTTTCCGACTAGCGCGCGTACTCACTTACCACCCAACTGTCATTGCGAGCGCAGCGCGGCAATCTCGTCGAGACAACGGACGTATTTCCAGCAACGAGATCGCCAAGTCGCTGCGCTCCTCGCGATGACAAACTGCGTACCCGTGAGCTTTCAGACTATCGCCAACGAAAGGCAGGTGACCAACCAATATGGTGACGCAAGCAGAACCGCAACCGCAGTACTTCTATGGGACCGGCCGGCGCAAGAGCGCCATCGCCAAGGTGCGCATCTACCCTGACGACGGCACCGCCATCATCGTCAACGACAAGCCCATGGAGGAGTACTTCAACTGGCTGCCGTGGCAGTCCACCGTGCGGGAACCCTTCGCGACATCGGGAACCGTTGGCCGCTTTCGCGTCATGGCCAAGGTCACCGGCGGCGGCGTCAACGCCCAGGCCGAGGCCATCCGGCACGGCATCGCCCGCGCCCTGGTTGTCTTCGACCCCAACCTGAAGCCCAGCCTGCGCCGCGCCGGCTTCATCACCCGCGACGCCCGGGTCAAGGAAAGCAAGAAGTACGGCCTCAAGCGCGCCCGCCGCGCCCCGCAGTACACCAAGCGGTGATCGCCTGAGAATATCAGACTGCCGGGAATACGCCGATGTCCTCAGTTACATTTGTCATCGCCATCGTGGCTGCTGCTGTCGTCGGCCCGGCTCTTCTTGTACTGCTGGTCGAAGGCAGCTACCACTTGGGCAAGCGGGTCAGCAGGGCAGAGATCCAGGATGCCAAGTTCGACGCACTGATCGCCACCGTCAACGAACTGCGGAGAGAACTCCGTGAGACCAAGAGACTGGTTAGACAGGCAAGTCGTCCTCACGATAGGGTGCGAGTACGGTCCGACTAGAACAGGTCTCGCCCGATGGTCAGCCAGTAGAACATGATGTACACGCCGGCCACCACCATCAGCCAAGCCCCCACGATGCCCACGTAGGGCAAGATCGCTCGCATCCACCGCACCATTACCGAGCGAGCCAGTGCCATCCCCAGCGTCAGCGCCATGATGACGCTGCCCATACCCGCCGCGTAGAGTACGAACTGCCCCAGAGTGTCCAGCCACCCCGAGGACAGGCCGGCGCCCACGCCCAGCACCGCCAGGAAGAGCGGCAGCGTGCAGCTCAGCGACGCCAGCCCGTAACTTACGCCAAACAGCAGGTATCCGGACAGGTTCATCTGGTTGGGGTCTCCGACGCGCGCCGCCGCCCGCTGGGCCAGGCTGGTGTAGATCTTCCCGCCGCCGGCCATGAACGCCCCGGCGCCGATGAGCAGCACACCGATGGCCAGTCCCACGTAGGGCAGCGCGGCGACCACGATGGCCTGCGAACCGAACCCCAGGATCAGCCCCACCAGACCAAACAGGAGCACAAACCCCGCCGAAACCGTAAGGCCCACCATGATCGCACGCAAGACCAGTACCAATGGGCGGCGGCTTTCCTGTTCTCCACTGCCGCCGCTGACGTACAGGCCCAGGTAGGCGGGCAGCATGGCGAACCCGCACGGGTTCACGGCTGAGGCAGCCCCCACCGCGTAGGCAAACCCGAGCTTGATGCCCACGTTGCTCAAGCCGGTGCCCGACGATCCGGACAGCAACTCGACGAAGCTGTTCACGCCGTCTATCCCCTCCGTGCTCCGTAACAGCAGGGCGCCGACCACGGCTATGGCATAGGCAACGGCGGCGATGAGTCCCGCCAGCACGACGCTGCGACTGACGGGAAGACGGTCGAGGAGGGAGGAGGTAGCGGTTGGCGAATCGGTTGGGGTAGTCATGATTATCACCAATGCGCGATATTGCCGGTGTTTTAAGTGTCTTATGAGGTACCAAGGATGCGGTTGAGCGTAAGCACGAGATGGGGAAACCTGACGGTCACCAACCTCATGACCAGTTCCAAATTGACACGATGGTGGCGGTGCACTAACCGATTGCGCATTCCAGCAAGTCTGTGCCACGGTATTTCCGGATACATTTCATGCTCACCGCGGTTTCTGACGCGGGTGGCTGTCTCTCCGGCTATGACCAGCAAGTAGCATAGTGCCGCCTGCTTTTCCCGATTCTGCTGAAATTCGCGCAGGTCATACCCTCCGATTGCGGTGATGGCGTCCTGAGCGGCGGCCTGCATATAGGCCAAGTCTTCATGCAGGCTCGGCATAGTAAAACTCGGCGGTTTCTCTGGCCAAAGCCATTTCTCGTTGATTCATGCCGTCATCGGTATAGAGGCTGGTTCCCGGCCCGGTAGTTTTCCTGAGTTCCTCTTCCATGTCCAAGAAGCTAAAGAAATCAGGGACCTTCCCCGACCGGAATGTCACAATTGCCGTGGGAAGATTTCCCGTCTCCAACTGTTCGGGCAGCGGCTCGTCAAAAGCTTCATCCACCAGCCAAAACCTGATGATGTGGTTTTCGCGGCAAAAGTTGGTGATTTTCTGCCGCTGGGTCTCGGTAATCATGGCGGGACCTCCCGTCAATCAGAAAGTGGAGCGTTGGAATTGGGGCGCCTCAGGATTATTGCGTACCACAACAGTGTTGGCTACCCGGTCGGACAGTGAACGGTGCTCGTCGTCGTCCATCAGCAGCAGAATCACGTCGGCGAAGAACCCGATTACGAAGCTATGCGCTACCGCTTTGACAACCTCGCGGATGAACGTGTTGCCCCACCCGGACCGGTCACCGTCGCGTTTCACCGCCCGGATGCCCAGAAGCTGTTTGCCCGGCGTTTGTCCGCGTCCCAGCACGATCAGCCACCAGATGATGTAACCGATAATCAGGGTCAGGAAAAAGAGAATAACGTCAAGTATACTGGCGAACATTCGCCGTACCGGCGTGGCGTATTCCATCGCGCAACCTCATTGGTAGATACGTCGTGTTGTGGCTCTCGGTTCAACGTCTTTGCATGATTGCACAGAACGTACTCCGGTGAACCGGGTGGTTGATCATTCCCTCCGGCTAGTCAATAGCCGCCGTGCCTCTCGGCAAATGCCGTTAATGACTTCCGCCGCCGGCCGAACGGCGTTCACCGCGCCTGCGCCCTGCCCCATGTACACGGAAGAGACCTCCGGGTCATGCCGCGCCCGGGCGGCGGCCACGTCGGATGCCAGCTCCTCCCGATGCTCCATCACGGCTTCATCCCGACCGTCCCACTCCCGGACCAGTCGGTTCCGATAAACCCGCCCAGCGATGCCAGTAGGCCAGGGCGTGTCTCCCAGCAGGTCGTACAATCGCGTGAACGCGGTATCCTGGCCGTCGGACAACACGATCCGTTCCTTGAAGGCATCGGGTACCTCCACCGCCTCGGGTGTCGCCAGCAGGGCAGTGCCCAGCGACGCGCCCTCGGCGCCGGCAGCCAACACCGCCGCCAGGGCCCGGCCGGTGGTGATGCCTCCCGCGGCCAGCACGGGAAGCTGTGGGTACTCTTCCACCACGGCGACCAGCAGCGGCAGCAGGTTCATGCCGCCGGTGTGACCTCCGGCCTCGTTGCCCTGGACCAGCAGCACGTCCGCCCCGGCGTCGGCCGCCAGCCGGGCCAACTCCAGCGACTGCACCTGGCAGATGGTGACCGCTCCGGCGTCCCTGGCGCGAGCCAACCAGGGCTGCGGGTCCGTGAATGAGAAAATCACCACCGGGACGCCCTCACCCAGCGTGATCTCGAAGCCATCGGGGTCGGGCTCTATGAGCTGGGTGATAAATCCCACTCCGAACGGCCTGTCCGTGGTGCCGCGGACATACGCGATCTGCTCCCGCAGCCAGTCAGGGCCCAAGCCATTGCTGGCGCCAAAGGTACCCAGGCCGCCAGCCTGCGACACCGCCACCGCCAGCGTGCCCCCGCTGTGGTTGCTCATCGGCGCATTCATCACCGGAAGCGACAGCCCCAGCAGGTCGGTGAAGCGGGTGCGCAGCATGGTCGATCCGTTCAGACGCCCAGGTGGGTCTGCATTGCGTCCAGCAGGCGGGTCACGTTGGCCGTCGTGTCGGCCTCGCAGTAGATGCGCAGCAGCGGCTCGGTACCCGAAAATCGGGCGGCCACCCAGCCGGCGTCCAGCATCCAGCGCCGCCCGTCGATTTCGTCCATGCTGCGCACCGCCATGCCCGCCAACTCCGCCAGTGGTTCGCCGGACAGCCGCTCCATGATCGCTGACCGCTGTGCCGGGTCGAAGCCCACATCCCGCCGCTGATAGTGATGCTCACCAACCAGGTCGAAGAGATGGCGCACCATGCCAGAGGCGGTGAGTCCGGCAATGGACATGTACTCCAGCAGCAGCAACCCGCTGAGGATCCCATCCCGCTCCGGTATGTGGCCGCGAAAGGCGTACCCGCCGCTCTCCTCGCCGCCCAGCAGCGCATCGTCCGCCTGGAAGCGCGGGCCTATGTTCTTGAACCCCACCGGCATCTCCGCGATGTCAACGCTGTACCGCTGCGCCAGCTTGTTGAGCATGACCGAGGCGGTAACCCCCTTCACCAGTGGCCCGCGGTCACCCCGCTCCAGCAGGTACAAGGCCAGCAGCGAGAACACCTCCAGCGTGCTCACGAACCGGCCGTTTTCGTCCACCAGACCGATGCGGTCCGCGTCGCCGTCCAGCGCCAGGCCGGCCGACGCGCCATCATGCGGCACCCGTCTGCAAAGCTCGCTCAGGTTGTGCGCGATGGGTTCCGGCTGGGCCATGCCGGGAAAGGACGGGTTCACCTCGGATCTGAGCTCGGTTACGGTGGTCGTGCCACCCTTCAGCATCCCCGGGATGAACCCCGCGCCGGCGCCGTGCATGGCATCCACCAGCACGTTCAATCCGGCGGCGCGGATTACGTCCAGGTAGACCAGGCTGGCGATTGATTCACAGTACGCCGGGGCCGGGTCGATATCCTCCACCAGTCCAGAGTCGCGGGCGGCATCCAGCGCCAGCGTGCGGGGCGGCCTCGCTGATTCGATGCACAACTCCAGCGTGTCCGTCATCGCCTGGCTGGCGCTGCCGCCCTGGGCCGACTTGAACTTGAACCCGCTCCAGGCTGCCGGATTGTGGCTGGACGTGATGACCACCCCGCCGGCCGCCCCGCTGTGAACCACCTCATGGCTGACTACCGGCGTCGGCGCCGGCTCGCGGCACAGCCGAACGGCGATCCCGTTACCCGCAATCACCGAGGCCACCGTCTCCGCGAACTCGCGCGACGCGAACCGGGTGTCGTAACCCACCACCAAACCGTCGCTGGCCGTCCCTTCGACCCGCAGGTAGTCGGCCAGTCCCTGGGAGCATCGCGACACGTTGGCGAAGGTGAAATCGTCGGCGATGATCCCGCGCCAACCATCGGTTCCGAACTTGATTGGGGAAGTCATAGGTCAATTCTAGCATGGTGGCTGCACTGCCATTGTTACAATAGAAAGGTGCACGGCTTTCCGGTTTGGCCGGACTGACGAGCGCGTGGTTGTAACTGCGTGAGATTTTGGCAATGAGAGTAGGCATGAAGCCCATTGATGACGACAAGCGCGCTATCTCAGACCTTATCTGCCAATTGGACGAATTGGTCGGCGAAGCATACGCACGGCGTTGCGCCGAGCGGATTGCCGCTGCGCTGATTGACCACTTTGACTTTGCAGTATTGGTCGACCGGACTTCAATCAATCGTCAGCTGATACAAGCGCGCCGAAACGGGCTGCTCACCAGAGAGGAATACGAGGGTGGGCTCAACGTTGACATCATCGCCCAGGAGCAAACGGACGGCGAAACTCCCAGCCGCCTTGCTGCCATTGAAGTATCGGTCACTTTCAATGAAGATGACCTGAAGAACGCTGTCGAGCGCGCTGCCACTATTGCCCGAACAACGGGCATTCCCACTGGGGCTTTTCTGATAACCCGCAACACTTGGCCGGAAACGGTCGCCATCATGGCCGCCCAGTCAGGCGTGACCATCGTTCGTCGCCACTGATTGCTGTCGTCTTGGCAGCGCTCCGGCCTCAGCGCCAACGCCGGCGCGCGATCACCGTGCCGGCAATGCGGTCCGGTATCGACCGTCGCTCGTTGCGATCCCGCAGGATGAAGAACGCGTCGATGAAGAAGCCGATCAGCGTCAGGTGCAGCAGGAACTTCACCCCCGCGCGGACCATCTTCATCCACCAGCTCGCGTTTCCGCCGCGTCGCCGGCGCACGTCCGTGCCCGTCAGGCGACGCCCGGGCGGGCCAAACTTGATGATCACCCCGAACCACAGGACGTAAGTGATCAGCAGCGCCAGCGGCACCTGTATCGCCAGGAAATCGTAAACGTCGAAATCAATCGCTTCGGGCCCAGGCGACCCCAGCTTCTGAATGACGAACACGACCGCGGCGGCAGCGGCGAGGAACAGCAAGCGATCAATGAGCCAGGAGGCGAACCTCCGCAGTGGGACTATGCTTTCCATGAACTGCCACTACACAACTGCCCGAGGCGTGTTTCGATAAACGAGCACTACAATTCTAGCGGCGAACATGCTGCAATCTGGGCATATCCAAGTACCGGTTTCAACCATTAGCGGATATCACGCGTACCCGGTTTGTCATCGCGAGGAGCGTAGCGACGCGGCGATCTCGTTGGGGAAAGAAAGGCCGCTACCCCTACGAGATTGCCACGCTGCGCTCGCAATGACCGTTCGAGTGAAACTGGGTACGCATGAGTTAGCGGGCAATACCCTCCCTTCGCGGGCAGGGCCACATGCACAAAAACAGCCGTGCGCCCCTCTCCGTGTGTGGAGAAGGGCGCATATCGGCAGGCGGTCTGATACGGAGAGCTAGTTGCCGGCGGCCGCAGCCTGCTTCAGGGCCTCGGCCTTGTCGGTCCGCTCCCAGGGCAGGTCCAGGTCGGTGCGACCGAAGTGGCCGTAGGCCGCGGTCTTCCGGTAGATGGGCTGCCGCAGCTGCAGATCCTCGATGATGGCGCCGGGGCGCAGGTCGAAGTGATCGCGCACCAGTTCCTCGATCTTCTCGTTGGGAATGTGGTTGGTGTCGAAAGTCTCGATGGCGACGGACGTGGGTTCAGCGACGCCGATGGCGTAGGACACCAGCACCTCCAGACGGTCGGCGAAACCGGCGGCCACCAGGTTCTTGGCCACATAGCGGGCCGCGTAGGCGCCGGAGCGGTCAACCTTGGTCGGGTCCTTGCCGGAGAACGCGCCGCCGCCGTGCCGGGCGATGCCGCCGTAGGTGTCCACCAGGATCTTGCGGCCGGTGAGGCCGGTGTCGCCCTGAGGGCCGCCGACTACGAACCAACCGCTGGGGTTGACGAAGATCTTGGTGTTATCGTCCAGGAGGTCGGCGGGAACTATGGGCTTGATCACGTGCTCGAGAACATCGCCATAGATCTGTTCCCTGAAAGCGGCGCGGTCCTCGGTGTCATCGTGCTGGCTGCTGACCACGACAGCATCAACGCGATGGGGCTTGCCATAGCGGTACTCCACCGTGACTTGGGACTTGCCGTCGGGGCCCAGATAGGGGATTGTGCCGTCTTTGCGGACAGCGGCCAGGCGCTCGACGAGGCGGTGGGACAGATCAACCGTCAGGGGCATCAGACCATCGGTCTCGTTGCAGGCGAAGCCTACCATCATGCCCTGGTCGCCGGCTCCGGTCGCGCGGCGGGCGTCGGCAGCCGCGGCGCCGTTGGCGCGGGCCTCCAAGGCGGTGCTGACGCCGGCGTTGATGTCGGGGGACTGCTGGCTGGCGTTGGCGATGATGCCGCACGAATGACCGTCTATCCCGTATTTCAGGTCGGTGTAGCCGATCTCCAGCAGGGTTTGACGGGTAATGGCGTCAAAGTCCAGTTCAGCCTGGGTGGTGATTTCGCCGGTGACCATGACCAGGTTCTTGCCAGCGACGGTCTCGCAGGCGACGCGGCTCATGGGGTCAACTCTGAAAGCGGCGTCCAGCACGGCGTCGGAAATCTGGTCGCACACTTTGTCGGGGTGCCCTTCCGTAACCGACTCGGACGTGAGCAGGTACTTGGGCGAGGTCATAAACTGGATTGGCATTTGGTTGTTTCCTCCGATTTTTGGATTCCCGCTTTCGCGGGAATGACGGGCTTGGTGGAGAGGGAAGAGACTACGTCCCCTCTTCCCAGCTTTCGTTGTACGCGGTTTGTTCGGCGGTCAGCGTGTCGATGCTGATGCCCATGGTCTCCAGCTTGAGGCGGCCCACTTCGGCGTCGATCTCTCGCGGCACCACGTGCACGCCGTTGCCCAGGCTGGCGTAGTTCTTCACCAGGTACTCGGCGCTCAACGCCTGGTTGGCGAAGCTCATGTCCATGACGGCGGAGGGGTGACCCTCGGCGGCGGCCAGGTTGATCAGCCGGCCCTCGCCCAGCAGGTAGATGCGCCGCCCGTCGACAGTCTGGAACTCCTCGACGAAGGGCCGGACTTCCCGGTGGCTGACCGACATGGCTTCCAGGGCCGGAATGTCGATCTCCACGTTGAAGTGGCCGCTGTTGGCAACGATAGCGCCGTCAGCCATGACCTCGAAGTGTTCCTTGCCGATGACGTGCCAGCCGCCGGACACGGTGATGAACACCTCGCCCTGCTTGGCGGCCTCGACGCCGGTCATCACCTGGAACCCGTCCATGACCGCTTCCAAGGCGCGCACGGGATTGACTTCAGTCACGATAACCTGGGCGCCCATGCCGCGGGCGCGGGAAGCCACGCCGCGACCGCACCAGCCGTAGCCGCCGACCACCACGCGGCGGCCAGCCCACAGGATGTTAGTGGCGCGGGTGATGCCGTCCAGCGTGCTCTGGCCGGTGCCGTAGCGGTTGTCGAAGAAGTGCTTCGTCTCCGCCTCGTTGACCGCGATGATGGGATACTTCAGCTGGCCGTCGGCTGCCATGGCGGTGAGCCGCACCACGCCCGTGGTGGTCTCCTCGGTGCCGGCGATAACGTTGGACAGCAGGTCATTGCGCTCCCGGTGCAGGACGCCCACCAGGTCGGCCCCGTCGTCCATGGTGACGTTGGGAGCGTGGTCCAGCACCGCGTTGATGTGCTGGTAGTAGGTCTCGTTGTCCTCGCCCTTGATGGCGTAGGTCGGGATGCCGAACTCCTGCACCAGCGCGGCGGCGGTCTCGTCCTGGGTGCTCAGCGGGTTGCTGGCGCAGATCACCAGGTCGGCGCCGCCTTCCTTCAGGGCAATGGCCAGGTTGGCCGTCTCGGTGGTGACGTGGAGACACGCGGCCATCCTTACGCCGTCCAGGGGCTTCTCCTGGCGGAAGCGCTCGGTAATCATGTTGACGACGGGCATCTCCCGCCCGGCCCAGCGGATCCGGTCCACGCCGGCCGCGGCCAGGGAAAGGTCTTTCACGTCGCCTTTGGTTTTCTGAACAGTCAAATCGTTTACCTCTCGTTGTTGTGGTTTTTAGTGCGCCAGGCGGGCCATCGCAAGGACTTCCAGCATTCGCTCGATGAAAGAGCCCCGGTTGCCCGTGCCGTTGAAAACGGCGGCCTTGAAGTCCTGCGGACGCCTGGTCAGTTACGGGTCGTCTCCGTAGGACGTGGGGTTGCCGGCGGCGATCCATGACGGCGTGCCGTCGTCCACGTTGTACAGCATCTCCGAGTCGTAGCCCATGGCGGCGGCCAGCTCGCAGGCCAGGCCGCTGCGGACGCCGGCGGCGCAGATGAACAGCAGCTTCTTGTCCTCGGGCACTTCGTCCATGCGGCCGGGCAGGTCGTCCACGTTGATGTGGATCGCGCCGCTGGCATGGCCGGTGACCCATTCGTCATCGCGGCGCACGTCGACGACGACGACACCTTCCGGATCGGCCTGCAGGATCTGCAAAGCCTCGGGCGAATCAACCCGGTAGTACGGTTCGCCTGGGTTCTGTCGTGGCATATCAATTACCTCCTTGGGAACTCTGGGTTGTTGCTTCGTCAGAATCAGGATTTACGGGATTACCAGATTTTCAGGATTTGGTGGATAATGCCAGATGTTGTAATCCTGCTAATCCAATAATCTTGAAAATCCTGATTCTGACTACTGGAATCACGGGTCCGGTGGGACATCAAGATGGGTGCCGGCGATGGGGTGCAGCCGGCGGTAGGCCGCTTCGGATATGCGGCGTCGGTCGGTGATGATGGCGTTGGTCAGCGCCGTCTGGCAGTCGCAGGGACCCAGCGCGGCCAGCTCCGGCATGATGTGACGCAGGATGATGCGGCTGTTGGCCACGTTGGCCACCAGGTTCTCCACCACCATCTCCACGGTCACGTCGTCGTGGTCGGGATGCCAGCAGTCGTAGTCAGTGACCCACGCCATCACGGCGTAGCAGATCTCGGCCTCCCGGGCCAGCTTGGCCTCGGGCAGCGTGGTCATGCCGATGATATCGGCGCCCCAGGCGCGGTACATGTTGGACTCGGCGCGGGTCGAGAAGGCCGGCCCCTCCATTACCACCAGCGTCCCGCCCTGGTGCGTGGGTATGCCCTGACCCGCTCCGCCGTCGGCGAGCACGGCGCCCATCTCCGGGCAGAAGGGATCGGCGAATGATATGTGCGCCACCACGCCGTCCTCGAAGAACGTGCTGTCCCGGCGGCGCGTGCGGTCGATCAACTGGTCGGGCACCACCATGTGCTGCGGCTCGTACTCGGCCTGCAGGCTGCCCACCGCGCTCACCGACACGATTTGCTTCACCCCCAGAGTCTTCAGCGCGTAGATGTTGGCTCGGAAGGGCAGCTCGGTCGGGCTGACCCGGTGTCCGCGCCCGTGACGGGGCAGGAAGGCAACCGGCACACCCAGCAGCTCACCCACGGTGATAACGTCGCTGGGCTTCCCGTAGGGCGTGTCGATGTCCAACACGGCAGTTTCGGCAAAGCCCTGTATCTCATACAGGCCGCTGCCGCCGATGATGGCGATTTCCGCTTGTGGTTGGTCAGGCATTTACGTAACTTTCCCGAATGTATGCAGGTTGTCGTGGAAGTGTTTGCTCTGGTGTGCCAGGGTGCGCCGTCAGTTGGTCAGGTAATACTGGACGTAGTAGCCGGCGATGGTGAACCACAGGATCACTCCCAGGGTCGCCAGAACCATCGCTCCCCGGCCCAGCCGGGCCCGGTTGGCCAGCTCACCGTCTACCGCAGCCCAGTAACGGTTGAAGTTCGCCTGGATCCGACAGACCACGGCGGTGGCAACCAGCATTCCAACCAGGCTGACCACGTTCAGGATCAGGTCGATCATCACGCTGATGTCGCTCTCGCCCAAGTAGAAGTTCAGCCACACCGTGGGCATCGGGCTCCACAGAGCGGTGCAAATGATCAAGATCACCAGGATGGGCGCCATGCGCAGGTCGTGCACAACGCCGCGTTCCTCCATGAGGTCGCGGTACGCCTTGCAGTGGGCATAGAACAGGAACCAGCCGTAGACCGGAACCAGCATCGCCAGCGCGTGCCACACCGGATAGACGTTGGCTCCAGTATGCTGTCGGTACTGCTCCCAGGTTCGATACACCCAGTAGAACAGGTACAGGCCGAAGCTGACGACCGACAGCGCAAAGATGCGCGGGGCGGAAATGCGGTTTCCGTAGGCCACGGCGGATTGAACCGCCATGCCGCCCACCGTATCGTTGGATTGTCGCGCTGCCATCGGGCGTTCCTTTCAGCGCAACTGCGGCACCTGCTCCGGCAGGTAGTGGGTCGAGCGGAACACGCTGTTGACGACAAAGCCCTGCTCATTGGGCGCGAAGTGCGGGTTGAGGTATTCCCAAACCACATCGCCGTCAGGGGTCACCTGGAAGATGCGCCCCGGCTGGCCCTCGGTGATCAGCGTGTTGCCGTTGGGCAGCCGTCGCGCGCCGGAGATGTACGCGCTAAAAAAGTTGAAGGGCGGGTTGTCCCGATACTCCCACACAATTTCATTTGTAGATGTATCCACCTCGATGACGCGGGAGGCCGGCAGCGGGTTGAACCGGTTGTGCGACCCGTTGTCGTAGATCAAAACGTTGCCGTTGTCCAGCATCGACGGGTCGTGCTGCTGTGAAAGCGTCTCGTCGCCGATCTGCCACACGATGTCGCCGCTGGCCTTGTCGATGATTCCCACGGTGGAGATGTTGCGGAAGCTGAACATCACCCGGTCGTCGCCCAGCGGCGCCACTGTGTTCCCGTGGCTCCATTCGTCCCGAAGGTCGTTGAAGGTAACGACGTGGCGCTCCGGGTCCAGATGCTGCGCGGCGGGCCATTCCCAGACGCGGTTGCCCTTGGCATCCACCTCCACCAGGACGTCGGCCCACATGCCGGTGTACTCCTCGCGGTCTTCAGTGCCGGGCTGGCCGCCCTTGATGGTTGCCGCCTGGGCGTCGTCCATTCGCCGCACCGTCATGTAGAGGCAGCCGCCCGATTGGGTCCGCCGCGCGTCGTGGTGGTGGTACGGGTCCCGGTGCTCCCACAGGATGTTGCCGTCCCAGTCGGCTTCCAGCATGATGCCGCCCTTGAACCGCTTCATCCCGTCGAAGGTTTCCCAGCCTCCGTCATCGGGAACCTTGCCTCCGTAAAACAGGTTGCCGTTGGGCAGCAGGTAGCCGTACAGGCCCGGCGGGTAGGGCATCTGCCACTGATGGGCCACCTCGCCGTTTATGTCCAGCAGGTAGACCTCGCCGGCGCCGGACATGGGCGCATACAGCGTGTAGCCGGGGCAGGCGCGCTCCGGATCACAGGCGGTGAGGCCGGTGCGGGCCATGCGGCGGCGGGTTTGTTGATCAATGGTCATATTTCACCGGGATTTACAGGATTGTCGGGATGGACAGGATTTCGAGATTGCCACGCTGCGCTCGCAATGACAGGCTGGAGGATCAGGCTGCATCGACCGCCTGTCGCAAGGATTCCGTGTACGACGGCCGGCACACCATGGTCTCGGTGACGATGCCGGCGATGTAGCGGTGCGGTGTCACGTCGAACGCCGGGTTGTAGGCCGGCGTACCCTCGGGCGCGGTGGGCGCGCCTCCGTAGCCGGTGACCTCGTGCTGCGGCCGTTCCTCGATGGCGATGTTGTCGCCGTGGGCAATGGCCAGGTCCACAGTGCTGGTGGGCGCGGCGATGTAGAACGGGATGCCGTTCTCGTGGGCCAGCACCGCCAGCATGTAGGTGCCCACCTTGTTGGCGGTGTCACCGTTGGCGGCGATCCGGTCCGCCCCGGTGATGACGCACGACACCTCGCCCTTCTGCATCAGCACGCCCGCCGCCGAGTCGGCGATGAGCGTGGCCGGAATGCCCAACTGCTGGAACTCCCAAGAAGTGAGTCGCGCCCCCTGCAACCAGGGCCGGGTCTCGGTGTTGTAGACGTTGAAGCGGCCGCCGGCCTCCCAGCCGGCCCGGATCACGCCCAGCGCGGTGCCGAAGGCCGACGTTGCCAACGCGCCGGTGTTGCAGTGGGTCAGCACCCCCTGGCCGTCGGCCGGCATGAGCGCTCGGCCGTGCTCGCCGATGCGCCGGTTGATGGCCTCGTCCTCTTCCTGGATGCGGCGCGCCTCTGCTTCCAACCTGGGCAGGATACTGCCCGGATCCGGCTCGGCATCGGCCACCCGCATCATGCGGCGCACCGCCCACCCCAGGTTGACGGCGGTGGGCCTGGCGGCGGCGATGTGGGCCCCGGCCTGCCGCAGCGCGCCGATGAAGTGGTCCCGCTCCCGGGACTGCAACTCGGCGGCCGCCAGAACCATGGCGTAGCCGGCCGTCACGCCGATGGCGGGAGCGCCCCGCACGCGCATCTCGGTGATGGCGGCGGCGGCGGTCCGGTAGTCGGTGATGCGAACCGTAACGTGCTCGTGGGGCAGGAGCGTTTGATCCAAAAGCTCCAGCCGGCTGCCCGTCCAGTTGATGGGGCGAATTTCGTTCATAAATGGGTCAAAGATGCGGAGTGCGTCGGTGGCGCTCTGTGCTACGCTGCGTCCAGACTGGCCGACTCTGCGATCCAGACAGGCAAAAAATAAAGGCCCACCCACACTTGGGAGAGCCACCTTCACAGTCCGCCCCTCATCTTTCGTCCCAATTTGGTATCAGCGCGCATCGCGTCAGACACCAGGACGCCGGATTTAGCACCTCATCCCGCGGGGTGAGCGGGGCAGGTTGCCAGGCTTCACAGGGCCGTTCCCTCCGCCTGTCTGAATAAGGGTTCCAGCAGCGTATGCAGTTTTTAACTGCCATTAATCCTAACCTGCGGGGCCGTAAATGTCAAGATGACGGCGAATTTCGTCGGCCTCCAGCCCTGTCCAGGGGCCTCTAACCGAGAGCGTACCCAATCTGATTTGAACCGTCATTGCGAGCGGAGCGCGGCAATCTCGTTGCTTGAGGAGTCTTTCTTCAGGTAACGAGATCGCCACGTCACCGCGCTCCTCGCGATGACAAACCAGGTGCGCGTGAAGCCCATTCACGGTAGCGCGTGACGGCCAAATCCGCTATTCTGTGCGCCATCATCAACGGAACCGAACGCCGGGAGGGCCTGAGACTATGACAACCACCGCTGCCCCAACAACCGACGACCTCTGCACCATCGAACAGCAGGCGAGCCGTTTCAACGACCAGTTCGGCGAGATGAGCCCTAGAGCCAAGATCAAGGTCAAGGGTGAAATGTCCGACTTCGTGCAGAAGTTCATCGCCGCTTCGCCTTTCGTCGTCATGGCCTCGTCCGACCCGGACGGCAACTGCGATGCCTCTCCCAAGGGCGGCAGGCCCGGCTTCGTCAAGGTCATCGACAGCACCCGGCTCCTGTTCCCCGACGTCGCCGGCAACCGCCTGTTTCAGTCCTACCAGAACATGGACTCCAACCCCCACGTGGGCCTGCTGTTCATGATCCCCGGCGTCAATGACACCGTGCGGGTCAACGGCACCGTGACCATCGTCAGCAAGGAGGAACTGGAACGCCAGAAGGTCGAGCTGGAGCTCTACTGGACTGACGACAACTCCAAGCACCTCCAGGGCATCATCGTCAACGTCGAGGAATCCTACGGCCACTGCCCCCGGGCTTACAACTTCGCCAAGCTGTGGGACACCGACCAGATCGCCGAGAACCAGGAGAACCGCCCCATCCCGCTGCGCCCGTAGCGCGCTACACGCAGTGCCAGCATTCGTAGGGGCGGGTTTGAAACCCGCCCCTGACGTTTGCACTGATTGGATTGTCAGAATCAGGATTTATCGGATTTGGGGATTGACAGGATTGACATGCCTTTGCCGCTGAAACGCTTCAATCCTGCTCATCCTAAAATCTTGAAAATCCTGATTCTGACAATTCAGCTCAAACCCGTGGCCAGTCGGAATACAAACAGCGCCGGTTGGATCAATATCCGCCCCAGGAAGTTGATGCCAAAGGCGTAGCTGAGGAACAGGTTTACGCCGATCAGGGCAATCAGGGGTATCCACCCGTATCGCTCGAATTGCAGGTACGACTGGTAAAGGGATCCGGGAAGCAGCCCTCCGACCACCTTGCTCCCATCCAGCGGCGGCAGCGGGATCAGGTTGAAGAATATCGCCAGGAACGCAGCGAAGCCCAGGACCTCGACGACCCCGGATATGAACCGCGTGTCCGTCACCACCGGCAGCAATTCGAAGCGGAACACCAGACCCAGCGCGAACGCCAGCACAAAGTTCGAAAGCGGGCCGGCCAGCGCCACCATCGACATCCCGAACCGCCCGTGTCGCAGATTGTACGGGTCCACCTGCACCGGCTTGGCCCAGCCGAACCCCACCACCAGCAGCAGGATGAACCCCAGCAGGTCAATATGCTTGATGGGGTTGAAGGTCAGCCGCCCCATGCGCCGCGCGGTGTCATCCCCTTCAATGTGTGAAGTCAGCGCGTGGCTGAACTCATGCACGGTGAAACCGATGATCAGGCCGATCAGCCCGATGCCGATCACCAGGACAAACGCTGCCGGGTTCTCCCGCAGCAGGTCGAGACTCTGGAGAATCACGTAGCGGTGCTTTCCAGCCCGGTCCGACCACCGCGACGTGACACCGGCTGCGCGCGGGGCATGGCCATCAGGTCGCCCTTGATGGCGGCGAGACCCTCCGCGCCGTGGTCGTTGGCCTCGGCGACGATGGCCACGGCCCCGGCCTGGCGCAGCGCCAGCAGCTCGTTGGCGCTGGGGCGCGGGCCGACCCGCACGAACTGGAACTTGTCGGTACGGCTGACCGCTTCCGCTACCTGCCCCAGGTCTGCGAAGGTCCAGGGTTCAGTCATCGCTGACTTGTCCAGCACCAGGAAGTCCACGGGCGCGGCGGCAAGCATACGCCAGGTGACATCGTTGGGCTCGTCCGGGATGCGCATTCCGTGGGTCATGCCCGGGCTGGCGATGTTGATGGCGTCCACCTGAGCGCCGGGCGGAGGAGATACCATGAAATCGGCGCCCGCTTCCTGCCATCGGGCTACGCTCTCAGGCGTGAGCGGCGCGCCGCCGGCTCCCCAGATGCGGTCTCCCACCTCCGGAATGCCGTCCGGGGAAAGGCCGGGAGCCGCAATGACCAGGGCATCCGCAGCATCGCCAGCAGCAGCCAGCGCGGCCTCCATGTCGCCCGAGCAGCGGGCAATGAGCGCCATGCCGGGCAGTCGCCCGGACTGCGTTGATCCAAATCCCAAAGACGGACCGCTGCCGGCCTCAATCCGCTCTAACAGGCTGCGCAGTTGCGTCATGGCGGTACCCTACTCCACAGTCGGCGGCTCGATGCCATGCTGGCGCAGGATGCGTTCCAACCTCTGCCGTTCGCTCCGTTCGCGGCCCAGAGTCTGTTGGGCTTCCAGGCGCTCTCGCTCCGCCCGCTGTAACTCTCGCTCCGCCCGCTGTAACTCCTGCTCCGCCCGCTGTAGCTCTCGCTCCGCCTCTTGCCGGTTGGGGATAATGCGACCGGTGATCGGGTCGCGGAAGCGGAACCATTCCCGGCGCGCGAGGAATTCCAGTTTCAGCAACTGGCTGTACGCGACGCATTGGGAACCGTCTGGAGCGACGTCAACCGGAATGGGTTGGTATCGCCCATCTACCAGCCGGTTGCCCTGCAATAATGGCGTCAAGTGAATTCCGTGGGGGTCGTATTGCCAATACTCCAGGACGCCCCAGCTTTCGTACAGGTTGCGTTTGAACTCCCGGTCTCGGCGGTGAGTGCTCGGCGACGTTACCTCCATGGCGAAGGTGGGAACTTCCGGCTCCAGCCACAGGAAGTAGGAATTGCGGATGTCATTGCCCACGTTGGGAATGACGTACACGTCCGGGGCGACGAAGACCCGCGGGTTGCCCGGCTCGTAGTAGATGAACATCTGGCTGGCAACTAACGTTTCGTCATCTTCCAGCCAAGTCTCCAGGGCCGACTGCATATAGGATTGTGGTACGAAGTGTATCATTCCCTCTGGCGGCAGTACGTCGGAGGCTATGGGGTAATAAACCCCGTCGTCAGGTTCAGGGGGGCGGCCGGTGCGGGTCCGGGCGGTTCGGGGCATGCTCATTGGATTGCCCTCATTTACGGAATAGATATGGAGTGATGCCGGGGCGAGCAATGTTCGCCCCGGCATTGATGGTATCGGCTGCGGTTACAGCGGTTGCCAGACCCGCTTGCCGTCCACGCGGGCGATCTTGCCGATCTGCTTGCCCGGCGGGAAGTGTCCGGCGCAGATGGTCCAGTCCCCTTCCTCGGCGGCGTCCAGCAGCCGGGCGCGCGACGCGGCGGACTGCTCCTTGTCCGTGTCAACGCCGGCGCACCAGTTCGGCTCGCTGACCTGGGCGATGGTGTGCAGCACGTCGCCCATGACCACGCCGCGCTGGCCGTTGGAGTTGATCAGCACCACCTGGTGTCCCGGGGTGTGACCGGGAGCAGGTGCGATGGAGATCTCGTCGCTGATGGTGTGTTCCGGCTCTTCGAGGATCTGCTGGAGGCGGAGCCGGCGCAGCGGCATCACCTGGCGGTCGATGTAGGGATACATCTGCCGCCCCTGTTCCGAGGTGAAGTAGTCGTAGTCCGGCCGCGACATGACGTACCGGGCGCGGCGGAAGTTGGGCGCGGGCATCCCACCGGAGTAGCGCAGGTTCCAGCCCACGTGGTCGCCGTGCAGGTGGGTGTGGATGATATAGTTCACCGAGTCGCTGGGGCCGACGTTGGTGTTGTTCACGCCCACGTTGGACTCCAGGTGCGGCCGCAGCTCTTCGTAAAGGTTGCCGGTGACATTGCCGCGGTCCGGGTGCGGGCCGGGGCCCATGCCCGTGTCCACCAGGATGACGTGCTCGGAGGTGTTGAGAAGGAAGACACCGTAGTAAAGCTGGAGCTGGCCATTTTCGAGGGTGTCCTGGTAGTCCGCCCAGGCGGAGTCGGGGACGTCGGGGAACATCGCCGAGGGCTCGCGCGGCGGCGGCACCATGTCGATGACGGCGGTGACTTTAACGTTACCGATGGTTGCTTGGTCTGCCATTGGGAAATTCCTCCTGAGTACGCGGCAAAAGGCACTTTGGGCCTATTCGTCGACTTCGAATGTGACCAGCGAGAAGAGGTCATAGTCGGCCAGGGCATCCCGTCCGCCCAGACCAATGAGTTCTATTACAACGCCGATGCCGGCGGTGGTGCCGCCGGCTTTTTCGATCAGCTTCGCCGCCGCCTGCAGGCTCCCGCCCGTCGCCACCAGGTCATCGATGATCAGCACGCGGGCTCCCGGCGGCACGTCCTCGGCGTGTACTTCCAGCGCCGCCTGTCCGTATTCCAGGCTGTACTCGTGGGACAGCGTGGCTCCGGGAAGTTTGCCCGCCTTCCGCAGCAACACCAGCGGCAGTCCCATCCGTGTCGCCATCGGTGCGGCGAAAATGAACCCGCGGGAGTCGACGGCTGCCAAACAGTCCACCCCGGTCTCACCGGCCAACGTCACCATTTGGTCGATGGTTTCGTTGAAAGCTTCCGGCGAGAGCAGCAGCGAGGTGATGTCCTTGAACTGCACCCCATGGATGGGGAAGTTCGGGACGTTCCGGATATGTTCGGCGAGATCGATAGGCATGGCGATGACACTAATGCCTGCCGCTGCGTCTAGACGATCCGCAGCGAAACGCAAATTAGTCTATTAGCAGCGTGTGGCACAGTCAACCGCCGCATTGGGCCGGCTAATCTTCAGGTTGGAGGCGGCCCAATTCAGCCTCCAGTTCCTGTATGCGCGCCAGGGCAGCGTCCCGTTGGACTATGGCGACGTCCCGCTGGCCTATGGCTGCGTCCCGCTCTAACTCGACCAAATCCAACGCTGCCAGGGCTTCAATCAGATCTGGCAGATATTCTCCGGTCGCCGGGTTCCAAAACCGCAGTTGTCCAGAGGTCCAGTGCAACTCAAGCTCCAGCTCTGCGCTGTAGCCGCGAATTATGCCGTCGGCTCCCTCTTCAACCGGGATGGGCTCGTACCTGGTCCCTACCAATCGGTCGCCGGCTAGAGGCGCATCGTGGAAACGACCGACGGTATAGTCAAACCGCCAGTATTCATTAACGTTGAAGCGGGCGTAGATTTCACGCTTGACGGTGTAATCACGTTCCCCGGTGCTCTCCGATGCCACCTCCAGCACAAACTCGGGCGGCTTGCCGACTTCGCTGATAACGTAACCGTTGGCCACGTCCTCAATAACCTCGGGAGGAATGGACAGGCCGAAGGAAACAATGCAGTCTGGCCGGGGCGACCTGCGCGCCTCCCGGGCCTCATAACAGAGGTATCCTTCTCCCGACACCAGAACGTCGGGGCGATTTCGGTGGTGGCTGCGCAAAATCTGGTCGGCTTTGGCAATGTGCCGCCTTTGCTTCATGGCATCAGGACGTTTGGGCGGGGTTGGCAGTTCCGTCAGATGAGAATAAGGGCCGGCCAGTCCGGTTTTCGGTGATTTGGTAGTCATGGCAAGCCTCGATGCGGGGCAGTTGGCTCGTTGACGGCCGCAGAGATTGTAGCACTGGCCGGCCGTTATTCCGAAACCACGTTTGTCAGATGTTGGATGCTGAGCACCCGGCGACCTGAACCTAACCTGATGGCCACCAGATCAATTCTCCATTGCACGTCCACAGTGGATTGGCCCGTCTCTTGAAGGTAGTCCTGCGCCGCCAGCGCGAGATGCTGCTTTTTGGTTTCCGTCAGCGATTCCTCCGGCCCGCCGTAGGCGCCGCTCCGGCGCGTGCGCACTTCCACGAAAACCCACTCCAACCCGTCGCGGGCGATCAGATCAACTTCGCCCCATCTGCAACGATAGTTAGTCGCAATCACCCGGTATCCTCGCGCCTCGAGATGATGCCGCGCCAGTTCCTCGCCGATTGCTCCAATCCGGCGCGAGGAAAGTGCCGAACCCTCCCGGGGATCATCGGGGGTCGGCATCGGAGAGCAGCCTCGCCTGTCGCAACGGGCTGAAGGATCTGCGGTGTATGGGCGACGGCCCCAGCTCAGCCAGACAACGCAGATGCCGTGTCGTCGCATACCCCTTGTGCCGGGCGAACCCATAGCCCGGATAGCGCCGATCTGCATCGATCATGAGCTCGTCGCGGGCAACCTTCGCCAGGATGCTCGCCGCGGCGATGGACAACGATCTGGCGTCACCCTTGACCACGGTCCGATGCGGCAGTGGACACTCCTTGATGGGTACCCAATCCAGGAGCAGCGCGTCCGGCGCCGAACGCAGCCCGTCCACTGCTGCCAGCATCGCTCTAATTACGGCCTGACCGATACCGATGTGATCGATGACCTCGGGTGAGATCAGTTCCACCTCGCAAGCCAGGGCCTTCTCTCGGATCAGTGTCGCAGCTTCGGACCGTCTCCTCTCGGAAAGACGCTTGCTGTCGTCGATTGCGGCCAGCCACGGTTCATCGCCGGTCAGGTGCGGAGGCAGGATTACGGCGGCGGCGGCCACCGGCCCGGCCAGCGGCCCGCGCCCGGCTTCATCCACACCGGCAATCAGGCGATAACCCTGGGCACGGAAATCCGCTTCCAGGGAAAGGTCAGGCATTGACCAGCGCGGCGTCAGCTAGCTCGGCATCTACCGCAGCCTCGTGGCCGGCGATGGGTCCGCCGCCGAGAACGGTCTCGCCGTGATAGAAGACCGCCGCCTGTCCCGGTGTAATCGCCCGCTGGGGCTCGCGGAACCGGACCAAGGCACCGTCGCCGACGGCAGTCACCGTCGCCGCAGCCTCCGCGAACTTGTAGCGTATCTTGACGGTCACCTCCACCGGCCCGGTCGGAGGAACGCCGGACACCCACGACACCGGATCGGCGTAAAGCGTGTCCCGGTACAGGTCCGTTTCGGAGCCAACCACCACCTGGCGCGTGTCCGGTTCCAAGCGGATCACGAAACGCGGCGGCCCGCCGGAAAGCCCGAGGCCGCGTCGCTGTCCCACGGTGAAATACTGGATACCTTCGTGGGCGCCCAGCACGTTGCCGGCGGCGTCCACGATGTCGCCCGGCCGCTCGTCGGTGCGCTCCCGCAGAAACTCGCGGTAATCGCCGGTGGGAATGAAGCAGATGTCCTGGCTGTCCGGCTTGTCCGCGTTGGGGAACCCTGCCTCCTCGGCCAGCCGGCGGATCTCCGACTTCGGGTAGTGACCCACGGGCATCAGGGTGGCCGCCAGCTGTTCCTGGCGCATCCCGAACAGGACGTAGGACTGGTCCTTGTCCGCATCGACCCCGCGGCGCAGCGCCCGCCGGTCCGGCCCGTCCGGTTCGATGCGGGCGTAGTGGCCCGTGGCGACGTATGCCGCCTGCAGGATCCGCGCGCGCTGGGCCAGAAAACTGAACTTGATCTTGTCGTTGCAGGCGATGCACGGGTGTGGCGTGCGCCCGTTCTCATACTCGCTACGGAAGTAATCGATGACGAAGGCGCGGAACTCTTGCTGCACGTTCAGCACGTAGTGGGGAACCCCCAGGAGGCGGCACACCGCCCGGGCGTCCTCCACGTCGTCCAGCGTGCAGCACCCACGGTAGTACTCCGGCAGATCCGCCTGGTCGATGTCGTACAACTTCATGGTGACGCCGATGACGTCGTAGCCCTGCCGGTGCAATAGCAGCGCGGCCACCGAGGAGTCGACGCCGCCGCTCATGGCGACGACGACGCGGTTGGTAATGGTATGACTCGAAACGGCGCTCATACTTCAATTGTCACCGGATGTGATCCAATCGTCAAATGATGTCCCATCCGTGTACTCCTGCGGCAGAAGGTTCCACAGCACTGTCATCAGGAACTTCGCGTCTTCAAGGGCGAGCTCGGTTCCCCTTCGATCCAGGTGTATTTCGTAAAAATTGCCGTGCAATGATTCGGCTTGCAGCAAAGCCCGTCGTATTCCTGGTTCGTCCGCCGATTCATCGGCTATCTGGCGAATGACGGTGCGGATCTCCTCGTGGCCGAAATGGTTCCATCCCCGATGGGTCGCCACTGCTTTGGCGAGCTGGGCCACCGCTCCCCAGCCCTTCTCTCCGGCCTGGCAAAGGTCTCCCTCCGCAAGATACCCCGGCCATTTGGTCCAATATTCTTTGGCCTTGGGCAGGTGCTTGCGGATACGGGTTTCACGGCGGGTTGGCGTTTCGCGACGGGTTCGGGGCGGCATGGTTATTCCTCGGCTTCGAGCCATTCGGCAAATGGAGCGCCTCCCGTGTACTCGTCGGGCAGGAGACTCCACAATATCTCTACCAGAGCAGTAACGTCTCTCATCGCCAGCTCGGTCTCGTATTGGTTCAGGAATACTTCATAAAAATTACCGTGGAGGATGTTGGCCGCAGTCAGCCCGCGGCTGACTGCCTCCCGTTCCTCGGCATACTCGTTGGCGATTTCCCGGATGGCCTCGTTGATCTTGTCGTGGTCTGAATGTTGCCAGCCCCGGTGGGTGGCTACTGCCTTGGTCAACTGCGCCACGGCTCCCCATGCCTTTTCCCCGGCCTGGCACACGTCGCCCTCGGTCAGATATGCCGGCCATTTGGACCAGTATTCCCGCGCTTTTGGCAGATGTTTCCGGATTGCAGCGTCCCTGCGTTCGGGAGATTGTCGTCGTTGTCGCGGCGGCATGATTATTCCTCGGCTTCGAACCATTCGGCAAATGAAGCGTCACCCGTGTACTCGTCGGGCAGCAACTCCCAGAGAATACGAAGCAGTGGGCGTACTTCGGACAAATCGAAGCTGGCCATCTCCAGGGTCATATAGACTTCATAAAAATTGCCGTGCAAAGCCTCGGCAGCCCTCATGCCGCGGTAAATTGGCTGTGCCTGTTCCGGGAGTTCTGCTGCCAAAACAGTGATTGCTTCTCTAATGGCCTCGTGGTCGTAGTGATCCCAGCCGCGCAGCGTGGCTACCGCTTTGGTCAATTGAGCAACGGCGCCCCAGCCTTTTTCGCCGGCCTGACAGATATCGCCCCGCGCCAATTCCAGGGGGGCATTTAGCCAATAATCCTTCGCTTGGGCCAGGTGCTTGCGAATGCGAACATCCCGGCGGGTTGGCGTTTCGCGACGGGTTCGGGGCAGCATAATTCACGTCGGTTTAACCCAATCGTCAAACGATGCGCCGCCGGTGTACTCGTCCGGGAGTTGCGCCCATAAGATACGGAGCAGCGCGTCGGCATCGGCAAGCGAGTATTCGGTATCAGCCCGGTCCAAGTGCGCCTCGTAAAAATTGGCGTGCAATCGCTCCGCTGAGCCCATCAGTCGCCGGACTGCTTCCCGGTCCGGTGATTCGTCGGCAATTTGACGGACGGCAGATAAGAGGTCTTCATGGCCGGAATGAACCCAACCCCGGTGGCTCGCCACGGCTTTGACCAGTTGCGCTACAGCCCCCCACCCCTTTTCACCCGCCTGGCACAGGTCAGCCTCTACCAGATACGCCGGACACTTTGACCAATATTCCCTGGCCTTGGGCAAGTACTTTCGTATGGCGGCATCTTGCCGTTCCGGAGATTGTCGGCGTCGTCGCGGTGGCATATGCGTTTCGCTCGGAAGTTTGCTTGCGGCTACTATCTCGGTAGTATAGCATCGCCCCGATTCACCACCTGCACACCCCATTCCGAATCCCAACACGGAGGCAACCCATGCCCGTCACTTTTGGATGCTCGCTGCCCAGCCGGGGAGCCATGGCCTCTCCCGAAAACCTGCGCAGCCTGGCCCAGCGCGCCGAGGACCTGTCCTTCGATCACGTCTGGGTCAGCGACCACATCATCATCCCCCACGAGGTCTCGTCCTTCTACCCCTACGCCGCCGACGGCGTGGCGCCCTTCCAGCGCGACAACACCTACTTCGAGCCGCTGGCCGCGCTGAACTTCCTGGCCGGCTGCACCACCCGCGTCAGGCTGGGCACCCACGTCCTCATCCTGCCCTACCGCAACCCCGTGCTCACCGCCAAGATCCTGGCCACCCTGGACGTGCTCAGCGGCGGCCGCCTGATCCTGGGCGCCGGCGTCGGCTGGATGGAAGAGGAGTTCCAGGCCCTGGGGTTGGACACCTACGCCCAGCGCGGCCAGGTCACCGACGAGTACATCCAGATCTTCAAGGAGCTCTGGACCTCAGACAACCCCGAGTTCCACGGCGAGCACTACGACATCAGCGAGGCCGGTTTCCTGCCCAAGCCCGTGCAGCAGCCGCACCCGCCGATATGGATCGGCGGTCACACCAACCCGGCCATCCGCCGCGCCGCCACCCTGGGCGACGGCTGGATGCCCATCGGCCTGCGCCCGCCGGCCATCCTGGAGCCCGAGGAACTGTCCGAGAAAATCGCCCGCCTGCGCCGCGTCAGCGCTCGTGCCGGCCGTGACGAAAACGCCGTCGACCTGGTCTTCAGCACCGACTGCGTGTTCCATGACGCGCCGCAAAGCGACCGCCGCATGGTATCCGGCATCCCCGAGCAGATCGCCGCCGACCTCCGTCAGTACCAGGACCTGGGCGTGCAGCACTTCATCTTCAGCTTCCCCGCCGAAAGCGCCGCCCAGCAGCAGGAAGCCATGGAACGCTTCTCCCGCGAGGTGATGCCGCTGATCCCCAACGAGTAGTCAGGGAGAGTACAGGCGACCGTCGAGTGGTTTGGCGGTCGCCCGGGGCCATTCGAGCGCGCGTTTATGGTATATGACCGCAACCTCCCGATTTGAGCGTTTATGGCGCATGGCATTAACCTTCCCGATGTCTTCCCAACCAAGAAGAGGTAACGCTGCATCACCCGCTTGGAGACCGGCCACAAACCAAGCCTATTTGGGTTGATAGTCTCTCAGGCACTCCTCAATGACTTTGCTCATGTCCTTCATATAGTGTTCGGCGAAGCGTGCCAGCCACTCCCTAATCTTGACCTGCGTTTCGGGTTTGTCCCAGTTGTCGTAATCGGCGTCGTCGAGTATGCGATCAGTAGAGTGGAATCTCACCCAACCGCCCTTGAAGCTGCCGCCGGTATCGTTAAAAACTTCGCTGTGCTGCTGGACGCTGTCAAACACTCTGCGCCGTATGCATGCATCTTTGCCAGGATACATGCCAAAATTCAGGAATGCGTTGTCATCGGTGATGAAAAACCCGAATGTCAGCAACGGAAACCCCGGTTCCACTGACGTTTTCTGTGCGACGAATTGGACCCAATTGGTCGGGACGAAACCCAGGTAGTTGTAAGTCTCCCCCGATATTTCCAGGTCGGCACAACTCTCAATGGCTTCCCGCAGTCTCCGTTTCAGTTCCGCTCCGTAGTCGGGCCTACTTTGCAAAATGAGGTCAAAAAGCGCCCGGTGCTCCAGATAAATTTTTCGGGCCGTCTCGGTGGCGCTTGTGTCGGGCACGACGTTTCTCCTCAAGGTACTCGCATACTGCGTCAGGAACACGCGCACATCCTCGCGGACAGCACCAAGTTCACCGCGCACTAGCTGCTGTACCAATTCGAAAACGGTCGTGTAATTTGCTGCGTTCCAGTATTTCCGCTCCTCCATCTCTTCAGGCAGCATCCCATTCGGAGACAGGAACACATGGTGCCGGTGGCACCTCCCGTACCGGTTCTCCAAAGCCTTGCGGTACCGGGTCAACTGTTCGGTGTGCTCAGCGGAGAAGATCTTGTTCTCAATCGCGCAAAGTACGCCTCGGGTCTCGTCCAAGACCAGAATGTCCAGCCGACCTGCGACGCCCCAAACTTCGTGGGCCCACTCCCTGACCACGGCTGCTTCGTCCCAATCTGCCGCAACCAGGTCCGCCGGCGCTCCGGTACCGCGCAAGAAGCCTTTCAGGAAGCCGTCTCCGGCCCCATGGTCACCCTGCGGATTCAGCAGCCACGCCAGCAGATTTGACTGGAACTCCTCATCCCTCCAAAGGCGCGTTCCCTCGTTGCCCCAGAACATGCGGCTGATGAAATCAAAGGCGTCAAACTCTACTCGCTGCTCCTCAACGAGCAGCTCCAGATGCGCGAGATCGCGGTAAACGGAACCGTTATAGCCTTCGGCCGTTGTTCGCTCCATGACGGGATTCCCGCCTTGATGACCGATCAACTCCATCAGCTCATTGAGGACTGATTGCCACTTCAAAGTGGAGGCGGCGAGTTCCAGGTTCTCGTTATTTTCGGTTTCCATGACACTCATCCTGCTCAACTGAAACGGCGGACAGGTCCCTGACGCAGCAGGTGTCAAGCCGTCTTTCAATGCCACCGTGCAGAGAGCATCAGCCGGTGAGGGCCGGGCTGGACGGATAGTCTGCCCCCATTCCGGAATCTCCCGGTTGAATCACGAAGTCCCGGCGGTCTCTGTAGAGACCGGCCCGGTTCAGCACCTTTTCGGTGTTCCAATCTATCTGCGCGGGCGGCGTCATCAGCCAGTATTTGTGGTTGCCGATGAACAGGTAGACGTTGTCCATGGTGAAGAACCGGCAGGGGACCCCCTCGCCGTTGAGAAGCCTTTCACATATAGCTTGAAACAGTTCGCGCTGATTGTCCTTCTGTAGCAGGACGTACTCGTGGGGCCAGGTATCTCGAAATTGCACAGCTTCTCGCCAAGGCGCGCGTTCTATGAGTTCAGTCAGTCTCATTGGTCGACCTCCCCCGCGGTGAGGCTGTTGCCCGCAATATCTTCACGGCTGTGATTATCCCACGTTCGCCAGTTAATTCGACACATGATAGCGGATGCGGAACTGGCACGTTGCTTGGAATGTCGTCCCCCACGCTTCATGCCGTTTCCGAACCGGTGCCCCATCCAATGCTTACCCAATCCACTATCGTATAATGCAGCCCAACCGAAATCTGGAGCCCCGCAAGCCATGGCCACCATCAGACCCTTCCGCGGTTGCCGCTACGATCCCGCCGCCGTGGGCAACCTGTCCTCCGTAATCTGTCCGCCCTACGACATGATCGGCCCGCAGCTGAAGACTGAGCTGCAACAGCGCAGCCCTTACAACGCGGTCCACCTCGAGGGCGGCGAGCAGCCCGACCCGGTGGACCCCCAGGCCGGCTACCAACAGGCCGCGGGATTGTTCCAACGCTGGCTTGCCGACGGTGTCATACGCCAGGACGACGCAGCCTCCTTTTATCTGATGCGGCACGCCTACGACTTCGGCGGACGCCGGTACCAGCACCTGGGCCTGTTCGCCGACGTGCTGGTCGAGGACTACGACGCCGGATCCGTCCTGCCCCACGAATTCACCCGCGAGCCGTCGGTGCTGGACCGGGTGGCCCTGCTGGACGCCTGCCAGGCCCAGTTCAGCCCCATCCTGTCTCTGTACCGAGATTCCGAAGGCAGCCTCCAGCGCGTATTCGACCGGATCATCGCCGAGCCGCCGGACGCCACCGCCGCCACACCGGCCGGGGGCAACGCGGAATTCTGGCGCATCGACGACGCGGCAACTCAGTCGAACATCGTCGATATCTTTGCCGGCCGGGCCATATTCCTCGCCGACGGCCACCATCGCTACGAGGCCGCCCTGCGCTACCGGCGCAGCCGGCCCGACGCCGAACAATCCGACGACCTCGCCGCCAGCAACTACGTGATGATGTCCCTCGTCGAATTCGACGATCCCGGCCTGCTGCTGCTGCCCTACCACCGCGTCGCCGGCGGCATGTCGTCTGAGCAGTTGGACGCCGTGCGTTCCACAATGGGCGAGTATTTCGACTCGCGGCCTCTGAACCCCGACATCACGCCGGCGGCAGCGGTCGCCGACGTGGCCCGCATCGGCGAGAACGCCCACTGCTTCGCCGTCTTCTGGTCCGACGCTCCGCCCACCATCCACACGCTGCGATCCGATATCGATTGGTCATCCTGGGGTCAGCTGGCCGTCTCCGAGGCGTGGGTTTTGCAGGAGCGCGTGCTGACGCCGGCGCTGGGTGACGCCCTGGCCCAGCATATCGACTACAGCCCCGACCACGAGGCCATCGTCCAGCAGGTCAACGTCGGGGAGCAGCAGGCAGCCATCCTGCTCAAGCCGTTCCCGCTGGAACCCTTCCGCCAGATCGTCAGCGCCGGCAACCGCCTTCCGCCCAAGTCCACCTTCTTCTACCCCAAACTACCCACCGGCTTGGTGATCAACCAGCTCTCCGGCAGCATCTGACCCGCGAGGTGACGCCATGACGACCACCGCACTGCCCGCAGAAACCGCCACGCCGACCCGGCGCCGGTTCACCGTGGATGAATTCTACGCCATGGCCAAAGCCGGCATCCTGGCGGAGGATGAACGGGTTGAACTGCTGAATGGAGAAGTGTTTGCAATGGCGCCTATAGGAGCGGCTCACGGGGACATCACCTACCTCTTCGATGACTTTTTCAAGTCTTCATTGCGGGGTCGCGCCCGCGTGCAGGTACAGGGGCCTCTGGGGGTAGATGACAAAACCTTGCTGTTTCCGGATCTCTCGGTGCTCCGTCTGCGGTCGGACTACCGCCGTCATCTGCCCGAACCGGAGGACGTGCTCCTGCTCATCGAGGTGTCCGACAGCTCGCTGCGGCGCGACCGTGAGATCAAATTGTCTCTTTACGCCGCCGCTGGCATCCCCGAGGTCTGGATCGCGAACGTGCCCGCCTGCCAGGTGGAAGCCTTCTCCGACCCCGTGGACGGCGTGTACCAGAGCCGCCGCATCGTCCCCGCCGACGGGCAGATCAGCCCCATCGCCTTCCCTGACGTAGAACTGACCGTGGGCGACTTCCTGCTTGAATGAGGTGACGCCATGACTACAACTGCTCTGCCCGCGCAAACCGCCGCGCCAACCCGGCGCCGCTTCACTGTAGAAGAATACTGCGCCATGATCGACGCCGGCATCCTGGCCGAGGACGAGCGCCTGGAACTGCTGGACGGAGAGATTTATGTCATGCCCCCCACCGGAGAGCCTCACGAATTCGGCACTGACCTGTTTAACCGCGAACTGACACATCGTCTCTACGACCGAGCTCTCGTGAGAGTTCAGAACTCGATCCGGCTGAGCGATTATGGACTGCCCGAGCCGGATATTGCAGTCGTCCGGTTCCGGGGCGACTACCATCGGAACCGGCCCACTCCGGCCGACGTGCTGCTGGTGATCGAGGTCGCGGACAGTTCTCTACGGCGTGACCGTGAGCTTAAGCTCCCTCACTACGCAGCTGCCGGCATCCCCGAGGTATGGATCGCCAACGTGCCCGCCCGACAGGTGGAAGCCTTCCATGACCCCGTTGACGGCGTGTACCAGAGCCGCCGCATCGTCCCCGCTGACGGTCAAATCAGCCCCCGCGCCTTCCCCGACGTGGTGCTGACCGTTGGCGAATTCCTGCTCGGTGACCCCGGCAGCCAGGGCGACGAAACGGGCGCGCCCGGAACGGATTCGTAAATCCTTGCTATAATAATGGCCGCGTGTGAACAAGATCACGCTGTTATCCGCCGTCGCATGACGCGCAGCGCTGACGACCATAGTCGCCCAACAGACCAATAATGCGCGCCCTCGCGCGCGCACCAGGAGCTTTCCCGATGACCTTGACCAAGATCGCCCCCCAGAACCTGCGAACCCCGGGTCCGACCCCCATCCCCGACGACATCGTCGACGAGATGTCCCTGCCCATGATCAATCACCGGGGTCCCGAGTTCAAGGAGCTGATCGAGGCCACCACCGCCGGTCTGAAGCAGGTCTTCATGACCAGCAACGACCTGTACATCCTCACCTCCAGCGGCACCGGAGCCCTGGAGGCCGCGGTGGTCAACACCCTGTCCCCCGGCGACAAGGTCATCGCCGCCACCGCCGGTTCTTTCGGCGACCGCTTCGTCGAGATCGCGGCAGGCTACGGCGCCGACGTGACCCGCATGGACTTCGAGTGGGGCGACGCCATAGACCCCGAGGCCATCCGAGCCGAGCTGCAGAAGGATCCCGAAATCAAGGCCGTCCTCGTCACCCACAACGAGACCTCCACCGGTGTGACTCACGACCTGGAATCCATCGCCCGCGTCGTCAAGGGCGAGTTCGACAAGCTGCTCCTAGTCGACGCCGTTAGCAGTCTCGGCTGCATCCCTCTCCCGGTGGACGGCTGGAACTGCGACTTGGTGGCCACCGGCTCCCAGAAGGGCTTCATGATCCCGCCCGGCCTGGCCTTCATCAGCATCAGCGCCCGCGGCTGGGAAGCCTACCAGGACGCCAAAATGCCCCGCTTCTACTTCGACCTGATGGCCGCCGAGCGCTCCCTGTCCCGTGGCCAGACCCCCTGGACGCCAAACGTCGCGCTGCTCTACGGCCTGCGGCTGGGCTTGGATCACATCCTCGACGAAGGGCTGGAGAACGTCTACGAAAGGCACGCCGAGGTCGCCGCATACACCAGGGCCGGCGTCAAGGCCCTGGGTCTGGAGCTGCTCGCCAACGACGAATCTCGCGCCTCCAACACCGTTACCGGCATCAAGATGCCCGAGGACATCGACGGCGCCCGGCTCATGTCCATGATGCGCGAGGACGAAGGCGTCGTCCTGGCTGGCGGGCAGGGCAAGCTGACCGGCCACTGCTTCCGCATCGGTCACCTGGGATGGGTGACCAAGGACGACATCACCGAAGTTCTGGAAGCCCTGGAGCGCGTGCTGCCCAAAGTCGGCTTCAAGAGCTAGTTCAGCCACGAAATCCAATGGGGCGAAGGATCCTTCGCCCCAACGTTTATCCAGCATTATGTCGTCAGTTTCCCAACTTCAACAGGCCATGGCGGCCCTGCGCCTCTCCCTGGCGGAAATCCGCCACAAGGAAGAGCAGCTGGACGTCACCATTTCCCAGTTCCGTACTCAGCTGCGCCGATTGCCCCGGCAAACCATCTACGGACGCGCCCCGCTGGACATGGCGCTCTCCGCCATGAGCGAGGTCGAAGAGCGGCTGCGGGACGCCGAGGAGAACCATCGGCGCCTGCTCACCATCAAGAAGGCGGCGTTGGACGAACTCGCCGCCCTGGAATCCGTGGAACAGGTTGACAAGGCGCGGAAAGAGCTGGCCCAGCTGAAACAACAGGCCGCCCGCACGGACCCATCTCAAGAAACTGCGGTGGAGATCCGCCGCCTGGAACAGTTCATCGCCGAACACAGCAAGCGCGCCGAGCAGGCGATCACCGCCAGCTTTGAGGAGAGGCGCGGCCAGCGCTAGCACGGTCCCATGGCCGAACACAGACCCGTATAGCCACGTTGGCGGCAACGCCAGAAAGGATCGCAGGAGCATCGACGCATGAAAGCATCCTATCTTGGCGCCATGGGATACGCCCACCGGCGGGATTTTCCTCCCACTTGGCCCACACCGCCATCCTACAGCGACCCCGAAACCTCGGTGCAGAGCTACCAGGACGGCATCGAAGAGTGCGAATTCGCCGAGGAGATGGGCTTCGAGTGGGTCAGCTTCTCCGAGCACCACTACTCGGGCCGGATTGCCACCGGCACACCCGCCGTCATGGCCGCTGCGGTGGCCGAGCGATGCAAGTCGGTGAAGATCGCCATGCTCGGCCCCCTGCTGCCGCTCAACAACCCAGTGCGCGCCGCAGAAGAACTAACCCTACTGGACAACATCACCAACGGCCGCCTGGTGATGGGCTTCCTGCGCGGCACCCCCAACGAGGACCAGGTCTACGGCGTCCACCCGTCAGAGGGTCGGGGACGCCTCCTCGAAGGAATGGACCTGATCCTGAAGGCCATGACCGAGCCCGAACCCTTCTCGTGGGAGGGTCGCTACTACCAGTATCGCACTGTGGCCGTGTGGCCTCGTCCGGTGCAGCAACCCTTCCCGTCAGCGCTGGTAGCGACTCGCAGCGATGATGCGGTGCAGTACGCCGCGGAGCACGGCCTGGGCCTCGGCGTGTCCTTCGTGCCCTCGGAACAAGTAGCGGGCATCACCGAAAAATACCTCCACTGGTGCGACGACGCCGGCTGGCAGCCCGAGCCGGACCAACTGGTATTTCGCGGCAGCATCTACCTGGCCGAAACCGACCGCCAGGCCCAGGACTGGTTCAATGCGCAAACCGATGAGGGTCGCGCGCCCGGCATGGCCCTGCGCTCCTCGGTGTCCCAGGTCATCCAGGCCTCCCGCTCCGGCCAGGACGTTGACTACCGCAACGTGTTCGCCGGCAGCGCCAGCGGCGACATCGTGGGTGGCGCTCCCGGCCTCACCTTCGTCGGCGGCCCCGACACCGTTTTCGAGCAGATCAAGGCCTACCACGACCAGTGCGGCACCGGCGTCATCGACCTCTTCTTCCAGCAACCCAGCCTGACCCACCGCGACGTGATGGCCGAAATCGACCTGTTCGGGCGAGAGGTCCTGCCCCGCCTCAAGGAGCTGTAACCAGTGTCTTCCGATCAGGTACGCGAGACCGTCGTCATCGTCGACAAACTCGAGAGTTCCGCTGTCCTCCGGGACGCCCTGGCGCAAAGGTGGGTAGTGCTGGAGCCTGGCCTGGACGACTTTGGCGCAGGAGCGGAAGACCGGATTGCCGCCGCAGTTGCCCCGGTAATCTCCGAACCCTACGGCCTTATCGGCGTTTCGTCCGCCGCGTCGGTGGCCATCCGCCACGCTCTGCGGTCGCCGGAAAGCGTAGCGGCGCTGATCCTGGTGTCGCCCCTGGCGGTACGACCCGCCGGAGACTCGGTACTATCCAACCAGGAACTGGAGGCACAACTCGCCGGAATCCAGTGCCCGACGCTGGCAGTGTTCGGACAGGCGGATGACACCATCGACCCGGCAGCCCCGAGCATCTACCGAAGCCACATCCCCAACTGCAACGTGGCTTTCGTTTACGACGCCGGTCACGACATCGCCGCCGAGCGTCCGCAGGCCCTGCTGAACCTCGTCGCCGACTACCTCGAACGCCGCGAGACCTTCATCGTGCAGAACCGCGTCGGCGCCATCAATCCCTGATCTTGACCGCTCACGGTCCATTCAAAGTTAATCCGTCATTCCGGCGAAAACCGGAATCCAGAACATTCCGAACACAACGACCTCTTGGATTCCCGCTTGCGCGGGAATGACGGTTTGGGGTGAAAGGCCGACATCCGGCACCTTGAAAAGTTCCTGTTGGCAGTTAGTTGCCTGAAGAGCGCGCCTGCTGGCCTTCCTGCAACTCGTCGATCTGTTCCCGCGTGCGCCCGTAGATCTGCGGCACGTCCCAACCCTGCATCCCGGCATAGGTGTCGATCTGCGAGCGGTGATGCACCTCGTGTTCCACCAGCATCATCAGGATCCGCCAGCCGCTGAGCATACCGTCAGTATCGATCATCTTGATCCGCCGGGTCAGCCAGTCCGCCGGCGTGCCCTCGATGCGGCTGCGAAACTCGGCCGCCGAGACCTCCAGCGCCGGTACCCAATCCGCGATGGACGCCGTGCTCGGAACCTCCCAGTCGTACAACCACCCCTCGTTGCGGTAGGCCCGCGCGAAATACATTCGCGACTCGCAGATGTGATGCACGATCTGCCGGATGCTCCACGCGTTCTCACCCTCGCCGGCCGGCGGCGCCCACGACTCGGCCGGGGCCGGCAGCGCCTGGATGTCCCGCACGGTACGCCGGTTGATGCCATCGAAATAGCGCAGGAATGCCTGTGGGTCGTTCAGCATGGCGTGATATCTCCTTCGGCTCCGTTTTCACCACCGTCGCGTCGGCGCAACAATTCGCGCAGCCGTTCGATTTCTTCCCAAGCCGCGTCCCGCTGATCCCGGACTGCGATGGCATACGCTTGTACTGCCCGCCAATTCCGGTCGTAGGTCTGTGTGTCCGGGTCATACACCCGAGGCCAGCCATCATCCCAGCACAGGTTGACGCCCAGCAATGGGCTGTACACTTTCAGGATGCCGTCGGGCTCGTGGGTTTGCGGGAACTCCCGGTACGCTCCGTCGACCAGTTCAGCGCCCCATATCGGCTGCTCGTAATACCGCCCGCCGGTGGGGTCGAAACGCCAGAGCTCCCGGATCCCGATGGCGGCGTAGATGGCGGGTTTACGGCTGACGTCCGTGCCTGCGGTACTCTCGGACGCGATTTCCATAGCCCAGTCGGGCGGCTTGCCTACTTCCCAGGGCAGGTAAATTTTTCGAGGCCGAATCGCCTCCGCGTCCACGCCGAAAGCAAGGTACACGTCGGGCGCGATGCGGACGTTCAGGTTGCTTGGGTCGTAGCAGATGAATGAATCGTCATCAAGGAACACGTCGGGCCGGGTGTCGAATTCGGTGAACCGGGCGGCGAGCAGCCCGGTAATTTCCCGTATCTCGCGGTTTTGCTCCATGTGGTCCGGCGGCTTCTCCGTTATATCGGGGGCGAATTCCAGGCTGGCATAGTCGATCTCCCCACCACGGCGGTAGGGCAGCATCGGGATGTCAGCGGGTGTCTTGGGGGTTGCCATCATCAACCTCCGGTCAACTCTTGTCCTGGCGATAGTGTAGAATCGCGCATCTCAAACCGCAAGCGAGGGCATTGTCATGAAGTACGACGTGATCGTCGTGGGCTCCGGTTCCGCCGGATCGGTGGTTGCCAGCCGATTGTCTGAGAACCCCAACCGTTCCGTTATTCTGCTGGAGGCCGGCCAGGACTATCCCAACGCGGACCATCTCCCCGAGGCCGTCCGCGACGGCTACTCCAATGAAGGTGAACAGCCCGGGTCCCCGGTCTCGTGGAACCTGCACGGAACCATCAACGACCAGCAGGGCGAGATCAACATCGCCCAGGGCAAGGTCATTGGCGGTTCCGGCTCCATCAATGGCCAGGTCTACCTGCGCGGCCTGCCCGAGGACTTCGAGCGGTGGGAATCCTTCGGCAACGATGAGTGGACCTACTTGAAGGTCCTGCCCTTCTTCCGCAAGGCCGAGACCGATCTGGACATCCAGGACGACTTCCACGGCAGCGAAGGCCCGATACCCATCATCCGACGCGAGAACCAGCCCTGGCCTGACGTGCAGAAAGCCTTTCACGCCGCCGCCATGGAGCGCGGCTACGCATACAACGCCGACCTCAACGGGCCCGACTCCGCTGGCATCGGAGCCATCCCGATGAACAACCAGGCCGGTGTCCGCATGAGCACCGCCATCACCCACCTCAATCCGGTGCGCCACCGCCTGAACCTCACCGTCAAGGGCAACGTCTTCGTCCGCCGCGTGCTCTTCCATGGCACGCAGGTCGCCGGTGTCGAGGTCGAGAGTGGCGGCGAGATCTTTACCGTTGAAGCTGACCAAGTCGTGCTCAGCGCCGGCGCGTTGAAATCGCCCCACATCCTGATGCTGTCCGGCGTCGGCCCGTCGGATCAACTCCGGCAGTTTGGCATCCCGGTCATTCACGAATTACCCGGCGTAGGACAGAACCTCTTCAACCATCCCATGGGCAACGTCTCCTTCCGCGTCAAGGATCACGTCGAGCTCCACGCCAACGCCGGCGCACTGCGTTTCGGGCTACGTGTGACCTCCGAGGAGCCGTCATATCCCAACGACGTGATGCTGCACACCCTGGGAGTTTTCAACGTGATGACCGGCGAGCGCCTGCCCGACCGCATCGCCCGCATCGCGTGTGCCCTGGAGCTGCCCGACGGTTCCGGCTGGGTGCGCCTGGCGTCCTCGGATCCGACGGAGCAACCGGAGATCAACTACCGTTACCTGCACAACGAAAACGACATGCGGCGAATGCGCGACGCCGTGCGCCTGGCCGCAGACATGCTGGAGTCCGAAGCCTACCAGGAGGTGATCGACCACCGCACCGCCCCCGCGGATGACGTTCTGTCCGACAACGACGCTCTGGACGCCTGGATCCGTCAGACCGTCGGCACGTCTCGCCACGTCTCCGGCACCTGCCGCATCGGCCCCGATGACGATCCCATGGCCGTAACCGATCAGCAGTGCCGGGTCCGCGGAGTGCAAGGCCTGTGGGTGGCCGACTCGTCGATCATGCCCCAGGTCACCCGCGCCAACACCAACGCCACCGCCATCATGATCGGCGAGCGCGTCGCCGACTGGATATCGGGATCATAGCATCCGTGCTAACATACCGATCACAACCACGATGACAGGCATTTTATGGACCCGCAAACCTACGCGCTGATCGGCATTTCCGTCACTCTTGTACTCGCGATGCTGGCCGGCGCCTTCGCGCTCGGCAAGCTGTTCCAGCGTGTCGATACGCTGACGGCCGAAGTTAGGCAACTGTCGGCGGACGTTCGACGAACCAACGAGATCGTCATCGACTTGGCGAACCATCGCCACGACGTTGACGGCAACATCTTGTTCACGGTGCCCGGCAGCGGCGATGATGATTAGGCCAGATGAACAAACGCAAGGCTAACGCCACCGCTAACCTATCGGCCAGAACCACGATGGCAGGCATCCTGTGGACCCGCAAACCTACGCGCTGATCGGCGTTTCCATTACGCTTGGACTTTTCCTGCTGGGCGGAGCTTTCGGGCTGGGCAGGCTGTTCCAGCGTGTAGAGTCGCTGGACCGGCGCGTGGATACGCTGTCGGACGATGTCAGACAACTGACTACCGAAGTTCGGAAATTGACCGGCGAAGTTCGACGAACCAACGAGACCGTCGTGGCCCTGGCAAACCACCGGCACGACGTCGATGGCAACACCGTGTTCACCGTGCCAGGCGGCGACGACGATTAGGCCATCAGCATTCCGACCGTTGGCGTAAGCGCTCAAACGGCCATTGGCTTTTCTCGCGCCAATGGCCGTTATTGCTACACTCTCAGCCTACACTGGTGGCCGCAGGTTGTGCTCCGTTGCCCGCTCATAGGCGTCGCCCACTTGCACCAGCAGCGGCTCCGCCAGATGCTTGCCGATGAACTGGATGCTCAGCGGCAATCCCTCGTTGTTCAGCCCGGCCGGCAGCGAGATTGTCGGCGCGCCGTTGAAATCGTAGGGTATGGTGAACCGTCCCCACGTCCACTCATCCTCGCTCATGGGACCGTACAGTTCCTCCGGCGTGACCCGTCCCGGCGGGGTGGTCATTGACGGACAGACCAATACGTCAATGTCTTCAAATATCCCCGCAAGGATGCCGTTGCACGCCAGCCGCACCTGATTGGCCGCAGCAAACTCGGCCCCACTGTATCCGGTTCCCTTCTCCAGCCAGCCTCGGAACCAGGGGCCATACTCATCGGCCCGCGATGGATAGGTTTCCCGGTGCGCCGCCGCAGCTTCCGCAGAGCACAGCACGCCCCAGGCGCGGGAAAAGGGCAGGGTATCCGGCATCTCCACGGACACCAGTTGCGCTCCCATGCTTTCCAGCAATCGAGCGCCGGCCAACGCCACTTCTGCGACATCTGGGTCCACGTCGTCGCCGATGTAACGTTCGTCAACGCCGACGCGGATGTCTTCGACACCCCGGCCCAGTCCCGACAGCATGGCGGGAACGCGAGCATGGAGCGACGTCGGATCGTTGGGATCGTGGCCCGCCAAGGCTTGCAGCATGATGCCGGCGTCCGCTGCGCTGCGGGTCATGGGACCCACGTGGTCCAGCGACTCCGCCAGCGCCAGCACTCCGTAACGGCTCACTCGACCCCAGGTCGGCTTGATCCCCACCGTGCCGCACGCCGCCGCCGGAAAGCGGATCGACCCGCCGGTGTCGCTGCCCAGCGAGCCGTAGCAAAGACCCGCCGCCGTGGCCACTCCCGAGCCGCTGGACGACGCGCCGGCCCAACGATCCGCGCCCCACGGGTTGATCGGGATGTCGAAAGCCGGATTGTAACCCGCCATCGCCCCCTCGGTGAGGTTCAGCTTGCCCAGGATCACCGCTCCGGCGTCGTTCAGCTTGCGCACCACCGTCGCATCGAAATCGGGCACGAAGTCCCGCAGGACCTGGGCGCCGCCCATGGTAGCGACGCCGGTGGTGAAACACAGGTCCTTCACCGCAATGGGCACGCCGTGCAATGAACCACGGTATCTTCCGGCAGCGATTTCAGCTTCTGCCGTCCGCGCCGCCGCCATCGCCGGCTCGGCCACGACGGCGGCGTAGCTCTTCAACTTGCCGTCCAGCGCGGCGATGCGATCCAGTTGGGCCTCGGTCAGTTCAACGGGAGAGATTTCCCGCGACCTGATCCTCTCCGCAACCTCGGTGATAGTCTGGTAGTGCAGCGGCGTGTCGGCCATGACATGGCTCCTTCAGGCTATGGTGCCGGTTGCACCAGCTCGATCAGCACGTCATCCGGCCCTTCGATATACGACAGCTTGGAGCCGGTGGGCGTCTCGGTGATGGGCAGCACCGTGCGGATGCCGGCAGCGGTCAACCGCTCCATCTCCGCCTCGATATCCTCCACGTCGAACCCGAAATGCTCCAACCCCAGCCGATTCAGCTCGGCGACCGCGCGCTCGTCGGACGACCCGGGAGGCTTGGACGAAACGTTGAGCCTGCACGCCCCGCCCATCTCCATGCCGATGGTGATGGTGCGCGGCATCACCTCCCGTTCGGAAACGATGCGCGCGTTGAAGTGCTTCTCGTACCACGCCGCCGTGGCGTGCGGATCCGCGGCGCGGATGTGTACGTGGTTGATGCGGTATTCCATGTTTGGCCTCCCTTCAGGCGTCGCGTTGGTAGATGGTTAGCATGGATTCGATGAATGCTTGCGCTTGTTCCCAAGCACCTGCGTATGCAGTGGCGTCCAGATTCCCACGATCTGCGTGGATATGAAGCCGGTCGGCACCCTGCCAATATCTCATCAAATCGCGGGCTTCGTCTTCGTCCGTGGAGAGCGCTCGTAGCACATTGACCTTACCGCCGATTGTGCCGGGATTGGAGCCGCGTTGGTTGGATATGGCATTAATGCACTGCTTGGCCGCTTCATAGAGCAATGCCCCGCCGCAATCGACGTCGGCATCCCTTTGGAGCAATGCCTCTGCTTGCCTTCGGTAATTCCTGGCTCTGGCCTCGTGCCGGATGGCCCGCTCTCGGTACACCCCAAGAGTGTTATTCGTCATTAAGGCACTCGCGGATGAATTGCTCAGCCGTCTCGTATGCGAGATCCAGTTGGTAATCCTCCAGGACCTCCATCTCGGCGTGGTCTTTCAACAATGCTCCCGGCGAGATTCCGCTACGGTAATATAGTTTGCGAACGGAGCCGTCAGCTTCCAGCGCTTTGGCGATTTCCAGCAAACCGCCAAAGTCCAGCCCCTTATATTTCAGGCCTTTTGCCTGGGCCAGCGCGGCAAACGTGGCCTGCGTCGCCGTCCACATCAGCGCTGCGGCCTTGACATGGTTGCCGGCCGCCTGCTCACGCTTGGATGCGTCCACGTATTCCAGAGCCGTCTGGCCCATTTCCCGCGCGCTCATCTGATCCCCCGCGAATTTCCGTGAGCGTGTGCTCCACGTGCTGCCGCGCATTATAGCAGCGCCGTCGGTTGCCCCCGTTCGGCCCCGTTGCTACACTTGGCTTGTCTCGACCATGAAACACAAGACGACAAGCACAACCTTAAGGAGAGAATCATGATCTACGAAGTCCGCACCTATGACCTCAAGCCCGGCGCCGTACCCCAGGCCGAGGAAGCCTTCGCCGAGGCGCTGCCCCACCGCGAGAAGTACTCGCCCATCGCCGCCTTCTGGCACACCGAAATCGGCCCGCTGAACCAGATCATCCACGTCTGGGGCTATGAGAGCATCGACGAGCGCAACCGCATCCGCGCCGAGGCGTCCCAGGACCCCAACTGGCCGCCCAAGATCACCCCGGGCAACATCCTCAACATGAACGCCGAGATCTGGAACCCCGCCCCCTTCATGCGCCCCATGGGCGGCGACCAGGCTCTGGGCAACATCTACGAGATGCGCGTCTACACCTACGAGAACGGCTCCATGCCCGAACTGCTGCGCCGCTGGGAAGAGTCCCTCCCCTACCGCGAGGAGTTCTCCCCCCTGGCCGCCGGCATGTACACCGAGTTCGGCGACCTGAACAAGTGGATGCACGTCTGGCCCTACCAGGACCTGAACCACCGCGCCGAGGTCCGCGCTGCCGCCAGCAAGATCCCGCAGTGGCCCTCCGGCGTCCCCGGCCGCGTCAGCCAGGAAAACAAGATCATGATCCCCGCCAGCTTCTCGCCGATGCACTGATCCCGAGGATGTAGGGGCGAATGGCTATTCGCCCCTACGCCCAATGGTGATGAGGATAATGGGAAAGAGGTCATTCAAACGCACAATCGGCATCGACTACTCGGGAGCGAAGAAGCCGGTGGTTACACCTAAGGATAAGAAAGGAGATGATGCGTTGGCCGTCTATTTTGCGGATGGCGACGCCCCTCCCCGAATAGCCTGTCCGCGAGAAGGGTCGTGGACTCGTAGGAAGATTGCTGAATGGTTAGTTGACGAGCTCCAGAAAAAGGACACCCCAACTCTAGTGGGTATTGACCATGCGTTTTCGTTCCCAAAGGATTATTTCCAGAAGTACAACAATCTACTCGGGCCCAGCTGGGACAATTTCCTCGATGATTTCGTGAGGTACTGGCCTACCCACAAAGACGATGCGCTCGTGAAAGATATACGCGAAAACAGTGGCAAGATGCGCTGTGGCGAAACCAGCTGGCTTCGGCTGACCGACAAGCTTTCAGGTTCGGCCAAGTCGGTTTTTCATTTTGGTATCCCAGGCCAAGTAGCTCCTGCTACCCACGCGGGGCTTCCATGGTTGCGGTGCATCCGTAGGAAATTGGGAGACGAAGTCCACTTTTGGCCATTCGATGGGTGGGACATTCCCCAAGGCAAATCAGCTATTGTGGAGGTGTACCCTGCCCTCTGGAAGTGGCGGTTCGAACGAGGCGACATGACCGGACACCAGCATGATGCCTATAGCGTCGCGGGATGGTTGTCTCATGCGGACCGTAAGGGTTTCCTCGCGCAGTACTTCAAACCTGAGCTGTCGCCCCAAGAATGTAGTTGGGCCCAAACGGAAGGTTGGATACTTGGGGTGTTAGGTTATATCCGTTTTGACTAAGGTCGAAGTGACGCGTGTAGTTTCGGGTAGGGATTTCGAATGCTAACCACCGACCGCGTACCCACCATCTTCGCCGACGCCCGCAGCCTCCACGCCGACGCGCTGCGGCTGCTGGAGGCCGGAGACATCCGCGACGCCGCAGGAATGGCGTGGCAAGCCACCAAGCGGGCGACCGATGGCTTGATCTTGGCGCGGACGGGAAGCGAACCGGTAATCTCTTCCGATACCGTGATAGGGCTGGCAAGACTCGCCACGGAGGACTACGCTGTCCGCTCTCTGCGCAAACGTTATCACATCAAGCAGGGATATTTGTATGGAACCTGTTTTCTCCTGGACTTCTGCGTGCCGTTGGATATGGCGCATCAGTGCATCCGCCAGACCGCCGACTACATCAACGACGCTGAGCGACTAGCCGGCTATTCCAACGGCGCGTGAACTGATAGGAGCTGATACCCGATGACAACCACCACCGACCGCATATCCGCCGTCTTCGCCGACGCCCGCGCCCTCCACGCCGACGCGCTGCGGCTGCTGGAGGCCGGCGACATCCGCGACGCTGCCGAAAAGGCCTGGTGCGCCACCAAGCGCGCCACTGACGCCCTCATACTGGCCCGCACGGGCACGGAACCGGAAATATCTTCCGATACGGCCAGAGGGCTGGTTAGGCTGGCTACGGAAGACCAGGTATTCCGTGCCATGCGACGGCGCTATCATTCCCGACAAAGCACGCTGCATGGCGACTGCTTCTACTTGGGGCTCTGCGAGCCTATTGACGATACTGAACGCCGCATTCGTCGGACCGCCGACTACATCAGCGACGCCGAGCGATTAGCCGGCTATTCCAACAGCGCCTGACTGAAAAGGAACGCCAACCATGAAACTCCTGACCTACGACAACGGCAACGGCCCCCGCTGTGGCGTCCTCCGGGATGACGCGGTGGTGGACGTGGCTGCCCTGATCGGCTCCGACCGGCCGCTGGCCGACGTGCGCGCCCTGCTGGACACCGGTGACGGCGCAGTAGATCGCGTGGGCGACGCGCTGGCCGGGAGCGTCGCCGCACCCACCGTGGCCCTGGCCGACGTGCGCCTCCGGGCCCCAATCCTCCAACCGCCCACGGTGCGCGACTACATCGTCTACGAGGAGCACGCCACGTCCCAGGGCACCCGCCAGATCGATCCGGTCTGGTACCGCATGCCCGTGTTCTACTTCTCCAACCCGCTGGTCATCTACGGACCCGACGAGGACGTGCCGTATCCTGCCGCCTCCGAGCAGCTGGACTACGAGCTGGAAATCGGCTGCATCGTCGGCAAAGCCGGAACCAACGTGGTGGCCTCCGAGGCGCTGCAATACATCGCCGGCTTCTGCATTTTCAACGACTGGAGCGCGCGCGATTTGCAGTTCGACGAGATGACCTTCGGCCTCGGCCCCGCCAAGGGCAAGGACTCGGCATCGTCCATCGGCCCCTGGGTGGTCACCACCGACGAGATGATGCCCCACATCAAGGACGGCCGGCTGGACCTCAAGGCTCACGTCCGGGTCAACGGCGACGACTGGCTCCGCGACAGCGAGACCATCAACGCGTGGTACAGCTGGGGCGAGATCATCCAGCGCGCCGCCAAAGACAGTCGCATCGCTCCCGGCGACGTCATCGGCAGCGGCACCGTCGGCGGCGGTTCCGTCCGCGAGTCCATCCGCAAGGGCTACGAGACCTCCCGCTGGCTGGAACCGGGCGACACCGTAGAGCTGGAGGTCGAGAACATCGGCGTCCTCCGCAACACCCTGGCCCCCAGGGTCGGCGTCGACCCCAACTACCCGTACCTGCCCAACAGCCCGACGGCCACGCCGGAGCGCGGCACGGCCCGCGACTACCGCTACGAGCGCACGCGGTAGATCGGCTACAATAGTTGCATGACTACAATCAGGGACATCGCCGACTTCGTCCGCATCATCAACGAGCAGCCCGAGTGGAACGACACCATCCGGGGAATATTGCTCGGCCGCGAACTGCTGGAACTACCCCAGCGGTTCGCCGAATTCGTGCGGGTGACGGAGGAGAACAACCGGCTCGTGGCCGAACGCTTGAGCCGGTTGGATTCAAACGTCGCCCTACTCCAGACCGACATGTCAGAACTCCAGACCGACATGTCAGACATGAAGGATTGGCGAACGGAAACCACCCAGCGGCTGGATCGCATCGAAGGCCGGTTGGGCAACTTGGAAGGGGCGGAGGCTGAAAGGCGGGTACACAGCGACATCGTGAATATAGCCAGTCGCAGTCTGGGGCTTACACGCGCTCGTATCATTCAAAGCTGGATTGTCGCCAGGTCACCGGAATTTCAGGAACTTATTAACGACGCCGAAGACCAGAACGTCATCACCGAGGAACAGGGAGACCACCTGGAACGGGCCGATGTCATCCTCGCAGCTCACCGCCGTAGCGACCGGCAGGCAGTTCATGCAGTGGCCGAAGTGTCGATAAACGTCGCCGACTACGACATCACACGAGCCAGGGAACGGGCGGATACACTGTCCGTAATCATGGGTACGCCGGCCCTTGCCTTGACGGTCGGCGGCAACATCGGTCCCGCCCAACAGGAGCTTGCCGACAGCCTCGGCGTGGCGACCATTATCACGCCGAGGCTGGCAATCTAATCCGGCGGCGCTCCCCACCGGTCGTAGCTGCACACCTCGCTCAGGGGCAGCCGCGTCACCGGCCCGAAGTTGCCCCGGGGATACCCGAAGGGCATGCAGTACACCACCTGCGCGGTGTCCGGTATGCCGAACAGTTCGTGGACCCGCTCCTCCACCACCGGGTGCAGCGTGGCGATGGTTCCGCCGATGCCGAAGGCGCGCGCCGCCAGCAGCATGTTCTGCGCGGCCGGTATCACGGAGCCAGCCGCCTGCGCCCCTTTTGCCGTGGCGCACACCAGGACCATCACCGGCGCGTCGCCGATCTCGTTGGCCAGCCGCATCGCCGAACGCATGGGGTGACGGCCCGGCGGGATGTCCTGGGGACCCATGATGCCCGCGTCCGCCCGCTTGGCCCACCATGCCTCATGGTACAGGTCGCCCAACTTGCGGCGCGTCTCCTCTTCCTGAACCACGATGAAGTGCCACTGCTGGGTGTTGCCACCGTTGGGCGCGCGGATGGCGGCCTCCATGATGTCCTGCATCACGTCGGCCGGAATGGGATCTGTCCTGAACCGGCGGATGGCCCGCTGGGTGAACATTGCTTCGCCCAGGGGAATTACGTTCAGTCGGTCGGCGGTGGTCACGTTGCTACCTCCAAATTCGTACGGTGCGCCGATGTTACCACAACGGCTTTGGGCTGCTTGTTATAATCCGTTAT
>DAOUHZ010000153.1:0-12226 GCA_034428455.1 Dehalococcoidia bacterium
ATCGGCGCGGCGGCGGCGGAGTTGAACCGGCTGCGGGAGGGCTGGCTGAATCCGCCGGATCTCATATCAAGAGGCGTCAGCGCGGCGGAACTGCGGAGACGGACGCTGACGAATCTGTACAACCAGCGGCCGACGTGGCTGGACAACATCCACGCCCGTCTCGACGCGGCGGTGTCCGACGCCTACGGGTGGCCGGCGGACCTGGCCGACGGGGAGGTGCTGGAGCGTCTGCTGGCGCTGAACCTGGAGCGGGCTGGTGAGGGGTAACGTCTCACGCGCGGTTGCTAATCGTGTCGGGGCGCGCTATCTTGAAGTTGACGGGTAGGCGATCGCGATGCGCGTCTGTTGCCAGGAGAATATGTTATGAGGCCGCGGCGCTGGCGTTTCATGCCGACGTCGCATTACCAGCAGGTAAAGCACCGAGCGGCCCTGAGGATGACAGTCATTGGCGCTGTGCTGCTGGTATGCACGCTTATTTCTGTGTTTTTTGTTGACCTGGGGATAATCTTGTTTCTGTCCGGTAGCAGCCTTGGGTTCTTTCTAGTCGGCTTCCAACAACAGGTTGACGCGCTGGCCGCAAGCTCCGATGATTCGCCAAAGGAGGAACCAAATGGTGAGCAAGATACGTGAGATCATTGCGGACGACGATTTCGCAGGATGGTTATGGGCTTTTGTTCCGATCGCCGGCATCATACTTCTGGCGATCTCCCTTGTGACGGTTTCGCTGATCCGGGGCGGCCTCGGCCAGTAAGCCAGGAGAACGGACCGGGGCATCCAGCCATCTCTGGGGGTTCGCACGGGTCCGGCGGCCGACGTGGCTGGACAAGATCCACGGCCGTCTGGACGCGGCGGTGTCCGACGCCTGCGGGTGGCCGGCGGATTTGGCGGAGGGGGAGATACTGGAGCGTGTGCTGGCGCTGAACCTGGAGCGGGCGGGGTAATATAGTTGCCAAGGCCCATGTGCCCGACAAGCAGCATAGGCAATTACGACGCAGGAACGAATATTGAAAGCCCTTTATCTGGACGAGTCCGGCGAACATAATCCATCAGCGAACAGCGTTGATTACCCTATATTTGTACTGGGCGGAATCATCGCTGACAAAGACTATGCTGATGGGCCGCTCACGGACGCGCTCGACGACTTCAAACGTCAATGGCTCGGCCAAACCGACATCCCGCTTCATACTGCGGACATAGCCCACAACCGCAAAGGGTTTGAGGCGTTGGGGGATGCCGGTATTCGCAAGCAGTTCTACGAGCAACTGAACACGCTGATGCGGGGGTTGCAGTACTCGGTTGTTGCGTGCGTAATACGCAAAGGCACCTCGGCTTTCCGCCAATTTTCTTCGCGCGACCTTTACCTGGCCTGCTTTGAAGCCGTATTAGAGTTGTTTTGCCAGGAAGTCGGCAATGTGAGAGATGGCGGAATGATCATCGCGGAAAGCCGCAGCTCAAGACGGCTAAACCTGGCTTTGGAACGCGAATGGTCGAACCTGAAGGTCAACGGTATCGGACATACGCCGGGCAAAGTTATAGCAGACCAAATTATGGCGCTGAACTTGCGGCCCAAGCGGGACAATATAGCGGGATTGCAGATGGCCGATTTGGTGGTTTCTCCAATCGGTCGTCACCTGCTAGCGAAACCAGAATCGGAGCTCTGGCCTGTCGTAGCGAGCAAGTTGCGCCACAACAGCCTCGGCCAGACGGCAGGGCATGGCCTAGTTGTGCTGGCGTAAGAAGGGGCCAGTCCCCACTACGCAGGGTCCGGCCCCACACTGCTGACAACAGCAGGACTATGGCGTGCGCAAGGCTCGTTCAAAGTCTGCCTAATCCCTGCTGTGCGGGGATTGTCAGGGGCTACCCTCCACTACGCAGAGAATAACCCGATCAGTGTGACCTCAAAGGTAGGACAACATGTCCTACTTTGTCAAACGCTGTTCCACGGTGCAGCATTGACAACACCCGTACAACCCGCCGGCGGACCTGGCAGAGGGGAGGTACTGGAGCGACTGCTGACGCTGAACCTGGAGCGTGTGGCGTAGAAAAAGAGCCAGTCCCCGCTACGCAGGGTCCGGCCCCGTACTGCTGACAACAGCAAACTATTGGATTGTCGTTGTCAAGGGCTACCCTCCGCTACGCAGAGGACGGACCGGTCAGTGTGTAATGCAGAAGCGCGGCTATGTCCGGCGCTTGTCCCTTGAGCAGGACGGCGTGCTCCGACCACTCCGCGCTTACCTCACAATGCTAACGTGCCCGCCCGGTTGGAGTCAACATTTCTGAGTCCAACGGAGCATCAACCGCAGGCAGCAACTAACCGGATGATGTGAGCCAGACCGGTGCTATACTGCGAGCGCACAGGTCCATGTCCAGCAGGAGGGTCTGTTGATGACCACCGCTAAAAAGTTGATGACCGCCGATGACTTGCTGGCGATGCCCGACGACGGCAACCGTCACGAGCTGGTCCGAGGGGAACTGATCGAGATGCCGCCGCCGGGGATCATGCACACCATAGTCACCGGGCGCATCGGGATGCGCATGGGCCATTTCATCGAGGAGCGCAACCTGCCCTTTGTGTACGGTCCGGAGGCAGCAGCCTACATCGAGCGAGGGCCGGATACGGTGCGAGCCGCAGACTTTGGGGTCATTTCCCGGGAACGGGTCGGCGGGCCCATTCCGGAGCGGGGGTACATATTTGGCGTGGCGCCGGACCTGGTGCTGGAAACGGTTTCGCCCGACTACCGCGAATCGGTGGCTGACGCCCGAGCGGAGATGTGGCTGGAATTCGGGGCGCGCCTGGTTTTGACCGCGTACATTGAGCGCCGGACGATCATCGCCCGTCGTGACGATGGTACGACACAAGAGTACGGCGTGGGAGACATCCTGACCGGAGAGCCGGTCCTGGCCGGATTTGAATGCCCGGTCTCGGAGATATTTGCGACTACTTGAGCGTGATGGTTTGGCAAGTTCGACATAAGCGGGTGATGGAGTGTAAATTGTCATAGTTTTGCTGACACCGTGTCGTTGACGGTGGGCGTGACGGGCGGATAGGCTGTAGTAAATCAAGCGAGACGAGAGCCGGTGGACTGACCTGATGGCGGGTCGGGTCCACCGGCTTTTTGCGTGGGTGGGCGGCGGTCCGGCAGATCATCGGGCGGCGCCGGCGGGAGGTCTGGATGACGATGGTGAGGACGATGATGGATGCGAGAGCGCGGCGGTCGGCTCGGACGACGGGCTGGCGCTCGTCGCGGGGCTTGCCCGACGGACGGGCCGCGCTGCTGGCGGCCCTGGACGCATACCGGCGGGGCGCGGCCGAGGCGCCGGTGGTCTGCAAGCAGGTCCTTCGACGGGCTCAGGATGAGCGGTTCCGGGACGGGAATGGCCATGAGAAGACGGTGGCCGGCCCGCTGGTTTTCGTGGCGTCCACGGGGGAGGTGGACCGGCACGGCGATACCGTCGCGCCGGAGGGGTGGCGGCTGGACGCCTACCGGGAGAACCCGGTGGTGCTGTGGGCCCACGACTACGGCGAGCCGGCCATCGGCCGGGCGGAGGCGGTGTGGAGCGACGGACGGGCTCTGCGGGCGCGGCTGGAGTTCGCGCCCACGGAGTTCGCCGGCCAGGTGGAACGGCTGTACCGCCAGGGCTACCAGCGCGGCGTGTCCGTCGGCTTCCGGCCCCTGCGGTTCGAGGAGCGGCGGGATCCGGTGAACGGCGCGTTCCTGGGCATCCGGTTCCTGGAGCAGGAGCTGCTGGAGATCTCTGCGGTTCCGGTGCCGGCCAACGGCGGCGCGCTGCTGGCAGAGGAAACGATGGGTTCGACCGCGGCGCCGGCGGAGGCCGGGCGTTCGCTGGACGAGGTGGTGGGGCTGCTGCGTGGGCTGCGGGCGTGACGGTGTTGTCAGAATCAGGATTTGCCGGATTGAAAGATTTCCAGGATTGGGGAGTCTCCATGATGGAATGGTTCCAATCCTGATAATCCGCAAATCCCGATAATCCTGATTCTGACGATCCACAAAATTTTGGCGCTCACAAAATTCAAGGAGTTTGCAAAGGTATGACGCTTTCAACTTGGGAACTGGAGACGATCAAGAACGAGGTTGCGGAGGTGCGCGAGTTCTACCGGCAACGGATGGACGCCGATTTGCCGCCGCTGCGGGAAGAGCTCGACCGGCTCAGCCGGGCCGTGGGCGATCTCACCGAGAAGCAGCGGGTCGGAGAGAAGCAGGCCATGCTGGCTCGCTACGCCGGTGGAGCCGGGAGCGGCGACCGGCCGCGGGTCCCCTTTGGCAAGTACCAGGGCATGGACGCGCTGGACCTGGCCTGCGTGCGCAGCGTGCTGGCGGCGCAGCAGCGGGAGCCGGGCGACGTGAACCCGCGGGCGCTGGAAGACTGGCAGGCCAACCTCAAAGCGGCCATGGACAGCACCACGGCCGGCTCCGGCGATGAGCTCGTCGCCACCGGCGAGGCGGCCGCCCTGTGGGCGGACATCAACGTGGATACCCTGGTGGCCGGTCTGTTCACCCGGGTTGACATGCCGACCAACCCCTTCGAGATCCCGCTGCAACTTGGCGACGTGTCCTGGTATCCGGGAACCGAGAACACGGCGGCCACCGAGACTGCGCTGACCACGGGCCGGCAGACGCTGACGGCCTACGAGCTGGTGGCCGAGGTTCCGTGGTCGCTGACGCTGGAAGAGGACGCGGTGATCGCCATGGCGGCGGAGGTGCGGAGCACGCTGGTGCGCAACGCTGTGGAGGTAATCGACGACGTGCTGCTCAACGCGGACACCACCGCGCAGAACAACATCAACGCCGACGGCGCGACCATTTCCGCCAACACGGCGGGCAAGGCGCACTGGCTGGTGGGTTTCGACGGACTGCTGCACCTGCCGCTGGTGGACAACACCGACCAGGGCAACGACCACGGGGCCGCGCCCAGCGCCGACATGTTCAACGAGGCCCGGGGTCTCCTGGGCAAGTACGGCGTGCGCCCCTCGGAGCTGGCCTACGTCGCCGACGTGGGCACGTACATCAAGTCGCTGGGCATCGGCGAGTTCCGCACGCTGGACAAGCTGGGGCCGCAGGCGACGCTGCTCAACGGGCAGTTGGCCCAGGTGGACGGCATCCCCGTCATCGTGTCGGAGCAACTGGCGCAGTCGGACGCCGACGGCAAGGTGACCGACGGCGGCGCCGGCAACACCAAGGGCCGGCTGCTGGCGGTGAACCGGACGCAGTGGCGGCTGGGTTTCCGCCGGGAGCTGATGATCGAGACGACGCGAGACATCCAGAAGCGGCAGAACATCATGGTGGTGAGCATGCGCCTGGCGTTCATGGAACGGACGGGGGCGCGGGCGTCGGCCAAGCACACGGCGTTGCAGTACAACATCACGGTGTAGTCGTCTGAATCAGGATTTACCGGATTTGATGATTCGCAGGATTGGCATGGTTTCGCCGCCGCAAGGCCACTATCGTGCCAATCCCGAAATCCTGGTAATCCTGATTCTGACAATGGGAGAAATGATGCCCAACGTTTACGGTGACCTGACCACGCTGAAATCGGCGGCGTTTCTGAACGCGCCGGACGACACACGGGACGAACGGTTGCTGGGGATGCTGGAAACGGCGTCCCGCTGGATCGACGGGTACTGCGACCGGCACTTCTTTACCACGCAGGGAGAGCGTCGGTTCGACGGGACGGGGCGCGTCACCCTGGTGGTGACGGACCTGGTGTCCGCCGACGAGGTGCGGGTGCGCCAGGGATCCACCGGCCGTTGGATCGGCTGGAACTCCGGCGACTGGCTGGCCTACCCGCTGAACGCCGCGCCCACGGAACCGGACGGTCGGCCCTACACCCGCATCGTGGCGACAGCCGGCGGGCGACGGTTCCCACTGAGCCGGGGCGGCGTGATCATCGCCGGCGCGTGGGGCTACGGCGACGTGCGCGAGGACACGGGCTTGCAGGTGTCGGGCGCCGGCGCCGCGACGGAGGACACTGAGATCGCAGTGGCCGCACCCGGAGGCGCGCCGGCAGTGTCGCTGTCGTCCGGACACACGGTGCGGATCGGCAACGAGCAGATGTACGTGACGAATGCCGTCGACGGCCAGGACGCAACCACGCTCACCGTGCGGCGGGGCGTCAACGGCACCACGCCGGCCATGCACGCTGCAAACTCGGGGGTGTCGGTGTATCGCTATCCGGCCGCGGTGACCGAAGCGTGCCTGCAGCAGGTCGCCCTATGGTGGCGGGAGCGGCTGGGCGCGCCCTTCCGGCCACTGGAGGGACAGGTCGGGGGCGATGATAGCGAAGTTTCCCCGCTGGTTCGGGCGCTGCTGGAACCGTATCGCCGGCGCGCCGCCGTCTTCGGAGTGTAGCGATGACGGGATATTCCAGCGCGGGGCGCAGCTACGTGGCCGTGGAGGACTCCGGCGGCGTGATGCGGGACCTGTCGCCCTGGGTGGAACGGGTCGGGCCGCTGGGCCGGGAGCTGAGCGCGCGGGACGCGGCCGGCGTGAACGACAGCGCGCCCCGAACCGCGGCGGGAACGGAGCTGTCCCAGGAGTTCACGCTGTCGGGCCGGTGGGACGACACGCCGGACATCGGCCCGGACGCCGTGCTGTCGGGCATCGTCGGCCGGACGGTTGCTGTGGAGTACGGGCCGGCGGGCAACGGGCCGGGTCAGCGTCGAGTGTCGGGCCGGTTCGTGTGCCTGTCCTACCGGATCAGCAGCGCGGCCGGCGAGCCGGTGCGGTTCGAGGCGCGGTTTCGGCAGGACGGCCCGGCGTCGCTGGGGACGTGGTGACGGAGCGGGGCTACAGCTCCCGCCGGAGGAAATTGGACACCTGTTCGCTCAGTTCGTCCATCCTCTGGCGCAGGACCTGGAGTTCCGCTTCCTGCTCGGCGACCCGCTTCTCGAGATGTTCGATCCGCATTTCCTGGTTGCTGAGACGTTCGCGAATGCCCTGAGTGGCAAGACCGGGATTGAGGAGGAGCTGCCACCTATGCAGGACGTATTTTGCAGGAGAAAGCATCATTAACCTTTCCATTGCTGTGGGCCGGCCTTGAGGACCGGCAAATATCGGCGTATTGGGAAATTGTCAAACAGAGCAGCGAAAAGACGCCGCGGGTGGGATCAATCTGCGACGACTTCTTCGGGAGTGATCACGACGCGGCCGGCGTCGTCATGGCGGTGGCGCGTGAGCAGGTCCATCCGGTCATGCAGCGCGCGCATCAGCCCTCTGACTTCGGCCAGTTGTTCGCGGAAATCGGCCAGCTGTTCGCGGAAGTTAACCATTTCCTGCTCCAGCCTTTCAATCCGGGCAATCTGGCCTTCCAGACGGCCGATGGCACGGCTCTGGCGGTAGAGGATGCCAAGGATGGCAATCAGCAGCAGAGCAATGAAACTCAGCAGACCGAGGAGGTAGTAATCCGCTGGGGTCATCATTGGAAAGGTCCAGTAAAGCAACAGGGGATGGCGCGATTATGGCAGATGCGCCCGGCTGCGGCAATGTCTGATCCCAGGTCAGTCTTCAAGCAGGGCCAGAACCCATTGGACGAAGTCCTGCACCAGGGGCAGGCCCCGGGTGACGTCGTCGGGTTCCATGAAATCGTGGGCGGCGTTGGCGTGAAACTGCTGGGCAGCGAAGAAGCCGGCGATGACGGCGGGGTCACCCGCGGCGAGGCGGTCGGCGACGGCCTTCACCGCGTGGTGCCCGTCGCTGGGCCAACTTCGCTGGCGGGCCACGGCGGTTACCGCGTGGACGGCGGCCTGCCAGAGCCGGTCCGAGCCGGCGGCATTGTCTCCGGCGGCGAAGTGGGCTTCGGCAGAACGCAGCGCGTCCCGCGCCGCCCCGGCGTGCTCCTGGGGAGACTGGGGAGCAACCTGCCCGTAGGCGTCCAGAAGGGCGAGCATACGATCAACGAACTCACGCATGAGGCGGCAGTAGTCGGCCAGTTGGTGGCGCTCGACGAAGCCGTAGTTGAACTTGGCGCGAAACTGCAGGGCCACGGCGAACTGGTGGCGCAGGTGGTGGTCGCGGGCCTCGTTGGCCAGGCGCTCGGCGGCGGATTTCAGGTCTTGCGGGTCGTCCGTCGGCCAGCCGCGCGCATCCGCCACGGCGGTGAGGGCGTGGGCCGCGGCGTTCCACAGGTTTTCGTAGGCCAGCAGCGGCTCCTCGTCCTCGAAATGCCGGTCGGCAGCGTCGAAGAAAGCCTGGGTGACTTGGGCGGTGTTCTGGTGAAGCATCAGCGGTTGCAGTTGATCCATTTGTGGTTACGATCTCAGCCGATTGCAGGGGCATTTGCAGGGTCAGTAGTAGGCTTCGATGAACGTGCCGCCGGTGGCGTTGGAAATGAGGCGCAGTCCTTCTTCGTCGGCATCGACGCCGAAAGCGATAGTATCTACCGGGATGCCGGAGTGAATAAGTTCGGTGAGAGTCGCCTGGGCGAATTTAACATCGCCGGCCATGCCGTCGGACATGAGCACGATACGGTTCTGCCGGCAGATGGTCTCGTCAAAAAAGATGAAGCGGGTTTTTTCAGTGCAGACCGGACGGGCTGGCAACATATCCAAAGCCTTTTGCAAAGCTAGGAACATCGCCGTTCCTCCGCTGCTGGCGGTGAAGGATGGAATGGCGGTGTCCCAGGGCGCGGCGTCCGGCTCGGAAAAGTCAAACAACATCTGGTTGGTCGCACCAAACATCAGCATCGCGATTTCGCTGTTATCGGTAGGTTTGGCAGCGACTTCCTGGAGGGCTTGATGCAGCGGCAACAGTTTGTCCTCCATGCTGCCGGAGTCGTCAACTACGTAGACCACCATGGTGTCATCAGTAAGCAAAGCCGGCAAGGCGGACTGAATAGCCACCGGCTGGGTGAAGTCGGTGCCCTCCGCACTGTCGTACCAGAACCAGCCGACGACGAGCAGGGCTGCCAGCAGCGGGATCAAGAGCAGGAACCACGGCCACCGGCTTTGTCTGCGGCGCCTGCTGTCGCTGCTGTAGTAGTCGTAGCTAATCCAATGTTGTGGAGATGCCATGGTTGTTACCTTTCAGGGCGGTTCAATCCATTTTGGTGAAGGTGCCGCCGGTGCGGGAGGCGATGGACTGGAGCGCGCCGGTGTTGACGTTGGGACTGAGGGCCACGGTATCGATGGGAACATCGGAGCGGGCCAGCGCGTCGACCGTTGCCTGGTCGAGGTCGTCTATGGGAACGGCCTTGCCATCGGTTATGAGCACGTAGCGCTGGTCGTGGCAGGAACCGTCGCCCAGATCCATCACCTTCGCGTCGTTGTCGAGGCGCAGCGTGGGTCGGTCAGGCACGGAGACCATGGTGCTGCCGTCGTCGGCGCGGGTCAGCGCCAGGGCCGAGTCGATGGGCGTGACGCCGCCGGAAACCAGGTCAGCGGCCGCGCCCGGTTGATCTGCGCCGTTGGTCTGGTCTGCGCCGTTGGTCCGGCCGGCGCTGCCGGATCGCTCCGGATCGTCAAAGAGGAGGAATGCCAGGATCCCCAGGAACAGCAGAAGCAGCAACGGGAGCAGCAACCACGGCCAGATGCGGCGCCGTTGGCCGTCGTTGGAACGGACGCGCTGGCGGGCGGGTTGGATGCGCACGATGTGGGGACGGCCGTAGCGCGGGCCCCGGCCCCAGTTCCACGGCCATCGCCACTGCCAGCGCCATCGCCGCCGTCGCGGGTCCCGGTCGACGCTATAGCTGATCCAGTGCCTGGCCATGCTCTTTGCTCCTTGCGCAACCCCGATGCTAATCGTTTTCGGGCATTTGCGCCAATCGCCCAACGAAATACCCCAGCCGCCATGCAATCAAAAGGACCAACCGCTCTTTTGGAGGTCCAGAGACGAGCATGACTATGAACACTGACGCAATCTCACCGCTATCCCTCGGGCCAGCTTCGATCCTCCCTCTGCGCTGGCAGGTATGGGTCAACTGGGCCGGGGACGGCATCTGGGGGACCGAGGACGTGGACATCTCGGACGACGTGCTGGGCCTGCGCTGGGGCTGGGGGCGCCGGGGTTTGCCCGTACCCGAGTTCGCCGCGCCGGCCAACCTTGAGCTGACGCTGGACAACACGGATCACCGGTACACCCTCGACAACGATGGCGGGCCACTGGGAACGAACGTCAGGGCCGGCCGTGAGGTCAGGTTGCGGGTCAGCCGGCTGCATGACGATTTTGCCACCGCCGGCGCAGGATCCGAGGACCTGGCCCAGCGGCCGGCGACGTTCGGCGACGCGCGCTGGGAGGTGATCGCCACGTCGGGAAACGGCTTTGCCGTCCGGGATGGAGAGGCCCGAGGCACGGCGGGATCGTTCCCGCCGGCGGACGCGGTGGCGCTGCTGGACACCGGAGACGCGACCGCAACGCTCACGGCGCGCTACCGGAGGGCGACCAACGGCCAGGGCGGCTTTGTGCTGCGGTGCGTTGCCGCTAAAAACTGCCTGCGGCTGCGGTTCGGCCACGCATCCAGCGTGCTGGAGCGGGTAGCCGGCTCCACGGTGACACGGCTGGCGTCCGGAGATCTGCTGGCGCCGGAGGCGTGGCACGACCTGGAAATCGAGCAGACGGCAGACAGCGTCCAGGTGCACGCGATCAACCTGGAAACCGGCGACCGCGTGGGCCGCACCCTGCTGTCGGCCAGCGGTATCACCGATGCGCCGGACTCCGGCCGGCACGGCCTGTGGCACAGCTTTCGCAACACCGCGGACCGCTGGGGCGGATTCGGCGCCGGCCGCAGGTTGTTTCGGGGGCAGGTGACCGCCATCTCTCCCGACTACGCGGCCGGAACCTGCCGGATCGAAGCCGCAGACGTGATGCAGCGGCTGGAGTCGGTGCGGTTGCGCCGGGCGCTGCCGGGCGGGCCGCTGCGCTCCGGCGACGTGGCCGCCTCCATCCTCGCGTGGTCGGGCGTCACTCCCGGCGAGTACCGCCTGGACCCGGGCCGGGTCCTGCTCACCGGCGGGGCGCGGTCGCTTTGGGAGGTGTCGGCCGCCCGGGCGCTGCGTCGGTTGCAGCGGGAGGAGAACGGACTGATCTACACCGACGGGCACGGCTGGGTCCGGCTGGAAGCCGCGACGCTGCGCTCGGATATACGGGCGCACGACGACCCGGTATCGCTGGCCAGGACTACGCTGGCCGATACCTCTGCCGGCTCTGGCCCTTACGCCTCGGCACTGCGTTGGGATGACGGAGCATCGGCAACGGAGGACGCAGTGGTGTTCCGCTACCGGAGGTTGGTTGATGAGGGTCGGCAAAGGGTCTGGAGCCTCAACGAGCCCCTGGCTATCGACGCGGGACAGGAACGCCTGGCGCTGGCGGCATCGGAAGCATGGGAGGCCATTGACGGAGTGCAAACGCCGGTGGCGCAAACCGATTACACGGCGACGGACGACGCAGCCGGAACGGGGGCCGACGTCACCGACGACATTACGGTGACACTGCTGACCGAAGCGGAAGCAGGCATCGGCGGTCGGGGCCGGATGCTGCGGATACGTAACTCCGGGACGGGTCGGGCGTACGTGCAGACGCTGCGCCTCTTGGCCGATCACTGCTGGCGGGCGGAGTCGACGACCGCGCATCGCGCCGGCAGCGCCGATGCGTCAGCTACCGGGACACTGGTGAGCTGCCGGTACGTGGACAACTACGCGGCGGCGCAGGCCGGCGCGGAGTCGCGGCTGGCGGAACGCTCGCGGCGGCGCGGGCAGATTGAGGCGACGCTGCCGCTGTTCGCCGGGTCCAACGCCCTCGCCGTGGTAGAGGGCCGGCTGTCGGACGTGGTGGAGCTGCTCGCCGGGGCGCAGGGCATCAGCGGGGCGTGGCTGCTGGAGGGGGTGGAGGTCGCCGACGGTTCCGGCGGGAAAGGCGTGGCGCGGTGGTGGCTGACGGAGGTGTAGGGATTGACGCAGGCGCATCGACAGCCTTATTTGCGTTTACGGCACTAAAGTATAATAGTGTCGTCGGTTATTTACCGAAAGTACAATAAGGGACGGGACGGCGATGGAACGCGGAGCGATTGGACATTACGAGGTTCGGGTGGCTGACGGCGAACGGATCAACGCCTTCATACCTGACCCGTTGCCACCGGACCCACCTTTGGAACTGGACGGTCAGTTCCTGCAAACCCTGGAAGCGGCGTCCCTTGCGCTGGGAGGATTGAGAGCCACCTCCTCCTTGATACCGGACAAGGCGCTTTTTATCTACGCATACGTGCGCAAAGAGGCGGT
>DAOUHZ010000154.1:0-21390 GCA_034428455.1 Dehalococcoidia bacterium
TGAGCAACTGCCGCAAGTGTGCCTCCTTTGACGCGGGGCACCGCCGGTCCCGAAAGGCTGATACCCAGATCGTTCCGCAAATGCGAGCCCGGAGCGGTCAGCCGTAACGCTGCTCCGCCGGCTCCCCGGTTGGCAACGGCATCGAAACTATTACCGACTTCCCAGGTTATATACACTTTGGGGTGATCTTTCAGGTTCTGCCCCACCCCTGGGATGTCACTCACGACGGGGATTTCGAGCCTCTCCAACTGCACCGCCGGCCCCACGCCGGAGAGCAGCAGCAGGTGGGGCGAACCAACCGCGCCGGCGCTGAGGATGATCTCCTGGGCTTCTATGGCGAACGTCTCGCCGCCGCTCTCCACCAGCAGGCCGGTGGCGCGGTTGCCCTGAAAGAGGATCCTCTGGACCTGGCAGTTGGGCCGCACGGTCAGGTTCAGCCGGTGGCGGGCCTGGCTCAGATAGCCCAGGGCGGTGCTAAAACGCACGCCGTTGTGGTTGTTGGTGACGCCCGGCCCGACGCCGTTGGAGTCGGGATGGTTGTGGTCGTCGGCCTCTTCGTAGCCGCTGGCCCGGCAGGCGTCAAAGAACGCTCGCTGCGCGGTATCCCAGGCGTCCGGATTGGAATGGTGAACGAAGATTGGGCCGTCGGAGCCGTGAAAGTCGCCCTGTTGGTCAACGTCCGTTTCCGACTTGCGGAAGAACGGCAGGACCATTTCGTAACTCCACTGGTCGTTGCCCTGGGACGCCCAGGCGTCGAAATCTTCCGGCACGCCGCGGTAGAAGGCGGAGGAGTTGATGGCGCTGGAGCCGCCGGTAACCCGACCCCGGGGCACCAGCATCGGCGGCGCCGAGTCAGTCGCTGTCGCCGTGAACTGCCAGTTGTGCGGGTCGGTGGTCAACCATACCGGGTGACCCGCGGCGGTTCGGGCCGACGGCGGAACCGGAGCCGCCGCGAAGCCGTACTTCAGCTCGTCGGGCAGCAGTTCAAAGTCCGGATAATCAGGCCCCGCTTCCAACAGCAGCACCGAGCATCCCGGGTCTTCGGACAGGCGGGCCGCCAGGACCGAACCGGCTGAGCCCGCTCCCACAATCGCGACGTCGTATTTCATGGTTTCTCTCAAAGAGGATCGTCAGAATCGGCAATCGCGGGCGTTCCGCTCGCAGTCGTTACCTTCCAGAGCAAGGTCGTGGTTGTCGGTCGCCAGGATGCCACATTCGCGGGAGTCGGCGATACGATTGACTGAAATGTTGTAATGACGCCTGGCGCCTCCAGCGGCATCACGTGTCTGCCGCGTCGGGTCGCTCCAGAGCCTGATGCCGTTGCGGTTCTCCTCGATGCGGTTCCCCTCGATGACGTTGCCCTGCCCGTGCTCAATGGCGATCCCGTCGAAACGGTTGGCCCGAATTTCGTTGCCGCGCACCGTCGAGTTGGTCGAGTAGCCCAGCCAGAACCCGTAGTTCGAATAGTTGGCGATGTTGTCTTCAAAAACGTTGCCCGAGGCAAATACCGCCTCGAAAGCGTTGTTGGGCGAATAGCTGGCGTCGTTGCGAGCCACGAAATTGTCGCGGGAAGGCTCGCCGTGGTGTCCCCGGATGAAGAACCCGTCGCCGCTGTAGCGCAGTCGGTTGCCCGTTATCCGGTTGTGGTTGGAGCCGTCCTCCAGCAGGATGCCCGCCGAGTCCGCAGTGTCGCACCAGAAGCGGTCGGTGTAGCGGATGCAATGCTCCGCCTGGTTGTCCAATATCTGGTTGTGGCTGGACTTCAGCAGGTAGATCCCCACGTTGCCGCAGTGCGACGCATTGTTCCCCGAAATCAGGTTGTGGTCCGACCGGATCAGGCTGATGCCGTTGAAGTTGTTGCCGGTAAGGTTGTTCTCGATCACGCTGTCGCGGACACCGTAGAGATATATCCCGCCGCCGAATCCCTCCTCCACCGGCGCTTCGATGTCAGGCAACCAGCCGACGTCGACGGGATTGGCGTTGTCCGACACGACGCAGCCCCGGACGTTGAGGTTGCGGACGTTTTGGGCATATATCCCATAGTGGAAGCCGATCACTATTCCGTTGGCGATGGTGACGTTCTCGCAATCGCGGACCCAAATCCCCACGCCGCCTTTCTGTTCACCGTCCAGAACCACGCCGGAAAGGTCCAACGACACGCCGTCAGTGCGGATTTCGACGAGGGCGCCGGGCGAGGATCGGGCTTCAAGCCCCGGATATTGCGGCGGCTCGAACGAGGCCCTGGTGTATCGGTCCGGGGTCACACGGACATCGATCATCGGTGGGTTAGGAAACCCGCTCCACGCTGCGTCGCCATTCGAGCCTGCGGATTCAGTTGAGGCTGGGCCGACCCGCCGACCCGGGCCCTCCGGAGCTGAACCCGGGATGGTCGTCCAGGTCCGACGCATCATCCTGGTGCTGGCCGCGCAGGACGCAGTGTCCGCAAACCTTGCACACTGGGTGCCGGTTGGCGAATTTCGGGTGGGGAATATTGCAGGTGGGGCTGTCGGGCCGCTCGCAGCGGGGGCATCCGTCACACTTTCGGTGGCCGGTTCCCTGACCAGTCTGCGTTCGTGGCTCCAGAACTGTGACCATGATCGACGCCTTCCCTTCAGTTTGTCGCCGTGCAGGGTGCCGCGCCGGATGTTGACCCCGGGGCGGCACGTTTTAGTAGATGCAACGCTCCTAGGTGCGCTATCAGTTCCAGATGGCAGCCACGCGGTAGGCCAGCTGGGTGTTGGACTCCCGGACGTCGACGATCTCCGCCGGAACGTCGCCCAGGATCCCCAACGCGATGATCCAGTTCAGGATCTCGTGGTCTCCGGAGTCCTGGATCTCCTCGGGGGTCAGTTCCGCCAGTTTGCTCCCCTTGCCGGAACGCACCATTTCAAGATAGCGGCGGTCGGTCTCAACGTCGATCTCACGGCATTGGAACTTGTGGGCCAGGAAACTGTGCGACCAGCTGGAGGACGCCACCACGGCGACCCGTTCGTCCCTGGTATCCAGGAACCTGCGGATCCCCTGCCCCAGTTGGTAGCACCGCCTGGGCGTGGGACGCGGGGGATAGTCGGGGCCCGCCTCTTCGCCGTAGCAGTTGACGAACAGGGGCAGCAGGGGGAACCTGCCTTCGGGATCCAGGAAAACCAGCGGGTTGATGATGGCGTGGGCCAGTCCCCAGTCCCAACCCTTGAGGGCGCTGGAAGAGGCCATGTCGAACCCGTCCCTAATCAGGAAGTTGCGCAGATCCTGGGAAAAATCCTTGGGGCACTGGAACGTGAACTTCGTTTCGGGCTCCGCGTCCCACAGGTTAGTGCGGGCCGCCCCACGCTGGAAGGGATAGCCGTCGACTTCGGCGCCAGTGTACAGGCAGAAGGGAGGCAGGTTGTCCTGGAGGAAGTTCTCCGCCTGGTCGTCTCCGATGACGATTACCACGTCAGGCTCCCATTCGTGGAGGCGGTCGCGCATGATCTTGAACGACTCAACCACCTTCTTCTGGTCGCTGATGTCCCGGCTCAGGCCGTTGTCGTCGCCCAACTCTTTCAACAACTGGGCGGGAGCCTCGTAGCCGGGCACGCGGGCAAATACCCGCTCTCGGCCGGTCGCCCATACCTCGGGCGGCGTCAGGATGATGGGGCCGTGAGAGCAGCCCAGACCCAATAGTTCAGCCATTTTGTCCTCCCAACGAGCCGGAAACTTCGCATAATTCGGATGGGTTTGCGCGATTGTAGGGACACGCGCGGAGGACTGTCAATTTGCGCCTACGCGAGAGGATCTACTCTTGAGGGATCAGTCCGGCCGCCCGCAGAGCATCCCGCAGGGCGTCGCCCGAGATCGCGTGCCTAGCAGACCATCCGCTATCCGGCTGGCCCGGCGTGCCGCGAGTCCACACGATGAGGACACCGGCCTCCTCGTCCATGTCTTCCGGGACCGTGGAACGCTCGATTTGGGATCGGGAAACCATGGCCCATTCCTCGGTGGAGAACATGAACCGATTGTCGCTGGTGGGGGCCGGTTCGGGCATTGATCGTCTCCTGATGGGAACTTGCTGCAAGGCCGGCTTCAGGCTTGGTCTCCGCCATCGTTGTGCGCCGCCAGGTGCTGTGCCAGTTGCTGAATGGTCTCGACGAAGGTGCGGTCGCGGTCCCGTGACTCCGGGAACTCCTCGCCGAGGGGAGTGCCACCAATGAACCGATACATCTCTGCGACCCCTTCAAACAGATGCGGCGTCATTCCCAGTTCCTCGAACGTGTTGCGGATTTCCTCCATCTCGCTTACCCAGCGGCGCGAGCGGGGCGGCACGGTTGGTATGGTGCGCTCCATGCGTTGCACCACTGATTGCTGCCCTGACTGGAACTCAGCAAAAAGCGGCTCGGTCAGCCCCATCAGCTCGGCGGCCATCAGCAACTGGGTATACAGGGCCCACGAACCCTTGGTCATCGCGGCGTAGCACATCTTGATGCCGGATGCCTGCCCCACCGCGCCGTCCAGCTTCAGCACCGTGAGGCCGAAATCGCTCAGCTGCTCAAACTGCGCCGCGTGCTGGCCAGAGGCGTAGAAGTGCGGACTGTAGCCGGGCCGCGGCGGGCCGCCGATTATGGACACGTCCACGAACCGCCCGCCCGCGTCGACGATCATCGGCTCCAGATCCCGCGCCAACTGCGGCGAGATGGCGTTGCACTCTGCGAACAGGGTGTCGGCGCCAGTAGTAGCCCAGCGCGTCCGCGACCTGTTGGCAAACGGTGGGCACGGCCGCGGACACGGTCATGGACATTATCAGGTCCGACTGGTCCACCAACTCTTCCATGGTGGCAATGTCGCGTATACCGGCCTTCTGGGACAGGGAGCGGGTGCGGTCGCTGCGGCCGTTCAGGCAGGTGATCACGTCCAATTCGTTTTCCCGCAAACGCTGGCCCACGGCATGTCCCATGTCGCCAGGACTCAGAATGGCGACGGTGCTGATATCCATGGAAACTTTCTCTCGAATGAAATATTAGGCCCACAGACTATAGCATAGGGGCATCGTCTCCCCGCCAAAGACCAGTTGCGAACGATCTCTCAGACGGCGATACTGGGGCCGACAACAAACTTCCTGAACGAACCGCCGGCAACGGCTGGAGCTGACCATGGCATTCGCACATCCCGAGTATCTGGTATCCACCGATTGGCTGGCCGAGCACCTGGCTGACGACGATGTCCGCGTCTTCGAGACGACGGTCTTCCTTCATCGCAGCGACGGTCCGGTTCGTGCCGAGTCTGGCCGCAGCGCCTACGAAACCGGGCACATTCCCGGTTCGGGCTTCCTCGACCTGCAGGCCGACTTCTCCGACAACGACCAGCCCTACCGCTTCATGATGCCCACGGCGTCAGCCTTCGCCGAGGCCGCCGGGCGTCACGGCATATCGGAAAGCTCGAAACTGGTGCTGTACGACCGATTGGGTTCCCAATGGGCAGCGAGACTGTGGTGGATGTTCCGCTCCATGGGCTGCCACGGCGCGGTGGTGCTGGACGGCGGCTGGCGTCGCTGGACCGCGGAGGGTCGCGCGACCTCCACCGAGCCGGCGACCTACGGGTCCGCCATCTTCCACCCGAGTCCTGACCCGGCGCGGTTTGCGGATCTAACTGAGGTCAAAGCGTTCATGGAGAGCGGCGCCGGCAGCTGTCTCATAAACGCCCTGGGCCGCGACCAACATTCCGGCGCTGACGGCGGCACGGGTTACGGACGTGCCGGCCACATCCCCGGAGCGACCAACGTTCCGTCAGGCGAGTTGACCGATCCCGATACGGGCCTGTTCCGGCCGGCCGATGAACTGGCGGCGCTCTTCGAAGCGGCCGGCGCGGATCGCTCAAAACGAGTGGTCACCTATTGCGGTGGTGGCATCGCCGCATCCAATGATGCCTTCGTGCTCGCGATGCTGGGTTACGAGGACGTCGCGGTCTACGATGCCTCCATGTCGGAGTACGCCGCCGACCCGTCGCTGCCGCTGGTGGCGGACTGAGGCAACAGCACCGTCGCCAAGGAGGTGGGACATGAACCAAATCGCCACGCTGAACGACACCCTGGAATTCGGGCTGTTTGACTGGATCGAATGGGACAAGTCCGCGCCCAGCGATATCTTCGAAAACCGGCTGCAAATGCTGGAGTACGCGGACCGCAGCGGGTTCTACAGCTACCACCTGGCGGAGCACCACATCACACCGCTGAGCGTGTCGCCCTCGCCGGCGGTGTTCCTGGCGGCGGCGGCGCAACGCACGTCCCGACTGCGCCTGGGCCCGCTGGTGTTCCTGTTGCCCTTCTACAATCCCATTCGGCTCTATCACGAGATCTGCATGTTGGACAACCTGAGCAACGGCCGGCTGGACCTGGGCGTGGGGCGCGGCGTCTCGCCCGTGGAGGCTGAGGAGTTTGGCGTCGACCTGGGGACCAGCTGGGAAGTGTTCAACGAGCAGATGGACATGTTCACTAAGGGTTTCACCACGGGCAAGCTCGATTACCAGGGCAAGCACTACAAGTACAAGGACATCGAACTGTGGATCGCGCCCCACCAGAAACCCTACCCGCCGCTGTGGTACGCCAGCAACAACATCGAAACGGTGCCGTGGATGGCCCAGCACGGATTCAACACCTGCACGGTTTTCGCCGAAAACGCCAGCGTCAAAGCCCACTACGACCTGTACAAGCAGGTATGGGCCGCCGACCGCATGGCAGATGGCATGAACAGCCACGTGTCCGTTCCCAAGCTGGGCCTGGTGCGTCACATGTACGTCGCGGATACCGACGAACGCGCCCGGGCCGAGGCGAAAGCGGCATACGGCACCTGGTTCCACAACATCGACTACCTGTGGGCCAAGAACGGCCTCGACCGGCTGGGCGCCATGCGGGACTTCGACGCTCTGGAGGCCAAGGACGTGGTAATCGTGGGTACACCGGATACCATCAGGGAGCGGGTCCAGCGGGCCATCGACGAGACGGGCATCAACTACTTCTGCCCCATATTGGCGTGGGGCGACCTAACCCCAGACCAGGTCATGCGGTCGATGCAACTGTTCGTGGGCGACGTGATGCCCCACCTGCGGCCCGGCGGCTAGGGTCTCACCTCTACCCGTTTGTCATTGTGAGCGCAGCGTGGCAATCTCGTTCCTGTAGCAATGGCCGGGCCCCCACGAGATTGCCACATCGCTACGCTCCTCGCGATGACAAACAGGGCGCGCTTTACGGAGCAACATACAGGAGACGCAATCATGTCCTCCAACGCAACCTACGCTCTGGCAACCGCCGACTCGATCAGCAGGACCATCGCGGCTCTTGCCGCCCGTAATGTTGAAGCCGTCATGGCGGAAAGCCGGGAGGCGGCCCTGGCAATGCTCCGCAAGCTGGTTCCGGAAGGCTCGGAGGTCTACGTCAATACCTCCGAGACACTGGACACCATCGGCTACACGGAGTACATGGAAGGCAACGATCGTTACGTCAACCTGCACGACCAGATGATGGCCTATACTGATCCGGCGGCCCAGCGGGAGTTCCGCCGCAAGACCACCATCGCCGAGTACTTCGTGGGGAGCGTGCAAGCCATCGCCGAGACCGGCGAGATTGTCGTCGCCAGCGGTTCGGGCAGCCAGATCGGGGCCTACGCCTACGGCGCCAGGCGCCTCATCCTCGTGGCCGGCACCCAGAAGATCTGCCCCACCCTGCCCGAAGCCGAGGCCCGGACCCGGGGCTTCACCCTGGAACGGCACGACCGCTGGCTGGAGGGCCGGGGCGCGACGCCCACGCCCATCGGCAAATACCTGGTTATGGAGCATGAGCCCATGGTGGGCCGCATCTCCATGATCCTCATACCGGAAAGCCTGGGTTGGTAAACCGCCCACACACGAAACATCGCAAGGGGGAACAGTGATGCCAGAGAAACAACGCATGACCACCAGGCTCAAGGAACTGTTTGAGCGTCCGGAGATCTTCGTGCTGGCTGGCGGCATGAACGCCATGGGCGCGAAGATGGCCGAAGCGCTGGGGTTCGAAGCCTTCTACATGTCGGGCGGCAACACCTCGGCGCAGGTCATGGGCCTGACCGAGGGCGGCACCAGTATGCGCGACATGGTGGACAACGCCCGGAAGATCGTGAATACCATCGACATCCCGGCGTTCGTGGACATGGACACCGGCTACGGGGATGCCATCCAGGTCTACGAGACGGTGAAGGAGTACATCCGCGCCGGGATCGCCGGCACCCACCTGGAGGACCAGACCTACCCGCCCAAGTCCGGCCCGCGCCGCCGCTGCGTCTCCATCGAAGAGATGGTGGGCAAACTGCGCGCGGCCATGGACGCCAAGATGGAGTACGACCCGGACTTCGTGATTGTAGCCCGGTGCGACTACGCCGGCGTGCCGGGGGCAACGTTCGAGGATGTGATGGAGCGATGCCTGGCCTACAAGAGCGAGACCAACGTGGACGTGGTGTGCCCCGCCGTCGCCTCCTGGGAGGACAACCAGGAAGCCATCCGGCGCATTCCCGGGCCGGTGCTGCCCCTGTTCACCCACGGCAGCCAGACGCACCCCACGCTTGCGGAGTTGCAGGAGGCCGGAGCCGCCGCCGCGTGGTATCCCGCCCTCACCACCATGGCGGGCCTACAGGCATCCTGGGACTTCCTCAGCGATTTCCAGGATCGGGGCACCGCCGCCATCGACGACTTCCTGGCGCAGGCAGCCCAGAGCAAGTGGGGCGTCGCCAGCAACGGGAGCATCCTCGGCGCGGACCGGATCCGGGCGATGGAAGACAAGTACCTGCCTGATCGACCTCTGTAATCTCGTCAATGCCGGAACTCTCGCGTACCCATTTTGGTTCAAACTGTCATTGCGAGCGAAGCGTGGCAATCTCGTGGCCAAAGGAGTCGCTGCTCAGTTAACGAGATCGCCACGTCGCTTCGCTCCTCGCGATGACATACCGGGGGACGTGTGAGAATGCCGGAAGCGGTGCCACCCAATACTGGAGATGTCTCAATGAAATACGACCACATTGTTGTCGGCGGCGGCACGGCCGGATGCATCGTGGCGACACGGCTTTCCGAGGACCCGAACCGTTCGGTTCTGCTCCTTGAGGCCGGCCCCGACTTTCCTGACTTTGCCCAGTTGCCCGACATGCTCAAGCTGGGCTGGGGCACGGTGAACCTGGAGGCCCGCGCCGCCGGCTCGCCCTACAACTGGTCCTTCACTGGCCGGGCGACGCCGGAGCAGGCTGAGCCCATGCCCGTGCCCCGCGGCAAGGTGCTGGGCGGTTCCAGCGCCATCAACGGCCAGACCTTCATCCGTGGCGCCCCCGAGGACTACGACACCTGGGAGTCCTGGGGCAACGACGGCTGGGGCTATCTGGAATGTCTGCCCTACTTCCGCAAGCTCGAAAACGACGCCGACTTCCACGATGACTTCCACGGCACCGACGGGCCGGTGCCGGTGCGGCACCACCAACGGGAGACCTGGCCGCCGTCCCAGGAAGCCTTCTTCCAGGCCGCCACCGCCGCCGGATACCCCTTCCATCCCGACGTGAACCACCCGGAGGCTACCGGGGTCAGCCTGCGCGCCGAGAACAACATTGACGGCGTGCGCATGAGCATGGCGCTGAGCTATATCAGCTCGGTGCGCCACCGGCTGAACCTGACCATCCGGCCCAACGTCCAGGCGAACCGCTTGGTGTTGGAAGACACGCCTGAAGGGAAACTTGCCGTCGGCGTCGAGGTGGAGAGCGGCGACGATACTTTCGTCGTGGAGGGAAGCGAGATCGTCCTCTGCGCTGGAGCCGTGGCCTCTCCGCAACTGCTGATGCTGTCGGGCATCGGCCCGGCCGACCAGTTGGAGGCGCAGGGCATACAGGTCGCGGTGGAACTGCCCGGGGTCGGCCAGAATATGCGCGACCACCCCAACGTATCGGTGCGTTACATGGTCAAGGAAGACGTTCCGCAGGACCCCAACGGCATGAGGGCCCTGCGACTGCGGTTCACCGCCTCCGGTTCGGATACGCCCAACGACATGATCCTCTCGCCGGCATCGCTGAACACCGTGGTCCGGGACGACAACCCGGCGCACACGGTCAACTGCGGCCTGTACCTGGCGGCCGGCAAGGGCGAGCTGCGGCTGGAGTCGGCGGACCCGCACGCGCCGCCCAGCATGGACTATCGCTACCTAGAGGAGGACTGGGACCGGGAACGGCTGCGGGAGGCGGTCCGCCTCTGTGTGTCGCTCCTACAGCACAGCTCCTACGACGGCATCATCGACGAGATTACCGCGCCCACACCGGCGGACCTGGAGAGCGATGAGACGCTGGACCTATGGCTGCGGCGCAACATCAGCACCTCCTACCACATTTCCGGCACCTGCAAGATGGGGCCGTCAGACGATCCCATGGCTGTGGTTGACACCCGGCTGCGCGTGCGCGGGGTGTCCAACCTGCGGGTCGCTGATGCGTCGATCATGCCCGACGTGGTCCGCGCCAACACCAACGTCACCACCATGATGATCGCGGAGCGAGTCTCCGACTTCATCAAGGCAGGGGAGTAATCGCAGCGACCAAGTCCTCGTTTGACCCGATGATGTAGCCGTTCAAATAAGGGCCGAGCAGGCTGCGATAGGCGTCCACCTGGGCGTCAATGTCGCAGCCTTCCTCGCTCTGCACTTCCACCTCCAGGATCTGCCCGACGCTTTCAACCGTGTCCAGGTTGAAGATGACGTTGTCCTTGCGCCACAGTTCGCGCCGCTTGCGCACGACGGCCCGGGTCCCTAGGGCGGTCTCCAGCACCCCGGCCATCGCCGGGTCTTCCACCGCCGCTATCTGGAACCGGCTAGTCCTGGCCCCGTCCTCTTGGCCTTCGACGTAATAAATCAGCTCGGACTCCGCCGGTTCCACCCGCAGTTTGAGACGCCGCGTACCTCCGTCCTCGTCCGCAGCTGGGAGCCGGTAATAGTAGTCAACCTGCTCCTTGACCTCAACGAACTCGGCTGACTGCTCGCGCAGGAGCGCCCGAACCGGAGCGAAATCGGGGCAATACGCTTTGATTTCGCGATTGAGTCTGAACTGCATGTGGTTGCTCCGGCGCTCCGGCCTACAGCGGCAGGTACACGGCCTGGCCGGTCATGGCGCTCCGGCCGACGGCCTCGGTCCACTCCATGTAATGCACCCCGGTCTCGAAGGCCACCATGTCGACGATCTCGGTGCCGCGGATGGCGTTGGTGAACTGCTCCTCGACCCGGTACCGGGCCTGCGTCTCGGGCGGGTTTGGCACTTCGGTGAGTTCCGCGTCGCCGCGCTTGCCGGCCCACACCCGGCGCTGTGAGTCAACGTGAATCGTGCCTTCGGCGCCGAACATCCAGATCTGGCTGCCCCGGTTCAGCCCGGACGTTGCGCTCATCTGCATGTGGACCTGCGCGCTGTTGGCCAGTTCGTAGAGTATGTCGATGTGGTCGGGGATGGTCACCGAGGTAAGGTGCCCGCTGTCGTCCCGACGGTAGGGCACGTGAACCTTGCCCATCGCCATGACCCGGGTGCCTCGCCCCAGCCACCGCATCATGGACTCGTAGGAGGCGCCGATGTTCAGGGTGTTGTAGCCGCTGAGTGCCCGGTCCTGCCGCCAGTGGACGGGGCTGTCGAAATCGGCGAAGTTGTTCTGCAGGGACGTGAAGTCCACCGACAGCAACTCGCCCAGGTGCCCGTCGTCAATCAGCCGCTTGATGACGTTGTCTATGGTGTAGCTGGTGGAGGTCGGCGTGAGCTGGCAAACCAGGTGCGGGTGCGCTCGGGAGGCGGCCAGCATGTCCCGTGCCTCCGCGGCGTCGTTGGCCATCCTCGCCTCAGTGAGCACGTGCTTGCCGGCTTCCAGGGCGGCCAGGGTCATGGTGCGGTGCATGTAGGGCCACGTGCCGATGCAGACGGCGTTGACCTCATCGTCCTCCAGCACCTCGCGCCAGTGGCCGTAAACCTTGGGGATGTTGAACTGGTCCGCCACCACCCGGCCGGACTGTACAGTGCGGTTGGCCACAGCCACCAACTCGCAATCATCCACCCCCTGGAAGCCGGGGATGTGTCGGTTGCGCACGTTGCCGCCCGCGCCAATCAACCCCACCCGGATTGGTACGTCAGCCATGGTCTGCCTCCTCAATCATCAGTATCCCTATGCGCCTCAGTATTCCTATGCGCCTCAATCACGAGCAGGGCCTTTCCAAAGTCGCTGCGTAACCTTCGCACCAGTCAATCGTCCTTCCGGCGAAAGCCGGAATCTAGAACCTTCAGAAGGCAGCGACCTCCTGGATTCCAGCTTTCGCAGGAATGACGGATTAACTTTGGGAAGGCCCTGAATCACGAGGGGTGGCTATTCATTCGTTCAGTATGACCACGGTAACGTCGCTGTTCCGGGCTCGTTCCCGGTTGCTGTCGGAGATGGCAGTTCCGAACACGGCGGCGTGGGTGGTCGTGGCGCTGGCCGTTCGCAGGACGCGGGCTTGGGCGCTGGCCCGTTCAACGTCGTTGTCGTCTATGGCGATGGAGATTTCTCCCACGACATAAACGTCATCTCCATCCGGTGAACTACCCCGCAGAATGACATCGGCCCGGTCGAGTTCATCAGCGTCATCTTCGGTGATGACCCCACGGTCGGCTCCATCGTTCAACAAGCTGGCGATGGTGTCGCCGTTTGGCCGACTTATGGCCACAAGCGCTGCCGCGTTCCTGACGCCGAGGTGCCGCCGGACAAGTCGGGGCGCTCGTCTGACTACCTTGCGCTCATAATCAGACCCGATCAGGTTGTTGAGCTGGCCACGCATGATTCTCTGTTCGGCGGCAAGACCGTCCACACGCTCTTCCAATAAGGTGAACCTTCGATCCAACGTTTCAGCCATCCGGTCCACTGTATCGGCCAGCCGGGCTAGTTTTTGCGGCAACTCCAGGAGTTCCCTGGTGAGGAGGCGCTGGCGCAGCTCCTCTTTCAGCTGCGGGTCATTGTCCATGGCCGCCAGGAGTTCGGTTATGGGATTGGGAGTGGTCATGGTTTATATCTTCCAGCGCGAGGCGGTTAAGCGGTTAAGCGGTTAAAGTGTAACGTAAACCGGGCTGTATAATACGCCTGAAAATGGTCTGGAGCAGCGAAACATGGCAAATTTGACCAACACACAGCGAATCGGAGCCCTGGTTCCCGCCACCAACCCCGTGGTCGAACCGGACTTCTACCGGGTGGTGCCGCCGGAAATCACGGTGCATTTCGAGCGCATGTGGAACGGCGCGTGGGGCAGCCAGCCGGAGATCTCCACCGAGTCGGGCCACCGGCTCAGCATGACCAGCGCGGAAGCCAACGAAATCGACTGGGCGCTGTTCGGGTTCGATGTCGGCAAGATGAACGAAGACGTGGCCCGGGGCGCCAGCGCGCTTTCCAACATCGGGCCGGATGTACTCGTCTACGCCTGCACCTCTGGCACCTGGCACAAGGGCTACATAGCCTACGATGAAATGATGGCGAAAATCATGCAGGACGCCAGCGGCATCCAGTCGGTGACCGCCGTGGGCTCGTGCATCGCCGCTTTGCGCCACATGGGCAGCCGCAAGCTGAGCATCGCCGGGCCGTACCGCAACTACCACCTACGCAACCGGCTGAAGCCGCTCATGGAAGAGGCCGGTTTCGAGGTGCTCAGCGCCGACGGCGAGCCGTGGATGCAGGACTCCATGAACCCCCGGGAAATCGACATGGACCCGCCCCACGCCATCATCGACTTCGTGCTCACGGTGGCCAAAGACGAAGCCGACACCATCTTCCTGCCCGGCACTGCCTGGCGCGCCCTGGACACCGCGGAAGAACTGGAGCAAAGGACGGGCAAGACCGTCGTCACCGTCAACCAGGCTTCCATTTGGATGGCCCTCCGACGGCTTGGCTGGACGAAACCTATAGAGGGATTCGGCAGCCTGTTGAGGAATCTGGAGTAAAGGGAAATTCGATAGGACGCACTGCGAGGTTTCACATGGTCATCAGCAAACAATCGACAACCTATGAAGTTGACATCGAGGACGTGGAATATCTGCGCCACGGCGACACTCCCCTGCTGGCGCGACTGTTCCGGCCTCGCGGCGAAGGCCCCTTTCCCATTATGGTCGAGCTTCACGGCGGCGCATGGGTGCGGGGAGACCGCCTGAATGGGAACCTCGCCAACGAGGCCCTGGCCCGGAATGGCGTGATCGTGGCTGCCCTGGACTTTCGGGTCCCGCCGGTCGCTTCATATCCCGCTTCTTTCGCGGACATTCACTACGGAATCCGCTGGTGCAAGAGCATGGCAGCAGCGTGGAACGGCGTCACCGGCAAGGTCGGAGCGATGGGCACCTCCAGCGGGGCGCACCAGGCCATGCTGCTGGGAATGCGCCCGAGCGATCCCCGCTACGCCGCTCTCCCGTTCTCCAATGGAGCCTCGGCGCTGGACGGCACCTTGGGTTGCGTCATCATGGTCTCTCCGGTTATCGACCCGCTGGGACGCTACCGGTACGCCAAGGGTCTGCGCGACGACGTTACGCCGCCTCCCGGAATGGCCGAGCGGGTCGGGCCGAATCACGACCAGTACTGGGTAACGGAGGAGGCTATGGCCGAGGCCGCGCCGGCCCGAGCCCTGGCCACCGGCGAGCACATGGAGCTGCCGCCTACGTTGTGCGTGGCGCGTTCCTACGAGGAAGCGCATCCGCGCCCCGACCTGGACGTGTTCATAGCCCAGTACCGCAAGGCCGGCGGGAACATCGATGTGAAGATCTTCGAGGGCGAGGGGGAGCGTCTGCTGGAAGACCCGACGACTGCGGTGGCACAAGAGACCCTGGAGCGGATGACTGCGTTCATCCGCCAGCACTTGGGCTAGATAGACGGATCATCGACAACGAGTTCAACCGATGAGGGGCCCGGCTGGTGAACCGGGCCCCATTTCGTTCTACAAGCCGGCGTGGGAGAGCCTGATGCTATACTTGCGCACACAGCGGAGTTCGGTTGTAATCCTGCACGAACCATTGGTTGACTCACGAAAAGGAGGTGGTTCATGTCTCGAGTTACGATGATTCAGCACATCAACATCCAGATCAGCGACAAAGAGCGCAGCCGAGACTGGTACGAGAAGGTGCTGGGCGCGGAGTTCCTGGATCGCGGCCCGGAGTTAAACCAGCGCCAGTTGCAACTGCGCATCGGCAACGGCGAAATCCACAGCACCTTCACTCCCAGCCCCAACCCGTCGGGCCACTTCGCCGTGGAAATCCACGACTGGGACGAGATGATCGCCAACCTGGACGCCCTAGGCGTGGAATACACCCCGCCATCGGTCCGAGCGTATGCCGACGTCCATTCCACCTACATCAAGGACCCCGACGGAAACATGATCGAGTTGGTGCAGCATCCGATGGGTCTGCGGGATTCCAAGGGGAATACCGTGGAAATTGCCCACGATCCCAACGGGATGGTTTGGGCGCGGCACCCCGGGTTTGGGCCGGCCACGGGGTGAGCTGATCGCAAAAACCGCAATGCCCGACCCCCTAATAACCTACAAGGGTTGGCGGTCGGAAAATTTCACCCTCACCCCAGCCCTCTTCTTTGATCGGAGAGGGGACGAGGAATAAGTTATGCCTTACTACATGTACGTCGCCGTGCAGGGCGACAACAAGATCTCGGTCTTCACCATCGACCCCGACACGGGTGGAATGACGCTACAGCACGACGTGGCGGTGGACGGCGGCCCGTTCACCATGGCGATTAGCCCCGACCGCCGGTTCCTCTACGTGGGCTGCCGGGAGATCACCCAGCTGGTGAGTTTTGAGATCGACCAGTCCAGCGGAGACCTGACGCAGAACGGTTCGGTGCCGCTGGACGCGTGGCCGGTCTACGTGGCCACCGACCGGCGGGGCCGGTTCGTCCTGTCGTCCTACTACCAAGGCGCGCGCGTTGCCGTGCATCCCATCGGCGATGACGGCTCGGTCGGCGGAGACCCTGTGGAATGGCTGGAAACGGCCACCGGCGCCCACGCCATGCAGACCGATCCGACCAACGCCTACGCCTTCGTGCCGCACATCGCGGGCAACGGCCCCAACTCGATCTGGCAGTTCCGGTTCGACGAGAACACCGGCCACATCACGCCGAATTCGCCGGCCACCGTGGACCCGGAGGAGTTCCTGGGGCCGCGCCACTTCTGCTTCCATCCGTCGCTGGACGTGCTCTACTTCTCCAACGAGCAGGGATGCAGCGTGAGCGCCTACAACCTGGACACATCTAACGGCACGCTGTCGCTGTTCCAGACCGTGACCACCCTGCCACCGGAGGGATTCAGCGAGCGCAACACCTGCTCCCAGATCCAGATCACATCCTCGGGCCGGTTCCTGTACGCGCCTAACCGGGGCCACGACAGCATCGCCTGCTACACCGTGGACGCAGAAACGGGAGCGCTGTCGTCCAACGGCATCGTGCAGTCGGAGCCGAGACCCAACGCCCTGTGCCTGGATCTTCAGGACAAGTTCGCGTACTCCGCGGGGCAGGACTCAGGGCAGATGGCGATTTTTGGTGTCGGGGATTCCGGCGAGCTATCCCGTGTGGGGACGCATCCGCTGGGCGAAGGGCCGGGCTGGATTTCGATCACCGAACTGCCGGGATAGCATCTGGGCGGGCTGTACAACCGTCATACCGGCGAAGGCAGGAATCCGGGACGCTGCGAATCGGTCAACGTCAGCGGTGCAAGATTTCTGGATACCGGCTTTCGCCGGTATGACAGGTCTGAAGAGTATGACGGGCTTGATGAGGAGGTTATCGACATGAGCAAGAATTACAACATCTGCGTGGGCGCCACCGGTTTCGGCGGTGGCGTTTGGCACAGCCCCGACGGGGGCGAGAACTGGACGCGGATCCGCGACCCGTTCCCGCTGGGCAGCCAGGTGCGGGCCATGGCGGTGTATCCAGACAATCCCAGCCGCATCCTGGCCGGCGCGGACAACGGCATCTACCGCAGCGAGGACAAGGGCGCTTCGTGGGAAAAGCTCTGGTCTCCCATGGACGGCGTGCCCATCTGGTCCATCGCCATCGACCCGGAGGATACCGACACCATCTTCGTGGGCATCAAGCCGGCGGCGCTGTTCCGGTCCCGCGACGACGGCGCTAGCTGGTCCAAGTTGTCCGTCCAGATGGCGCAGGAATGCCACATCGGGCCGCCCATGGTGACAATGCTGATGGTGGACCCGAAGGATCACCGCACCGTCTGGGCCGGCGTAGAGGTGGACGGCGTTTACCGCAGCCTGGACGGTGGGGACACCTGGACCCACGTCGAGGGCGGCGTCCACCCGGACATCCACGGCATGGCCATCGGCCGGGGCGAGCCCAACCGGGTTCTGGCCAGCACTCCACGGGAAATCTACGCCACCACTGACATGGGCGAAAGCTGGGAGTCGGTGGTGACCACCGACCAGTTCGTGCTGCCCTACAGCCGCGGCATTGCCGTTAAGCCCGACGACCCCAGCGTCATCTTCGCCGGGGTAGGCGACACGGCCATCGGCGGCGCCGGGGCCATCCAAAGGTCGATGGACGCCGGCCAGACCTGGGAACGGCGCCCGTTGCCGGTCGAACCCAATTCCAACATCTGGCAGTTTGCCACCCACCCGGCAGACCCTGATTTCGTGGTGGCCTCCAGCCTCATGGGCGAGCTGTACTCCAGCGACGACGCCGGCGACTCGTGGGTGAAGGTAAGCCGGGAGTTCACCGAGGTGGGCGCAGTAGTCTGGGTGCCCAACTGATCCGCTATTCAGAATCAGGATAGGAGTTACGCACTGCGACCCGTCATTGCGAGCGCAGCGCGGCAATCTCATAGCACGGGCCGGCGCTCAACTGCATCAGCGCTATCCTGATTCTGACGATTTCCAAAGGAAATATTGCGTTAGAATGCGCCGGTGACCGACGCAATAACCGGCGCGGCAAGGAACGCTACATGACCACACCCCCAGCGCCGCAACCCAATTTCTTCGCCCAGAGGGCGCATCGGTTCCTTGCGGCGCTGGTGTTCCGGGATTTTCGGTTCCTCGCCCTTTCCACGCTGTGCAGCAGCAGCGGCGCGTGGGCGCTCATCGTGGCCCGGGGCGCGTGGGTGTACGGCATCCCCGAGTTGGAGGGCACCCAGGGGTTGTGGGTCGGGTTGATCACCTTCGCGGCCATGTCGCCGCGGTTCTTTGCCACTCCGTTCATCGGCTACCTGGCCGACAAGATGACCCGCAAGACGCTGTTGCAGCGGGTGTACATCCTCCAGATCATCCAGGCGTCCATCATGGCCATCCTGGTGATGATTGGCGTCAGCAATCCGTGGTATGTGGTGATCCTGGCGGTGGTCAACGGAACGCTGCGCTCCACGCAGATGACCGCTTCCCAGTCGTTGACGCCCAACCTCGTGGACCGGGACCGTCTGCCCAACGCCGTGGCGCTGAACCAGGCCATGCAGCAGGGGTCCCGCGCCGTGGGCCCGGCCATCCTGCTGGCGATTTCCGTGACCGTGGGCAGCAGCGCAATTTTCGGGTCCGGCGGGTTCGACTTCTCGCTGCAGGACCTGGTGCTCACCCTGGGCACTTCCGCCGTCGTGTTCTGGGCCTGCGCCGTTTTCTACCTGGTCGCCCTGGCGTCCGCATTGAACATACGGCTGGCGTCGTCGGGAGTTATTGACCGCCGCCGGGGTTTCTGGGCCAACGCGGCGGCCGGATTCACCTACATCTACAGCACGCCGCTGGTGTTCGGCATCCTGATGATGGCGCTGGCGCACTGCGTGCTGGTGATGTCGTTCGAGTCGATGCTGCCGCCGCTGGCGCTGGAGAAGCTTTCGCCGGACGGGATCACGTTCAACCAGAACGACGTTTACGCCCTGATGGCCGCCCTCGGCGTCGGCGCACTGTTCTCCTCGCTGTTCGTCGGCGGCATCATCAACCACATGACGCGGGGGCGGGTGTTCCTGCTGCTGGGCTTCACCAGCAGCCTGACGCCCATCGGGATGGGTCTATCGTCGCAGACGGGAGTCTCGGTGATAGCGGCGGTGTTAATGGGACTGGGCACGGCGGGGTTCATGACCATTACGCACACGGTGATCCAGTCCGTGGTGCCCGACGAGATACGCGGCCGGGTTTCGTCGGCGTACTCGATGCACATCGGCGGGAGCATGGCATTCGCCAACCTGCTGTACGGCCGGCTGGCCGACTTCTGGAACGCGGGCAACGTGATGGCGGTGGCGGGAGCGGCGTTCACCCTGGTCGTCCTGGGCACCGTAATTGCCAGTGGCTTCTGGCGAGACATCTACTTCCGGGGCACGGCCCGGCCGGTGGCGGCCGCCGCCGGGGCCGGCGGAGGCAACGACTAGCCGTCAGCCGGACACACCGGTTTGCCCTGACTGCCACTTCCCTACGCGGAAGGGGTCGAGGCTAGGTGTCGGCCCGCCGCCCTGGCCAGGCCGAACCACAGCGTGACCAGCAGGCACAGCCCGGCGGCCACGCCGATGGACGTGGACCAACCCATCCATCCGGCGGCCGCGGCCAGCGGCAACGCGCCCAGGTTATGGAAGCCCGGCGTGAAGTGCAGCACACCCATCACCCGCCCCCGTATCTCGTTGGGAGCCGAGAGCTGCAGGATGGTGGTGGCCAGGGGCCACACGGTTCCCAAGCTCAACACCCCCACCAACAGGAACAGCGACCACGAAACCCAGAACCAGTTTGACCACGCGAACAGCGTGAGGCAGGCGCAGAAAGACACCAAGCAGACCAGCAGCCAACGGTACAGCCATGCCCGATGCATGAAGGTGATAAGCAGGTTCCCCGCCAAAGAACCAAGCCCGGATGCCAGCAACAGCAGACCGGCCCCCGAAGCTTCCGTGCCCAGGTGTTCCTTGGAGAAGGCCGGGATCACCGCCAAGTGGCTCATGCCGAACCCGCCCCATGCGCAGGCCAGCACAAGAACCGTTAGCAGCACCGGCGCCCGCCAGATTTGGACGATCCCGTCGGTGAAGTTCCGCAGTATCGGCTGGGTTGCCGGGCCGGATTCTTGCAACGCACACCACGCTGATCACGTAGCAGGCGACGTTGGCCAGCAGCGCCGCGCTGATGCTCCAGTGGTCGATGATCGCGCCCACCAGCGGCGGCCCCACTATCCTGCCGATATGCACGGCGGCGTTGAAATGCGCCACCGCATCCAGCAAGGTGCGCTGGTCCACCAGGTCGGCGACCATTGCCACCCGCGCCGGCTGGTTCAACGCCTGCAACGAGCCCAACAGCGCCGCCGCTACATACACGTGCCAGACGGCGATAACGCCGGCCAGTGACAGCGCCGCCAGCGCCGAGATCGACACACCCACCGCCAGTTGGATCGTTATCAATAGACGCTTGCGGTCGACCCGGTCGGCGATCACGCCGCCGACCATGAGCAGGCCGACGTTGGGCAACCCGTAGAGGAAGAGGACCAAGCCCACCTGCGTGCTAGACTCGCTGATCTCCAGCACCAGCCAGCTCAGCACAAGCATTTGCGCTCCCTGGGAGAGCGCCTGGGTAGCGGAACCAGTCCAATACCACCGGAAGTTGTACGAGCGCCATGGACTCAGTATCCGCACCGCATACGATGCGGCGCGGCCCCGGGTGGCCGGGGTTTCTAGCGCCATTTCCCCACCGCCGTGGACACCGTGGCCGGCGGCAACGGTACGACACGCCATTGCGGCGACGAAGCACTAAAGATATTGAACACTCGCCGATTGTAATTCATTCCCAAGCGGGAGGGGCCGCTTGGAGTGTCCTGATGCAGGGCAATCGCACCATACCCGTTACTCCGGAGAAGACCGGAATGAGGTAGCGTTTTCTGGACTCCGGCTTTCGCCGGAGTGACGGATCATCAACCAAACCTCCTAAAACGGAACGCTGCCTTTCGTGATAGAAAACATTGACGAATTGAGCCATTCGGGCTAGCATGGCGCACAAATTAACGAATTGCTGCCAACCGCCGTCGTGTGCCCTAGGAACGGCCGCCCCGGCACGCGCCGCCGACATTCCCGGTAAGAAAACTCACTGCCGGGATATTGGCAGCCAAACACGGCGAATATGCGTATCCAGGAGGTAACAGAATGGCAGAAAAGGACATTGCTTTGATGGCGCACCTCATGCGCCGCGCCGGGTTTGGTGCAACGTATGAGGAGCTCGAGGCACGCGCCGCCCAAGGCTACGAGGCCACGGTCGAAGAGTTGCTGAATCCGGAATCCCAGCCAGCCATTCAGGACGACATCCTGATGCGCTATCAGCCGCAGTGGGTTTCCAAGGCCGGTCTCGAGGGTCAGCAGGAAGAGTGGACCTACCGGATGATCAACACCAAGCGGCCGCTTGAGGAGAAGATCGCCCTGTTCTGGCACCACAT
>DAOUHZ010000155.1:0-8994 GCA_034428455.1 Dehalococcoidia bacterium
GGGGCACTCCGTGGCAGCCCGATCCCCAACCCACCGCCTGAAACACCCTTGACACCCAACACAGATACTGCGAGCGCAGCGCGGCAATCTCGTTGCTGGAGAAGTCATTCTTCTGGTGACGAGATCGCCGCGTCGCTACGCTCCTCGCGATGACAAACCGCGTATGCGAGAGGCTGACTGTCCGGTTGCGCCTGATTGCCAACCCATATAAAGTGGCCGCATCCCAATGATCACAGCATCGAGAACCCACTACAGGAGGCATCACCATGGCCAGGTTGGAAGGCAAGGTCGCGCTCATCAGCGGCGGAGCGCGGGGGCAGGGCGCGGTCGAGGCCCGCATGTTCGCGGAAGAGGGCGCGAGCGTAGTCATCGGAGACATCCTGGATGACCAGGGGCGCCAGACCGAGGCCGAGCTGCAGGAACTCGGCTACAACGTCACCTACGTTCACCTCGACGTCACCAGCGAGTCCGATTGGGAGGCGGCGGTGCAGTCGGCCGTGGACACTTACGGCAAGCTCGACGTTCTCCTCAACAACGCGGGCATCCTGATCCGCAAGAACATCGAGGAAACCACCGAAGACGATTGGGACCGCATCTTCGCCGTCAACGCCAAGGGCGTGTTCCTGGGCACTAAGGCCGCCATACCGGCCATGCGCGATGCCGGTGGCGGCTCCATCATCAACATCTCCTCCACCGCCGGCCTGGTGGGCAGCCCCAACGGTTCTGCCAGTTATACCGCCACCAAGGGTGCCGTCCGGCTGTTCACCAAGTCCACTGCCATCCAGCACGCCCGCGAGGGCATCCGCTGCAACTCCATCCACCCGGGTCCAATCGAGACTGACATGATCGCCGACACGCTGAACGATCCCGCCAACATGGCCCTGCGCATGCAGCGGCTGCCTCTGGGACGAGTCGGCAAGCCCAGCGAGATCGCCTACGGCGCGATTTACCTGGCGTCCGACGAATCGTCCTTCGTGACCGGCTCCGAGCTGGTGATCGACGGCGGCACCACCGCCGCCTGAGTTCTGTTCCAGCGGCAATCGTTTCCGTCAGCCGATGCCGTAAACGATTGCCGGCCCGCCTTCGGAGGTGCTCCCATGACTGCCCAGAAAACCCAATACCAGGTCACGCGCGAGCCCAACGTCATGGTGCCCATGCGTGACGGCACCCGCCTGGCCACCGACGTGGTGCGGCCCGACGCGCCGGGACGTTTCCCGGTCTTGATCAACCGGGGGCCCTACAGCAAGGATAGCTACCTCGACAACCCCGACCATTCCATCTGGTTCTTCCCGCGCCACGGGTACGTGCTCCTGAGCCAGGACGTGCGCGGACGCTTCGAGTCCGAAGGCGATTACGACCCGCTGTTCCAGGAAGCCCTGGACGGCTACGACACCGTCGAGTGGGCGGCGCGGCAACCCTGGTCCAACGGCCGCGTGGCCACCACCGGGCAGAGCTACCTCGGCGCGACGCAGTACACCCTGGCCGGCAAGCGCCCGCTGCCGCCCCACTTGCAGACCATGGCCGTCGTTTCCGCGTCGTCCGACTTCCACCAGTCTTGGGTCTACCACACCGGCGGCGCCATGGAATGGGGCTGGACGGTTCCATACGCCATCCTCAAAGGCCGGAACACCCTGGCCCGCGGCGGCCACGAAGCGCTGTTGGCCAAGATGGACGAATACGTAATCGAGCCCGGCAACTTCGGCCAACCCTTGTCTGATGAATGGTATCGGCACCTGCCCCTGCGCGAGTGGATTGACCGCCTCAAAGAGGCCGCGCCCTACTTCCACGAGTATTTCGACCAGGAATTGGACGATCCATATTGGTGGGGCATCAACCTGCAGCGGCAGGCCCGCAACGTGACCATCCCCATGTTCCACGTCAGCTCGTGGTACGACATCTTCCTGGAAGGCGCGCTCAACGCCTACCAGGCCATCGGCAAGCACGGCGGCAGCGAAACGGCCCGGCGGAACCAGAAGCTCCTGATCGGTCCGTGGGCCCACCTGCGCCCCTACACCGAGCCCACTACCGGCGGCGCCGGCAACATCGATTTCGGATCCGAGGCGGCCATCGAGCTGCACGACTACCTGCTGCGCTGGTACGGCTATTGGCTGAAGGGCGAGGAAACTGGCATCATGGACGATCCGCCGGTCCGCCTGTTCGTCATGGGCGACAACAAGTGGCGCGACGAAAACGAATGGCCGCTGGCCCGCACCCAGTACACCCGGTGGTACTTCCATTCCGGCGGCAACGCCAACACGCGCGGCGGCGACGGTTCGCTGTCCACGGTGCCGCCCGAGCCGGACGAGCCGGCGGATCAATTCACCTACGACCCCAACGACCCGGTGCCTACCCTGGGCGGCAACACCCTCATCATCGAGTACGGCGTCTTTGATCAGGGTCTCGCAGAGGACCGCCCGGACGTCCTCTCCTTCACGTCCGACCCCGTCGAGTCCGATCTGGAACTCACCGGCCCCATTTCAGTGACGCTCTATGCCGCGACCACCGCGGTGGACACCGATTTCACCGCCAAGCTGGTTGACGTGCGCCCGGATGGTTTCGCCCATAATTTGCAGGACGGCATCGTTCGCGCCCGTTATCGCACGTCGGTCCGCGAGCCGTCGTTCGTCACTCCCGGTGAGGTGTACCGTTACATCATCGACCTGTGGGCCACCAGTCACGTGATCAAGCCTGGCCATCGCGTCCGGGTGGACATCTCCAGCAGCAACTTCCCCCGCTTTGACCGCAACCCGAATACCGGCGCGGCCCTTGGCGTGGACACCCGGCTGGAAACGGCTCGCCAGACCGTGCATCATTCCTCCCGCTATCCGTCGCACATCACGCTTCCCGTGATCCCACGCTGACTTGGCGACGACCCTGCTGCGGAGACTACCCATGACAACGCAGACTGCACAATCGCCCGGCCCAACCGCCGACGCAGTCGTAGAAGCGGCTGACAACCGTTATTTCCCCGACGGCGAGGTTCCTGGCCAGCCCGTTATCCTGGACTTGCGCCCCCTGTTGGGTGGCAAGACCCTGGCGGAGATTGACTTTGAACTGCTCTCGGCGTTCATAGAAGCCAACGACCTTTACACCATTGAGTACAACGAGACGGGCGAGCTGACTATAATGCCGCCCATGATGATGCCGGGTGCGGATGAGGAATCCGAACTGATCGCCGACACGAAAATGTGGACCCGACGAAACGGCGGCATAGCGCCGTCGTCGAAGGTGGTGTTCCGCATCCCCAACCTGGGCGGGCGCGGCCCTGATGCGTCGTGGGTGTCCCCGGAACGTTTGTCCCAGCTCGACCCGGAGCAGTACCGCACCGGCCAGATTTGCCCCGATTTTGTCGCCGAGATTCGCTTGCGCAACGACTCGCTGGCCTACCTGCAAAGCAAGATGGCAGAGTACATCGCCCATGGCGCGCGCCTGGGCTGGCTGATTGACCCGTTCAATCGTCGCGTCTCCATACACCGGCCCGGCCAGGAACCGAGTGTATCGGAAGATCCCGAAACCCTGTCCGGCGAGGATGTGATGCCGGGCTTCGAGTTTCGGGTGCGGGAACTGATTTTTGATGCCCGCTTGGCGTGAGAGATTTCAGCATGGACATTAATAATCTGGTGTACGACCGGCCCGATTTGGGCAAGTTCAGGGTGCACCGCTCCAGCATGACCTCGCCGGAAATCTACGAACTGGAACGTCAACGGATTTTCGAACGCTGTTGGCTCTACCTGGGTCACGAGTCCGAGGTTCCCAACCCCGGCGATTACGTGCGGCGGGTGGTGGCTGAGCGGCCGTTGTTCTTCGCCCGCAATCAGAGTGGCGAACTGGTCGTGTTTCATAACACCTGCCCCCACCGGGGCGCGCTGATTTGCCGCACCGACCAGGGCAACGCTCAGGTGTTCCAGTGCTTCTATCATGCCTGGAGCTTCAATACGTCAGGCGAACTGATTGGTATGCCGGACATTGAGGGTTACGGCCCCGACTTTGACCGCGCTGAAATGGCGTTGCGCTCCCCACGCTTTGAGAGCTACCAGGGCTTCATATTCGTTTGCTTTGACCAGGGAACTGAACCACTGGTCGACTACCTGGCTGGAGCCGCTGAATACCTGGACCTGGTGGCCGACCAGGCGCCGGGAGGGATGCGTGTCATTCCAGGCTCCAACCGGTACATCATTAAGGCGAACTGGAAGCTGCTGGCCGAGAACAGCATCGACGCTTATCACGCTCTCCCAACTCACCAGACCTATTTTGACTATATGGCCGACCAAGCCGGGGGAGGTATTTCGGGGATACATAACCGCAAAGGCTTCGGGCGATCCCTCGGCAACGGCCACGGCGTGATGGAAAACGACGCCGTTTTCGGTAGACCCATCGCCATGTGGCATCCCTATTTTGGAGAGGAAGCGCGGGCCGAAATCCAGAGCATCAAGGACGAGCTCATCGCTCGCTATGGACGCACCAAGGCCCTGCGGATGTGCGAAAAGAGCCGCAACATGGTGATATTCCCCAACTTGGTTATTAACGACATCATGGCCGTCACCATCCGCGTGTTCCAGCCCACCGGCCCGGACAGCATGGACGTAACGGCGTGGCAGATGGTGCCTGCCGGCGAGACTGGCGCCCGCTTGAGCCGCCGGCTGGATTCCTTCCTTACCTTCCTGGGACCGGGCGGGTTCGCCACACCTGATGATGTCGAAGCGCTGGAGTCTTGCCAGCAAGGGTTCCGTTCGGGCGGTGTCGAATGGTCGGACCTCTCCCGCGGGTTCCATCGCGACCCTAAAAGCACCGATGAATTGCAGATGCGTTCCTTGTGGCGACGTTGGCAGTCTCTGATCGCCGAACTGCCATACGCGGAGAACTTCGAGCGTGGGTTGGCGCTGGGGGAAGTGCCCGACGTGCAGTCTTCCCCCGAACTCACCGTGGCCGCCGGCGATTAGCCAGAGTAGCCCGATCTACGTTGACCGACAAACGACCCGGACGAGTCGATGCCGGCGCAGACTAGCGCTGTGCTATCATCGTCGCCGTATCTCTCTTGACTAAGGTTGAAGTAACCATGACTTCGAACAACTCGATCCTCAGCGATGACCAACGCGATATGCTGGCGGCCGTGCTAAACCGTCTCGTCCCCGCTGCCGGTGACATTCCCGCTGCCGGTGATCTGGGCATCGTCGGGTTCGTCGAATCGGTTGTGGCCGGTTCCACCGGGAAGCGTCGCACGCTGATGGACGGGCTAGTCCAGATTGAGTTGGCCGCCAGTGAGCGCGGCGGCTCATTCGCTGCGCTGGCGGAGGCTGCTCAGATCGACACCCTGCGGGCGGTAGAAGCGTCGAGCCCGGGATTTTTCCAGGAGTTGGTCACACAGACCTATCGCGGTTACTACACCAGCGAGGCGGTATGCGGGGCTCTGGGATACCGCCCGCCCAACCGCGAGGATTACCATCCGTTGCCGTTTGACGAGTCGCTGCTGGAACCGGTGCGCCAGCGCGGACAGGTCTGGACCAACGCCGGATAGCTACGCGGCCAGGGGAAGCGACAACTGGGTCGGCGTGTCTGGATCGCTCTCGACCCTTGCGATCTCGCGCCCGGCGCTGACCGTTTCCGCAAATCCGGGCAGCGTCGCGGGTTGCAGGTTCTTGATCGAGGGCATACGCGGCAGCTCCCAGCGCAATCTGGCGTCGTCAACCAACGCGAGCACTGCACTGGTGTAATCCCGGGGCGCGTGTTCGCTGCGATACAGGCGCGCGTACCCCGGTGCCAGGTGCGGGTAAGACTCGCGGATAAACGGCATGAACCATTCGCGGCTGCCGGGCCGCAGGAACAGCAAATTGCCGGACAGGAACTGCGCCCGGTGTTCGGCCGCCGCCGACACCAGGGCGTCGATGCTTGCCGCAGTGTCGGACAGTCCCGGGAGCAGCGGCGCGGCCAACACCCCGGCCGGCACTCCGTGCTCGACCAGGTATTGCATCGCCTCCAGACGTGCCATGGGGTGCGGAGCGCCGGGCTCCGTCTGCCGCCACACGGTCTCGTCGATGGTGCCGACGCTGAACACTACCTGGGCGCCGGCCGTTTCGTTGAGCCGGCGCAACACGTCAATGTCACGCCGCACCAGCGTGCCCTTGGTGGTTATCGATGCCGGATTGCGGAACTCAACTAGCGTCTCGAGGATCTGCCTGGTCAGCCCGTACTGGGCCTCCGCCGGCTCGTAGGGGTCGGACGCCGTGCCGATGGCTATTGGCTCCACGCGCCACTTGGGGCGAGACAGCTCCTCGCGCAGCACGTCCGGAGCGTTGATTTTGGCGAAAATTTGGCGTTCAAAGTCGGCGCCGGCGTCCATGCCCCAGTATTCGTGCGTCGACCGGGCGTAGCAATAGCGACAGGCATGTCGGCAACCCCGATAGGGATTGATCGTCCAGCGAAACGGATAGTCCGGCGCGTTGACGCGGTTAATCAGGGACTTGCATCGGATTTCGGTTACTTCGGCGGCAGCCATAGTTTGAGCCTCCGCAAACTTAATTTCGGAACGTGCGTACTATATTAGAGCGCATGTTCTTGAATGTCAAGTCTGCCCTCGGCACGATTGATGGAGCCCCTCGGGTGTGCTAATCTGACGCCGCCACAGTCCGTTCACTACCCGACCTCGTGCCGGGAGCAGACGCGCTTTCTTTTCGCATTGTGGGCACTCCCGTTCCTCCTTGCGGGGAACCACGTCTGGGAACGGGCGGACTGTGGCAAGTTGGCCTATCTCTGCGTCCGCAAGGGGGTTCCCATGCGCTGGGTCGCTATCGTTGGCGATGTGGTTATTCTGGCGACGTAGGAGACGGGCGGATCGTGAGGCCAGAAGATGGCGCGCCAGCAACCAGACCACCGGTATGATTGCCCTTGCAACGCGTGTGTTAGACGCCGCAACGCCCGACGACGCCGGGACGCGAACCGGTACGCAGAGGAAGGCCGGCCGTTGCCACAAGGTTCACAAACCTACGAGATACCGAGAGATTTGCCGCCGGTGTATAGCAGCGGCCCCGTAGAATTTCAAGACATTGTGGACGTTGCTCAGAGCAGGATCAGCCGACCAATACCACCCACGAACCCCGGCGGCTTTTCAAGTCTAAATCCAAAGTTCCCTGCTCCGACCACCACAGCCGTGCCCGGTGGCCGGCGCGGTACGCATCAAGCCGGAGAGTTCGCCCCGGCATCCACTCTGCCATCGGAAGGGTGGACGTGGAAAATTGTTGTGAAGGCAATAACCATGCTGCTCGTCCTCGCGGCATTTGGCGGCGGCATTGTTTACGGAGCCGTGCGCCTCGGTTGGCTGGAAACCGACGAACCCCCGACTGTTTCTCTGCCCGCGCCGTTGCCCACCGAGACACCCCAGCCATCGGATCTGCCTCCAACGGAGACCCCAAACGCAGCCACTTCAACACCCGCGATCCCCACTCCGACAATTGCCCCTACATCCACGCCAACTCCCACATCCACCCCGATTGCTACGCCGACCGCAACGGTCGCCGTAGCAGTCCCGACCGAGCAGGAAATTGTGGTTAGCGCGTTCGCGGAGTGCGATGGGCAATACTCGGGAGCGGATCGGCAGGCTAGAGCACGGGCCGCGAACCAGACGATCAAGGTGGGCTATCAGACGGTGGCGAGCATCCGCGAATTGGTTAATGAACGTTGCGGCGGGGTGTTCCCATTGCTTGCCGCTGCCAATACAGAACGCCCAACGGTGGCCAAGCCAACGATGACCCCTGCGCCCACGCCAACACCGACGGCTCGGCCCACATCGAAGCCAACGCTTCGCCCCAAACCGACCGCAACCGTGGACACCAGTGGTCGGTTCAATCAAGCTGAGATGGAAGCGGCCATCCATCAACGTATCAATGCGTACCGCCAGGAACAGGGGCAGACTAAATTCGAGTGGGATGATCGGTTGGCTCGAATCGCCCGGGCGCACAGCGAGGACATGGCAAAAAACGATCGCTATTCGCACGTGAACCTGGCCGGAGACGACGCCAGCGCTCGGGCCAGGAAGGCCGGATACAATTGTAACAATCCCCTCAGTATCGGCGTCGCGGAGAACATCCACCTGCTTTACGGGCACACCAGCACGCTTCTTGGCCGGCCTTATGCATTGGAGACGCAGGGGCGGATGATCCAGAGATTTGTTGCAGACTGGACAAACAGCCCCGGGCATCGACGGAACATCCTCGACCCCAGGTACGGCAAGACTGGAATAGGGGTCGCATTTGGCACCGCGATGGGCATTGAGGGTGGCATCTACGTAACGCAGAAATTCTGCTAATTTCGATTACCGCATGTGGTTGTGGGGGTTAATTCGATATCGGAGCCAAATTAATTGGGTCAGGTCCAACCATGCGTCGGCGTTTGTCGACTGCGTCAGGCCCACACGCCAGCCCTAAACCGGGAAGGCCCCTAAGTGCAACGCTGTCGCAGGCGTTCGCGATTACATCGGCCATAGTTTCATTGCGTGCAGCCTAACCGGAACCGGCACAGTTCATCGTTTTCACGACTCCCTGGACCCGCTTTTGCGGTACTATTGGCGCGTCAACATCAGGGTTGAATCTCACAAAGGCAGGTGCAGCTATGCCCCGAGCGACAGTCAACATCGCGGAACCCTCCGGCCAGGCGGTCACCGATACCACCTGGCGCTTTGCCGTCGGCTACATCCCGGGCGAGCCCAACCTGGGCTTGGTGGGAGAAGCCCAGGGCGGCAGCCCTGCCCGGCTGGCCGACTACGACGACTCCGGATGGGAGATTTGCGACGACCTGCCGGGCCGAGTGTCGGGCGGGTTCACCTTTGCGTGGTACCGAGCCACCGTCACCATCCCCGAGACCATCAACGGCCAGCCGACGAGCGGGATGCGGGTCCAGTTCGAGACCTGCGTGGACGACTACGGCGAAATCTGGATCGACGGCGAGTGCAACCGCGACCGCGGCACCGTCCAGGGCTTCAACGTGTCGCAGCGGGTTCCGGTA
>DAOUHZ010000156.1:0-32325 GCA_034428455.1 Dehalococcoidia bacterium
CCGCTGCAGCCGAGGACGACATCGCCGTAACCCTGTGGACCAAGTTCCTCTTCATCACCACCATGGCCGGAACCACATCACTTGCCCGAGAATACCTCCGTGACCTCCTCCCGAGACCCGAGTGGCACAAAATTGTCGTGGGCTGCATGACCGAAATCGAACGGGCCGGCCGCGCCTCCGGGGTAGACCTGTCCCCAACAATCGTCGCCGACACCCTGGACTACATGGAGTCCGCCAAGGGAGCCATGAGCGCCTCCATGCACGCCGACCTGCTGGCCGGCCGCCCCATGGAGTTGGAAGCGTTGAACGGCGCCGTCGTCCGCGCCGGTGAATCCGCCGGCGTCCCCACGCCGATCAACGACGTGATATACGCCGCCCTGAAGCCCTACGCACAGGGAGCAGCCTGACCCCTGCGCCCTTCCCGCCGATCCTGACCGGGACTGGCACAGTCAAAAACGAAACGAGCCGCAGATCTGCGGCTCGTAGTCGATAACTGCGGCTTCGGAAAGGTTTATTCCCTGGTCTCCATCGGCATCCCCTGGTCGTGCACCTCAAGAACGCACTCGGGGCACCGTTGCCACGTCTCGTGGCCGGTGGCCGGCCAGATGTCCTCGCCCTTGGCCCCGCACAGGAAGAACGGCTCGACCTCTTCAATGCCCAAGCTCTCCAGGTAGTGCACCACGCCCTCTCGCCGGGGATTGTCGAACCACCACGGCGTCAGCGAGCGCGCCAGCTCGTGGATACCTTCCTTGAAATCGTCGGTGTATTCCTCCACGTCGTCCGGGATGTCTACCATCCACCGATTGCCGGTCGGGCCGCCTTCTCTGGTGGCTTGAAGCTTGCCGTCGCGGACGTTCTTGCGGATGACATCCTGCGAAACGTTCAAAATCCGCGAAGCTTCCTGGATAGTGACCCGGGGCATTCTGCACCTCCAATCTCAACAATCTTCAGTTGGCGATGCCTATTTCTACCACCAACCCCGCGCAGCGGCAAGTCGCCATCCGTTATGCTCGCGTCACCGCGCCGCCGCCATGGTCCTCGGGTCTTCCAGCGTATCAGCCAGAGAGCCCCCCGGCGGAACCATGGGGAAGACGTTGGTCTCCCGCTCCACGACAAACTCGATGAGGAACGGGCCGTCGTAGTCCTTCGCCTGCTGCAATGCCGCGGCCACATCCTCCTGGTGCTCCACCCGCAGCGCCGGAATGCCGTAGGCGTTGGCCAGCTTGACGTAGTCCGGCCCCGGCATTGGCACCTCTTTCAGGTGGCCTTCGAAGAACATCTCCTGCCATTGCCGCACCATCCCCAGGTAGCCGTTGTTGAACAGCGCGATCTTGATGGGCAGCTTCTCCTCCACTGCCGTCACCAGCTCCTGCAACGTCATCTGGAACCCGCCATCGCCCGCAACCGACCACACTGTGGATCCGGGCCGAGCCAACTGCGCCCCGAGGGCCGCAGGAACCTCGAAACCCATCGCTCCCAGTCCGCCGGACGTTACGAACGAGTTCGGCTGGTTCAGGAACAGGTACTGCGCCGCCCACATCTGATGCTGGCCGACACCCGTGACCACAACCGCATCGTCGTCCCCTTGCAGCATTTCGTTCATCTCGGTGAGCACCTGCTGCGGCATCAGCGCGTCGCTCTGCGGGATCGCCAGCGAAGGGTGCTGGGCCTTCAGTTGGGCAATGGTGGCCATCCACTCCGGGCGGTCAACCTTCTGCACCAGCGGGGCCAGCACTTTCAGTATCGGCCGGGCATCGCCCACCAACGGCACTTCAGCCGGCACGATCCTGCCCACCTGCGTGGGTTCGATATCCAGGTGCACGATCCTGGCGTGAGGAGCAAAACCGGAAACCCGGCCCGTCACCCGGTCATCGAAACGCATCCCCAATCCAATGAGAACATCCGCCTGATCCACCACCATGTTGGACCAGTACATCCCGTGCATCCCCAGCATACCCAGGCTCTGCGGGTGGTTGCGGGGAAAACTGCTCAAGCCCAGCAGGGTATTGATCACGGGGACGCCGGACCCTTCGGCCAGAGCCAGCAGTTCGTCAAACGCCCTGGAGTTGACGATTCCGTGCCCTGCGATGATCACCGGCCGCTCCGCCTGGTTGATGAGATCGGCGGCCTTGCGCACGTTCTCCAGCGTTTCGTCCGACAGCTGCGTCTCTGGAACCCACGGCGTTTCGGGGTATTCGAACTCCGCTTCCTCCAACTGCACGTCTCGCGGCACGTCGATCAGCACCGGCCCAGGTCGCCCTTCCTGGGCCACCCGGAACGCGTCCCGAATGGTCCGCGCCAGGTCATTGGCCGACATCACCAGGTACGTCCGCTTGGTGCATACCGCTGCGATACTGCAAATGTCGCACTCCTGGAACGCCTCCGTGCCCATCGCGGCCCGGGCCACTTGCCCGGTGATGGCCACCAGCGGCACGCTGTCGGCCTTGGCCCCCATGATGCCGGTCACCAGGTTGGTCGCACCGGGACCCGAGGTCGCCACGCAGACGCCCGGCTTGCCCGTCATCCGGGCGTAACCGTCCGCCGCGTGCGCCGCCGATTGCTCGTGCCGCACCAGCACGTGCCGCAACTGTGGATATGACCACAGCGCGTCATAGAACGGCAGGATCGCCCCGCCAGGGTGGCCGAACAGCGCTTCGACCCCTTCCCTCAGCAGGCTCTCGCAGATGATTTCCGAACCTTTCAGTTTCACGGTTAGTCTCCGTACAACGTCGTTCCGTCTGCCAGACCCTGACGCCAGCACGCGCAGATCGGTGTTCGCCGAGGCACAAAAAAAGCCCGTCCCATAGGGACGGACAATTGCCCGCGGTACCACCCTATTTGCCCTCCGCTCCCAGCAAACAGGGGCTTCGGGCCTCTCTGGCAGGACACCATCATGTCCCGTTGCTTCTAACGGGCAACGAACCCGGCCTGAGCTTACTCACCGCCGTATTCAGGAGGCGGATTTCAGCCGGCAGCTCCGGAGGGATTTTGGGCGGGACGATTGTGCCTGCTTTCACCGGACCAGGCTCGCTGCGACGCTCGTCGTCCGCTTACTCGTCTCCATCTCAGCTTTTCGTGAAAAATGCTATCACGCGCGAATGGCAGGGTCAATCACAAACGACCCTATGCTTACCCATTCTTGCGCCCTGGAAACGTCACAACCCGCCAACCGTCGCCAAAGCCGCTTCCAACTCCGCCAGCGTGGCGAACCCCTCGAACCTCTGCCGCACGATACCGTCGCCGTCCAGAACGAATACCCAGGACTCGTTGGTCCAGCCGGGTATCTGGGTGAACCCCCATTCGTCGGCCGCCGACACCAATTCCGCCCGGCTCAGGTCTCCCTGTATTTCATCGGGGTTGTCGTATAGTTCCACATGAATGTAGTTGGCGGCGTCCGGGTGTTCCGCCCTCAGTTCGGACACCGTGTCCACCTGCGGTCCGCACGTTGGACTGGTGCAGAAAGCCGGCGTGGCAAACACCACGACCGACGGCTTGCCCGACGCAACGGCCTCCGCTACGGACATGCGGTAGAGTTCGTTGTCTGGCTCGTACGAGGTGGTCAGGTCGGTGACTTCCGTGGCGCCGTTCAGCGTCTTGGTTTCGCTGGCCGGGGCGGCTTCCCCAATCGACGGTATGGGCGAATCGGCCGCCACCGTAACATTGATCACAGCCTCACCCGACACCTCGCCGCCCACCGGCATCACCGTCAGCCGGTAATCGCCAGGCGATTGGAAATACACCGGAGCCACGTAGGACCCGCGAACACCGTAGGGCCACGCGTTGTAGTCTGCGGTGATCCCTATCGCCGGACCCGACTCATCCACGGGGGCAACCAAGATACTCACCTGCGGGGCTTTGATCAGCGCTTTCTGCGTGTTCAGCAGGAATGCCACCCTCTGCGTCCCGACCTCCAGCACCTTGGTCGCCAGGTGCGATTGGATCTCGGTGCCACCCGGGTCAACCGTCGGTACCTGGATGACCGGCGCTGCAACCGATTCTGCGGGCGGCGGCTCCGGCGCAGAGCCCCCGCAGCCGACCAGCGCCATCACCATTAGGGCAGACGCAATTACCAGCAGGGCCGCGCGCATCACGGACCCTCCGCGTACACCCCGAAGGTGAAGGCAAACAGGCCGAAGTCGTCCGAGTTCGAGCGCATGGTGAGGATCGACTGCGGCAAGTACTGCGGGTTATCGACGATGCCATACATCCTCGGCTCGTCGACATGGATGTACGAGTAGCCGTTTTCATCCCACTGGATGTCCGCTCCCGCGTTCTCTTCGGTCATCATTGCGCCGTCCACCGTCACGATTACGTCATACGGCTCGCCCGAGTCCGAAGTTAGCACGGCATTCACGCTCTTGGCCGCGTAGTTCAACGCCAGGTAATCCTCCAGTTCCTCGGTCTCCCGCCCGTGCCGGATCCGCTCCGGCTCCACCGACCAGATGCCCTGAAAGTACAACAGGTGCGGACGCAGGTCCTGGGGCACTTGAACGTCGATTATGCCGCTTCCATCGTCGAGAATTGACTGGAAGTAGTCCTCGTACTGGGCCACGTAGGGGTGACGACCCGCCCGTGCCACGCCGAAGTTCCGCTGCCACCCGGCGTACAACTCGGGGGTCACGGGAGCGCTTCCGCCGATTCGCGCGGACTGGAACGCGGCGTCCCGCACCTGGTCTTCCGGCAGGTCCAGCGGGTCATCCGACAGGTCGGCGCCGGCTTCAACCAACGCGTTGCGGATCTTCTGCTCGGTTTCCCCGTAAGCCCCTTCGCCAAAGTGCGAATAGATCATCTCGCCGTGGCTGTTGAAAAGGTACTTCGCCGGCCAGTAGCGGTTCTCAAAGTTCCGCCACGTCACCCGGTCGTTGTCCTGAGCCACGGGCCACCTGATCTCGTGGGTCATCAGCGCTTCCGCGACGTTTTCGTGATCCTTCTCGAACTCGAACTCCGGGGTGTGGATGCCCAGGATCACCAGCCCGTCGTCCTCGTAGCGCGACCACCAGTCACGCAGGAACGGCAGTGTGCGAATGCAGTTGACACAGGTGTAGGTCCAGAAGTCGACCAGCACCACGTTCCCCTCGCCCACGAGTTCCTGGATGGTCAGCGCTTCGTCCGAATTAAGCCACGCATCGATGCCTTCTACGTTCGGGATATCCGCGGCTATCGGCCTGGCTTTCGCTTCCTCCGCCGGCGTCGAGGTCGGCGCACTGGTAGCCGGCAGTTCGCCGGTAGGCAGGACTATGGCCGGTGTCGATTCTACTGCCTCCGCAGGCGCGGCGGTGGGTTCTGACGCCGGTGCCGAATCTCCCGATGCCGGCGAGACTGCGGGCGCCGACGTCGGGCTCGCCGGTTCTGCGGACTCTTCCGCCGGCGCCGCGCTTTGCGCGCATGACGCCATGGCCAGCGTCAAGAACGCCGCCAGCAGCATCACGCTCCCGGCTTTCAGGGTTGAACGAGTCATCACATCTCTCAACTTTGTGTGTCATGCCTGAGGTGAGTATAACCAAGTGCCGCGCGCGATGGGGAACCGATATTGTGTTACTATACGGCGGTCAGAACACGGCGGATTAAAGCCGCCGTCAGGAGGATTTTTTCATGGCAACGATGATCGATGGCGAGTCCTATCTGGGCCGCGTGATGGTTCGCCCGCTAAGCAAGTCCGGCGACGTCACGATGTATCTCTGGCCGCTGCGCTGCCTCAAGGCCAAGTTCGGCGGCCCCACCTTTGGCGTGGACGTCCAGGGCGTTGAAATCATACGGTTCGACCCCCACGGGAAGCGCGGCCACTGGCACAAGGGCGGTTATGACAAGCTCGGCGCCGGCGGATCCCACGTCGACTACCCCGAGGACATGCGCGACGCCGACGCCCAGCTCGAGTTTTCCCTGGAGCAACTCCGAGAGCAGACCGCCACCTACCTTTCCGAGGCCGGATATCCCGAGGCCGCTGCCAACCTGGATACGGAAATGGTCAACGCCGCCGCTGATGCCATCAAAGCTCACCTGGCCGCCGAGGGCGACCTGATCCCCGACGCCGTCTCCAAGGACCTCATCGCCGCCTGATCTCGGTCGCGTCGACGGTCTCCGAAAGATGTGGGGCGGGTCGATGACCCGCCCCTGTTCGTTGTCATCCCTCAGACCGCCTTACGGAGTTATCCGCGTTCCCATCGGCCTTCCGTTCACGCAGTTCATTACCGCCCCTGGTTCCCGTCCGTCCACGATGTGCGCCATCGGCACCGCCGAATCCGCCAGCGCGTCCAGGCACGCCGCCAACTTGGGCAACATGCCGCCCCGGGCCACGCCGGACGCCCGCAGTTGCTCCGCTCCTCGCGCGTCCAGACGGGGGATGACTCGGCCACCGTTGTCCATCACCCCGGCCACGTCGGTCAGGAAAATGATCCGTTGCGCGCGCAGCGCATGGGCCAAGGCACCGGCCGCCGTGTCTCCGTTAACGTTCAACGGCTTCCCCGCGTGCTCGCTGTCCCTGCTTACGTCTACCGCTATGGGCGACACCATTGGGATGAACCCGGCCGACACTATCGCCCGCACCGGCTCGGGATCCACCGCCGCGATTTCGCCCACGTAACCCAGATCGGGGTTGGCCACGTGCGCCTGCAGCAGGTTGCCGTCCATGCCGCTGATCCCTATGGTCGGCGCTCCCAGCTGTTGCATCTGAGCGGTGAGTTCCTTGTTTACCAGTCCGCCCAGCACTGCCACCACGATCTCCAGCGACGGGGCGTCAGTAACCCGCAACCCATTGACGAAGTTGGGCGCCAGGTTCTGCCGCTGCATCCACTCGCTGATTACGTTGCCGCCCCCGTGCACAATCACCACCGGCTTCCCCGAGGCGTGAAGAGACACCAGATCCTGCAAGGACGTGTCGTTGCCGCCCAGGGTGCTGCCCCCGATCTTGACCACGATGGGCGGTTCCGCAAACTGCTGTGACACGTCGGCGTTCCTCACCCTGCGGCGTAGGCCAATGCGATCATTACCGGCCCGAGCCGTTGCCGGGCCCAAGGAGCAGCATCCGGCTAGGTCGTGTACGCGCTGTTGATGATGACGTACTGCTCGGTGAGGTCGCAGCCGTAAGCCGTAGCCTCCCCGTCCTCCAGGTTCAGGCTCACTCGGAAGTCCACCTGCTCGCCGGACATGAGCGCCACCACGGCGTCCCGGTGGAAGGGCACCGGCGTTCCCGCCTCCATGATGCAAACCCCGTTGACGAACAGGTCAACCTTCTCCTCCACCGCCTCGGCCCCGCTGCGGCCCAGGGCCATCATCAGCCGGCCCCAGTTCGGGTCCGCGCCGTAGACGGCGGACTTCACCAGCGGGCTTTCCGCGATGGTCAGCGCGGCCTTCCGTGCGTCGCCGACGTTCCTGGCGCCGTCGACCTGAACCGTGAGCAGCCGAGTGGCTCCCTCGCCGTCCCGGGCCAGCATCCGCGTCAGGTTGGCGCACACCTGGTGCAGCGCGCTGGTGAACGCTTCCGCGTCCGGCGACCGTTCGTCGATAACCGGGTTGCCAGCCTGGCCGTTGGCGAACGCCAGGAAGGTATCGTTGGTGCTGCTGTCACCGTCGACTGTCAGCATGTTGTAGGTCTCGTCGGCAACCGCCTTGACGGTCATCTGGAGGAACCCCGGGTCCACCGCCGCGTCCGTCGCCGCGAAGGACAGCATGGTCGCCATGTTGGGGTTGATCATCCCCGAGCCCTTGGCAACACCGCCGATGGTGATCGTCTGCCCCGTGGACGCAGTGAAGGACACCGCTGTTTCCTTGGGATGGGTATCCGTGGTCATCATCGCCCGCGCCAGTTCGTTCCCGCCAGCGCCATCCAGCGCAATCTCAGTGACGCCCGACCGGATCAGCGACATGGGCAGCTCGACCCCTATGACGCCGGTGCTGCACACGAGCACGTCCTCGGCTGTGAGGCCCAGTTTATCGGCGGCCAGCCGCGTCATCTCCTCGGCGTCCTTGTAGCCCTGCGCGCCGACGCAGGTGTTCGCGATCCCGGCGTTCACGATCAGCGCCCGAGCCTGCCCTCGCGCCACCCGCTCCCGGTCCAGATCCACGGTCGCCGACCGTATGGCCGAAGTGGTGAACACTCCGCCAATCGAGCACGGGCTGTCCGAGACCAGCATGGCCAGGTCCAGCTTGTCCTCGCCTCGCGTCTTGAGGCCGATAAAGACGCCGCCGGCGGAAAACCCCTGGGGCGACGTGATGGTACCGTTCGGAATGGCGGTGATATCTGCGCTGGCGGGCATCGTAAAGCGCTCCTGCGGGCCGACAATGTGCGGCAAAATGCCGCATAAATATACCACACGCCGCCCGACCCGACCGTTTGGTCATACGGCGCACAAGTCGGTTCTACGAAGCAAATCCCGGTGCGTTCGTGTGATATCCACCCCACGCAGTGTCGTGTAAATCACCCCTCGCGGGTTGTTGATGATACCGGGATTCTTGAAATCGTCCTGCAAGTCGCCATCATTGGTGAACAACAGTCGAGCGCCGCTCACTCGGGCCAAAGCTACCACGTGCTCGTCATCAGACTCGCAGACGCCATTTTGTTGGACGATCGTAGTCTCTGCGTCGACAGCCGCGTCATCCACCGCCACCGCAATATTTCGGCTCAAGGCTGTCCGCAACCATCGCTTGAAATCATTGTATTCATTCAGCTCCCGCAACAATCCGCCACCGACAACGAGCTTACCCCGCCCGCTGATCAACCACTCAAGAAAAAATCGCCCTGCCGGCGACTGGCTGTTCGCACCAAAAACCTGATCGCGGACGTTGTTATCTACTATTGCGCACATCGGGTTTTACCAGGCCGATCGACCGATTGATCTCGTCCATGAAAAATTGGCCGTATGAAGCCGGCGCATCCAACACGTTCCCCATCTCGTCGAGCCGGATCGAGTGGATCTTCACGTCCGAATCCCTCGGCTCAAAGTACAGTATCGAAACGTCCGCCGGCTTCAACGCCGTCGTCTGATCGCGCACATCCATCCTCACCCGGTCGATGATGTAGTCGCTGTGCGTCTCCACCACCAACTGCCGCCCGCCGGCAGCCACCTCGCAAAATAACGTCCCCAAAGCCGCCTGCGCCTGCGGGTGCAGATGTACCTCCGGCTGTTGGAGCAAAAACATCAATGGTGCATCGGGACGCAGCAACTCGGTCAGCACAGACAGCGCCTGGCTAACGCCATAGCCGACGTCGATCAGATTGCGCCACGGCCCTTTGCGCCGCTTACCAAACTTGCGCATCTGTATCTGGAACGGGTCTCCGTCCGACTTGCCGAATGACCTTACAGATATTTCATCGAACAGCCCGGAGGCTCGCCCAAAGTCCTCCAGTCCGCCTTTCAGCAATTGCCATTCGTCTGCGGCCCTGCGCGACACATTCGCCAGATAGCTCGGGATCGAATCACCTTCGACATCGTGCGCCAATAACATCGGGTCATAAGTGCGACGGGGGCGCGAGCGCAGTGGAGCGCTGGCAAAAGGGCGCGGGAGCAACATTCTCGGGACGCTCATACCGACAAGGAAACGTCGCAACTCGTCGTCATGATCGCCGAACACGACCGATGGAAGTCTGTCAAAGAACTCCAACGACACTAAACCATCACTCTGGCGCATCACCATTTCTTTACCGACGTCCTGCCATAAGCCATTCCCAATCCGAAACCGGGAACGTTCTCCATCGCGCGATTCCGTCGCATACAGCTTCAAACCAACGTTGCCGTCACTGTAGGTCCGAGCGATTGGGAACGGTGCAGTTTGCGAGCTGGCGAACGTTGTAGCAAACGTCAACACGTCGGCAGCCTTCGCATACGGCGGGCAGAGCTCAAACCCTCCTGAAAAGCGTTCAACCGATTCGTTCCGACCTCCTGTCTGGTGAACAATATCGCCAAACGACCCCAAGTCAAACGGCTCTTCCCGAAAATTCGGCACCACCTCCCGAAACGCCACGTCCCACAGCGCCCGTATCAGCGCCAGGAATGACGTTTTCCCGGTGCTGTTGGGGCCAACGAGCAGCGTCAATGGCGCCAGCCGCGCCGTCTGCTCCTCGCTCCCAAAACAGCGGTAGTTTTGCAACGTTATGCTGTCCATGTTCTCAGTGTAGCATCACGCGCCAGCCGTCGTTTGACTCTCCCCATACCCCGCCGGATAATGCCAGCATTCCGCACGAACGCCACCTGACGGCCCGAGGCGATTCCCGCCCATGACCCTGTCCAGCCAGCCTCCGTATCTGCCGTTGCCCGCCGGCGAAATCGGCCTGCTCACCGATCTCTACGAGCTGACCATGGCCCAGTCCTATTTCGCCGAGGGCATCTCCGGCGAGGCCACGTTCAGCCTGTACGTGCGTGAGTACCCGCCGGACCGGGGCTACCTCATCGCGGCCGGCATCGAGGACGCCCTGGACTGTCTGGAAGCCCTGTCCTTCGACAACCACAGTGTCGACTACCTGGGCGGCACCGACATATTCACCGCGGACTTTCTGGATCACCTGCGCGACTTCCGTTTCACCGGCAGCGTCCGCGCCATGCCTGAGGGCAGCTTGTTCTTCGCCCACGAGCCGGTGCTGGAGGTGACCGGCCCGATCATCGCCGCCCAGCTGGCCGAAACTCTGGTCATGAACCAGGTCCAGTACCAGACCCTGCTGGCCACCAAGTCCGCCCGCTGCGTTGATGTTGCCCGGGGCCGGCCCCTCGCCGATTTCGCCGCCCGCCGCACCCACGGAACCGAGGCCAGTCTCAAGATGGCCCGCGCTTCCTACATCGCCGGGTTCGGCGCCACCAGCAACGTGCTTGCCGCCCGTCGTTACAGCATACCGCCCACCGGCACCATGGCCCACTCCTACATCACCAGCTTCGACGACGAGATCGGCGCCTTTCGCGCCTACTCCCGCTTGTTCCCCGACCGGAGCATCCTCCTGCTGGACACCTACGATACCGTCAACGCAGCTTACACAGCAGTCACCGTCGCCCACGAGATGGAGCGCGGCGGCCATCGCCTGACCGGCGTCCGTCTCGACTCCGGCGACTTCGATGCCCTGAGCCGCCGGGTGCGGAGCATCCTCGACGACGCCAGTCTCGAATACGTCCGCATCGTTGCAAGCGGCGGCCTCGACGAGTATGAGATCGACCGGCTGGTTGCTGGTGGCGCTCCAATCGACATGTTCGGCGTGGGCACCCGCGTCGGGGTCTCCGCCGACGCTCCCTCCTGCGACATGGTCTACAAGATGGTCAGCTACAACGGTAGGCCGGTGATGAAGCTCAGCGAGGGGAAGGAGTCGCTGCCCGCCGCCAAGCAGGTTTTTCGCCAGTACGGCTCGGACGGCATGATGTCGAGCGATGCCATCGGCCTGTCTACCGAAACCCATTCATCCGGCGAACCGCTGTTGGTTCCGGCAATCCAGGACGGCCGTCGCGTCACCCCGCCCAACCCCCTTGAGGATGCCCGCCAGCGCGTCGCCGATGGCCTCTCCCGGCTGCCCCAAAAACATCGTAGCCTCCGCCAGCCGGATCATTTCCCGGTATCGATCAGCGAGAATCTCCAGCGCCTGGAGTCCCGGATCCGCGGCCAGTTGAGCGCCGCCTTAACTTCATAGTCCGCCAAGGAGCCCAAATACAATGAAAATCGCGGTCTGCGTCAAGTTCGTTCCCGTGGTATCCCGCATCGAGTTCGACTACGAGAACAAGGTAATCCAGCGCGAGGGTGTTCCGTCCGAGATCAACCCCTTCGACCTCCTGGGCATCAACATGGCCGTCGACCTCAAGGACGGACCCGACGATACGGTGGTTGCGCTGTCCATGGGCCCACCCAACGCCGCTGAGGGCCTGACCCAGTGTTACGCCCTGGGCGCCGACCGCGGCATCCTGCTTTCCGACCGTGCCCTGGCCGGCAGCGACACGCTGGCCACGGCGCAGGCCCTGGCGTTGGCCCTCCAGCGCGAGTCGGCCGATCTCATCGTCTGCGGCCGCAACAGCAGCGATGCCGAGACCGGCCAGGTCGGACCCGAGGTCGCCGAGTTGATGGGCCTGCCCCATATCAGCAACGTCCGCAAGCTGGAAGTGGACCGCGCCGGCAATCGGATCGTCGCCGAGCGAGCCACCGACGAGGGTTACCAGGTCATCGAGTGTCCGCTGCCCGCCGTGGTGTGCGTCACCGAAGGCGCCGGACAGGAGCGCTATCCCGGACGTGACGAGATGACCGAGGCCCAGGAGCGCAGCATCGAGCGACTCACCTGCGCCGACCTGACCGACGACCTCTCCCTCTTCGGCCTCGATGGGTCGCCCACCTGGGTCGAGGACATCCGCCTCGTCGAACCTGATCGCCTCGCCGTCGTCATCCGTGACGAGACCCCCGAGGACGCGGCGCGGCAGGTCGCCGAGCATCTGCGGGAACGGCTAGTCGCCCTGGCTGCCGACGCCGGGCAAGAAACCGGCGACTCGGAACTGCCCCATTATGCCGGCGGTGACCGGCCCATCTGGGTGGTCGCTGAACTGTCCGGTGACGGCCTGCGTCAGGTTACGCTGGAAATGCTGGGCAAGGCGCGTGCGCTGACCCCGGTGACGCAGAGCGAAGTAGTCGCCGTGGTTATCAGCGATTCCATCGGCGAACGCGCGCAACAGTTTGGGATACTGCGCGAACTCGTCAGGGGTGGCGCCGACCGTATGCTGACGCTGGAGACCGACGGGCTTGGCCCCGTTTGCGGGCGTAGCGTCGCCGACAGCCTGTCCGACGCCATTGCCGACGAACCGCCCTACGCCGTGCTGTTCGCCGCTACCGCCGACGGGCGCGATCTGGCCGCCCGTATCGCAGCCCGGCTACGCCTGGGACTCACCGGTGACGCCATCGACCTGGAAATCAACGACGCCGGTCAGTTGGTGCAGCTCAAGCCGGCTCTGGGCGGCAACGTAGTTGCGCCCATCCTGTCTAAAACGCTGCCCAACTTGGTGACCCTGCGCCCCGGCGTATTGACGCCGGCTGCCTCAGAAAGTGGAGCCAGGTCGATCCGCATGGACCCCATACCGCCGGCGAGGGCGGCCGGCGCGGACGTCACCCTCGTCAGCGAGCACGTCTCCGAAGAGCACGGAGCGCTGGAACTTACCTCGGCCGAGGTCGTCGTCGGCCTCGGCATGGGCATCGGCGAGGAAAACGTGGCGGCGGCCCAGCAGTTGGCATCCAGCATCGGCGCGTCCATCTGCACCACCCGCAACGTCGTGCACTCCGGCTGGCTTCCCCACCACATCCAGGTCGGGATCAGCGGCCGAACCATTGCCCCGCAGGTCTACCTGGCCGTCGGCATCCGCGGCGCGTTCAACCACACGGTGGGCATCCAGAAGGCTGGCGTGATCCTCGCGATCAACCGCAACCACCGCGCGGCCATCTTCCGTGCCGCAGACTACGGCATCGTCGGCGACTGGAGCGAATACCTTCCCCCTTTGGTCGACGCGATCCGCCCCGTCCTCGCCGAACACGGCCTGGCATAGAACGCACCGTAGCAACCGCCCCATAGCCGCTCCAATCTGATCGATTGGAGCGGCATTGCAAATCCTAGATATCCGGGCGACCCCTGCACCACGAAACTGCTCACCGTCGCCCACCGCCTTCTCCCCGCATGGCGTAAAATCAACCGCCATGCGCGCCCAATCCGACACCAACGCGCCGGCGATGTCCGGTCGGATCACGTGGCGCACCCTCCTGCTGGCATCCGCCGCCGCCCTGGGCATGGTCCTGGCCTCCCTGGACTTCGCCGTCAACGTCGGCCTGCCGGCCATGCGCGACGCCTTCGGGACCGACCTCGCCTCCGTCCAGTGGGTGATCGTCGTCTTCATCGCCACCCGGGCCGGTCTAGCCCTGGGCGCCGGCGCCTTCGCCGACCGCTTCGGCCTACGGATGGTCTACCTGTTCGGCACGACTACTTACCTCGTGTCCATGGTCTGTCTGTCTCTGTCGCCCACCCTGCAGGTGCTGGTGGGTTTCCGCGTCCTCCAAGCCCTGGGCACCGGATGCCTCTACAGCACTGCACCGGCCATCGCCGCTTCGGTCTTCCCCGAGCATCGCCGCGGGCTGTCCATGGGCTTCACGTCGGCCAGTCTCGCGCTCGGCATGGTCACCTCCACCCTGGGTGCCGGTCCCTTGATTCAACTGTTCGACTGGCCCGCAGTATTCGCCGGTCGCCTCCCTCTGGCCGGCCTTGCGCTGCTTATCGGTCTCTTCTCCATCCCCCGGACGTTGGGGAACCAGCCTACCGACGTGGCCAAACCCCGGTTCGACCTGCCTGGTTCCGCCCTCGTCCTCTCCCTCCTCCTGTGCCTCATGATCGGCCTGCGGCTGGGCCAAGCCATCGGCTGGACTTCGATTCCAGTGCTCGCCCTTCTCGCCGTCTCTCCGCCCATCCTCGTAGCCCTGATCCGCGTCGAGCGTTCCGCGGCGTCACCAGTCTTGCCGGGTGCTTTGGTCCGCCTGCCCGGGTTTCAGACCGCCGTGGGCGCCATGTTCCTGGGCCACTTTTCCCAGTTCGTCATCTGGTTCATCTTCCCGTTCTACATCACCGACGCGCTGGGCCGCAGCCCGGTCACCCTCGGAGTCATGCTGGCCGTTATGTCAATTTCCAACATCCTCTCCTCACCCATCGGCGGCTGGCTCTGTGACCGCTGGGGTGTGCGTCCCGTCGGCGCCGCCGGCCTGCTGATGTCCGCCGTCGGCCTTTTCGCCATGTCCATGCTGGATGCTCACTCTGCCGTCGGGCACGTCGCCGTCGGGATCGCAGCGGTGGGTCTGGGCGTGGGCTGGTACCAGTCCGCCGCTTACGCCCTGATGCTGGGCACTGTCCCGTCGGAGCGTTATGGAACCGCCTCAGGCGCGATGTCCCTGGCCCAGGCGTCGGGCACCGTCCTCTGCGTCGCCATCGTCGGCGCCGTCTTCTCCGCCCTCAGCAACCTCTACGCTGCCAGCCACCACGCGGACACGGCATTTCTGCTGGCCTACCGCGACGTCTTCCGCATCGGGGCGACAACCGCTGCGGTGGCCGCCGCCGTCTTTGCTATCCGTGCCCGCCAGCCACGGATAGCTTCTTGATCGCGGTGAAAGTTAGCGACAAAACGAACCGGCTCCCCCGTAAGGGAGCCGGCTGCAACGTTCCTGGAGGCTAATCGGTCGCGCCTGTGGAACTGCTAAGCGCTCTCTTCAGGCAGCATCAGGTAGTGCGGTTCGCCGAACAGCGCCTGTGTCCGCAGCGCGTCCGCGTCCGCCGGGTCCACCGTAGCATACGGGTCGATGCTCCCCCAGGGCGTCGACCGCGACGCGAACCTGAAGTGCTCCGTACGCCCGTCTCGGAACGTCACGTCCCAGACGATGTCCTGCCCTTCGTAGTGAGGCTGAACCTCCGCGCCCAGCGGCACGAAGTCTGCATAGCCCCGAACGTGTATCGCGTTTTCCGGGCACAGTTTGACACAGGCGTAGCACTCGGAGCACATGTCCGGCTCCTGGTTGCTGCCCTTGTTCACCATCCCGTCCAGCACCATCAAATCGTTGGGACAGATGTAGACACACTGGGGTCCGCCGTGCACGCCGGCGCAGGCGTTACACGCGGACGGATCGACATATGTAGGCACTGATCACTCCTCAAAACAGGCGGCGCCTGCCACCCGGCGGCAAAAACTGCCGCGCATTGTAGCATTATTCTCCTGCATTGTTGGCGTGTGATTCTAACGCACTCTGCCGGTGCGGGTATGGACACGACTCGCTGTCGTTGACCGCTCCGCCCATCCTTGCCCCTACCCAACCTCCCCGCTACAATCGCCCCACGCCATTGTATGGCGCAGTGGAGGCTCATTGACCACCGCCGCTCCCGTAGCACCCCAAGCCCCCGGCATCAAGAACAACCGCGCGTTTGTCCTCGGCAGCCTTTCGGTGGGACACGGCCTGTCCCACATGTTCGACCAGGGTTTCCCCCTGCTGATCACCGAGATCGCCGCCGCGATGGGGTTGGGCACCGTCCGCACCGCCGCCCTTTTTGCAGTGCGCCAGGGCGGGTCCAGCGCCACCAGCCTCGGCGGTGGTCCCTTTATCGACCACCTCAAGTCTTACTGGGGCATCATCCTCACCGCTTGTATGCTGGGCCACGCCATCACCTTCGCGGCCATCGGAGGCTCTCCCACCTTCGCGCTGCTGGTGATCGTCGTTTTCTTCCTGTCCATACCCGGCTCGCTGTGGCACCTGCCCTCTGCGGCGGCCATATCCCAGCGCTTCCCGGATCGGCGAGGCTTCGCTATTTCCATGCACGGGTTCGGGTCCAATCTCGGCAACGTCAGCGGACCCGTCATCGCGGGGGCGCTGCTGGGCGCCAGTTTCATCATCTGGCGCCACGTCTTTTTCATCTACGCCGGCCTCGCTTTGTTCATGGCCCTCTTCGTGTGGTGGTCCCTGCGCGGGCTTGGACGTGAGGAGGACGGGATCCGTACCCGGAGCCTGGGCGACCAGTTCGTCAGCGCCGCCGCCCTGCTCAAAAACCCGGTGGTCATGGCCTTGATCTTCGCCGCCCTCCTTCGCGGCATCGGCCTCAACGCCTTGTTCAACTGGACCCCCTTCTACCTCCGCGAGACCCTGGAGATGAGCACCCTCCAGGCCGGCGTCTACTATGCCCTGCTCACCGGCATGGGCATCGTGTCCGCTCCGGTCCTGGGCTGGATGTCCGACAAGTTCGGACGCAAGGCAGTGCTCGTCCCCGGTTTCGTCGCCGCAGCCCTGCTTTCTCTGGTGGTGGTCAGCGTCGGATCCAGCCTGCTGCTGATCCCCGTGATGGCCGGCCTCGGCCTCTTCAGCTTCGCCCTCCACCAGATCATCCAGGCTTCCGTGCTGGACTACGTTGGCCAGGGCACCGAGGCCACCGCCATTGGGCTGCTGTTCGGGATCAACGGCGTCATCGGCATCGGATCGCCCTTCCTCGCGTCCTTCATCATCGATTACTGGGGCACCTACGGCACCGTCTACTATTACGCCGGCATCCTGACCCTCATCACCGCCGTCATCATCTTCGTCATCCCCCTGCGCAATCCCAGCGCCCCGGAGCCGGCCCGCTCCTAGCCCGGATCCCCCGGCATTTCAATTGCCGCTCAATCCGCCCCGTGCTACCATGATTCCCGTCATGGATCAGCAACACATCCGCAATTTCTGCATCATCGCCCATATCGACCACGGCAAGTCCACCCTGGCCGACCGCCTCCTCGAAATCACGGGAACCGTCCGCCCTCAGGACATGAAGGCGCAGTTCCTTGACCAGATGGAGCTGGAGCGGGAGCGCGGCATCACCATCAAGGGCAAGGCGGTGCACATGACGCACCGCACCCCCAATGGCGACGATTACCAGTTGAACCTAATCGACACCCCCGGCCACGTCGACTTCTCCTACGAGGTCTCCAGAGCTCTTGCCGCCTGCGAAGGCGCCCTCCTGGTCGTTGACGCCACCCAGGGGGTCGAGGCTCAGACCATCGCCAACACCATGCTGGCCCTCGAGTACGACCTTGAGATGATCCCGGTCATCAACAAGGTCGACTTGCCCTCCGCCGAGCCCGACCGCGTCGCCGCCGAGATGGAGCAAATATTCGGCTTCCGCCGGGACGAGGTAATGTTCGTCTCCGCAAAGGACGGCTTCGGATGCCGCGAGCTTCTCGATGCCATAGTGGAGCGTGTCCCGGCTCCCAAAGGCGTAGATGACGCGCCCTTCCGCGCCCTTGTGTTCGACTCGACTTACAACACGTACAAGGGCATCATCGCCTATGTCCGGGTCGAAGACGGCCGCATCTCTCAGAACGACCGCCTGCGCGTCATGTCCTCCGGGCGCTCCGTCGAGATCATGGAGGTCGGCGTCTTCGCTCCAGAGCCGACGCCCACCGGTTCCCTCCAGGCCGGTCAAGTCGGCTACGTTGCCACCGGGTTCAAGGACGTGCAGGAATGCGCCGTCGGCGACACCCTGACCAACAACGCCGAGCCCGCTGAAGAGCCGCTGCCCGGTTACGTCGAGCTGAAGTCCATGGTCTTCGCCGGCCTCTACCCGGCCGACGGCGAGGACTACACCCGCCTGCGGACCGCCCTGGAAAAGCTCAAGCTCAACGACGCGTCGCTGACCATCGAGCCGGAGAACAGCGGCGCCCTCGGTTTCGGCTTCCGTTGCGGCTTCCTCGGCCTCGTACACCTCGAGATCGTCCAGGAGCGCCTGGAACGCGAATACGACCTTGACCTGATCGTCACCGCCCCCAGCGTGGCCTATGAGGTGCTCCTCACCAGCGGTGAGGTCATCCGCATCGACAACCCCTCCCTGTTGCCGCCGCCCAACTCGACCTCGGAAATCCGTGAACCCATTCTCGGCGTGACGATCGTCGCCCCCAGCCGCGCCGTCGGCGCGATCATGGAGCTGATGCACGCTCGCCGCTCCGAGTTCCGTCGCATGGAGTACATGCAGGGGGGCAGGTCGAACAACGGCGACACGGCCACCGGCGACGCCGACGGCCAGAACCGTGTGGTCATGGAGTACACCATGCCCCTGGGCGAGATGCTGGCCGACTTCTACAACCAGCTCAAGTCGCGCACCCAGGGTTACGCCTCTCTGGATTACACCTTCGAGGGCTATCGCGCTGCGCCGCTGGTCCGCATCGACATCCTGGTCAATCAAACCCCGGTGGAAGCCCTCAGCATGATCAGCCACCGCGACAACGCCGTCGCCCAGGGCCGCGGGATCGTGGAAAAGCTGCGGGCCACTATTCCCCGCCAGATGTTCGAGGTGCCCATCCAGGCCGCCATCGGCAGTCGCATCGTCGCCCGCGAGACCGTCCGCGCCATGCGCAAGGACGTCCTCTCGAAGTGCTACGGCGGCGACATCACCCGCAAGCGCAAGCTCCTCGAAAAACAGAAGGAGGGCAAGAAGCGCATGAAGCGCGTCGGCCGCGTCGAGGTCCCTCAGGAAGCCTTCTTAAGCCTCCTCAAGATCGGCGAAGACAGCTAGATAGCGATGCGGATTAGCCTCACTGAAGGAGACGCACATGCCTCCCCCTTCGCACGGCTCGGATTGTGTACCAAGATGCTGGTGGACAAGCTGCACATACTGCCAACAGCGCATCTACGTCTTCACGTGCAACCACGGATCCGGCGTAGCCTTTGACATTCAGGGTTGGCCATGGCCTGAACACGAGTGCGGAAATCCCTCGACTGGGAGTAGTCCGCTGAATGTTCCCCAAGTAATCCGGCGCACTCACGCCGATGGCAGCAAAGTTGTTGAAATCGAAGAATGGGGCATAACCGTCATACAGCCGGGCAATCTCGATGCGAACGACTTTTTCATCACTCCCAAGCGTTCTCATGGGCAGCATTTACCCAAGCTAGATCCGGTTGTTGCCATTCCGCCCGGAGAGGACGATAGTCGGCAGATCACAGGCATAATTCGCGAAGTCCACGTCAAGGTCGACCACATGAAAGCCTTTGGATATGACGACGATGGCCCAATGGCAGTTGCGATGGCGCAGGCCATCTTGGGGCAGCGTTGGGTCAGGGAATTTGGGCGAATAACTGTGCATACACCCCGCATCGACGGCAGTCAGATGGAAAGCTATACCGCATGTATTCCAGCGTCGCTGGTCAAAGATCTTCGGATAAAGCGAGGTATGATGGTGTCCGCCCGAATAACTAGTGTCGACGTCAGTGACCGCTACCGGGATTGGTACTGCGATGATCTGCAAACAACGCATTGACGTGGCCATCGATCGCTCGTTACACGAATCAATCTGAATAGGTCAATCTTCGATCCTCCCAAGGTGTTAAGTGATTGAGGGGGCGCTTTTTGTGCCCCCTCAACTCGTATGTCCTGATCTTTAGCTGACCGTCACAGTATGTGATACAGCATCCGGTGGTCCCGCAGCACGTCCTGGGCGAAGTCGTTTTCGACCTCCCGCCACACCGAGTGGATGTGGTTCGCCTCGTTTTGCACGTTGTCGAACTCCACGATGAACTGCCCGCCGTGGATCCGATAGTAGTGGTCCCGGCTCCGGTCCAAACCGCCGGCCCACACCAGCCGGTAGTCATCCACCCCCGTCTCCCGTATCGTGGACAGCCGCTGCTCCGCCACCGGCGCGGGAACGCCGTTCACGTACTCCCCGATCAGGGCCATCAGGATTTCCCGCTGCGTGCCGTTCATCTCGTGGCCGGCCAGACCCTCTTCGTCGTGGATGGCCTGCTTGCTGCTGTTGTAGCCCAGGATGTCCCACGGCGCTTTGTCGTGGATCACCGCCTTGCCGCGCTGCCCAGTGTCCAGCGAACCCATCAGCTCTATCGCCAGGTCCTCCCGGCGTCCCAGGATCCGCAGCCCTTCTTTCGGACCCTTGCGCACCTCGGCGGGGTTCGCTCCAAAGAAGAACGGCGTCACCGCGATCACCTGGTCGCCCCACACGCTGTAGTGCACCGACAGATGGTGCCCTTCCACCCGCCAGCCCCACGGGTCATGTCGGCCCGGGTCGCCGAAAACCGTCCAATAATAAAGCTCCGGATCCCTAGGCCACGTCACCTGTCCCCACTCGGCTTCCAGGGGACCCAGCACCAGCTCGTGCTCGATGATAGACCGCGCCTGCTGATTGGACTCGTCAGTCAGGCCCGTGGCCAGCAAATCCATCGCGTAGCCGCGCTGCTGTTCGTTCATGTCGCGCAGGGGCAAACCGTGGCGGTTCAGCGGCGGGTAGTACCAGAAAAGCCGCTCGCCGTCCATGTAATGGTACGTCGCCTTGCCCCTCTGGCTGGTGTCCAAGCTGGCCACCCAGCGGCGGGCGGCATCCACCATCGCGGCGGTAACGTGGAGGTGCGGATGCGTAAATCGGCCAGTTGTCATCTTGGATGACCTCCTGCTGAGTCCTGTCGTTCAATTTTCCGGCAGTGTAGAAAAGCCCATCGCAGAGTGTCAAGGCAGACCAAATTCCGCGCCCGGTGTGACAGTCCCGGCGCGCCAAGTCTATAATATTGCCCGCATAACTCTACCCCGCACGGGAATAATTGGTACCCCATGCCCACCTTCACCCAACTCCTGCGCACCGCCAGCGAGACTACTCAGAGCCTGCTCTGCGTCGGCCTGGACCCCGATCCGGCCCGCCTGCCCATCGCTGACGTCGCCGACTTCAACTGCGCCATTGTATCCGCCACAGCCGACGTGGTCTGCGCCTACAAGCCCAACCTGGCCTTCTATGAGGCCCTGGGTCTGCCCGGCTTCAAGGCGCTGGAGAATACCGTCCGGCACATCCGTGACGCGGCGCCGCACGCCATCATCATCGGCGACTGCAAGCGCGGGGACATTGACTCCAGCGCCGCCGCCTATACAGCAGCCATGTTCGACGTCTGGGGCTTCGACGCCGCCACCGTCAATCCGTGGGGCGGTATGGATACCGTCGAACCCTGGCTGACCAATCCCCATAAGGGAGCATTCATCTGGTGTCGCGGCTCAAATCGCGGCGCGGCCGACATCCAGGACCTGCCGGTTGAGGGCGTCGGCAACCTGACCCAGCCCGTCTATCTGCGCTTGGCCCGCCGGTCCCAGCAGCGGGCGTCCCAGGGCAACCTCGGCCTGGTCGTCGGCGCCACCGCTCCGCAGCAGTTGGCCGATGTCCGCGGCATCTGTCCCGAGCTGCCCATCCTCATCCCCGGCATCGGAGCCCAGGGTGGCGACCTCGCCGACTCCGTTCGGTGCGGCGTGGACGCCGACGGGCGTTTGGCCATCATCAATGCGTCCCGTTCCGTAATCTACGCCTCCTCCGGCGCCGACTACGCCGCAGCCGCTCGCCACGCCGCGTCCCTGCTCAGGGATGAGATCAACGCCACCCTCTACGACATGGGATTGGGATGGACATGATGGCTGACGTCGCCGACATCAAACCCGGTGATATCGTTCGCCTGAAAAAGCCCCACCCCTGCGGCGGCTACCAGTGGCTCATCAACCGCGTGGGCGGTGACATCGGCCTCCGCTGCCAGACCTGCGGCCACTACGTCATGACCCCGCGCTTCCGCATCCTGAAGCGCATCCGGGAGATCACCCGCCCGGCTCCGAGAACTGAAGAGCAGCGCGCCAGTTGAATACCGGCTCCATGCGGTCCGCCCTGGGACGTCGCGGCCGCTACCACAGCGTGGCCCTACTCTGCGCCGTCGTCGCGCTCAACAGCTTTGGCATGGGCGCCATCTCGCCCGTGCTGCCCCTGTTCCTGGAACGCGAATACGGCGTGTCCGCCACGGAAGTGGGCATCGCCGTCGGCTTCTTCTTCGGTATGGGTCGCCTGGTCACCAGTGTCCCCGCCGGTTATCTCGCCCAGCGTTACGGACGCCGCCCCGTGCTTGCCCTGGGGTCGGCCATCAATCTGGTTGGCGCGGCCCTGGTTTCCGTCTCCTTCAGCTTCGCCTGGCTCACCGGATGGCGCTTCGTCTCCGGGTTCGGCGGCAGCATCTTCCTGACCGTGGCAACCATCTACCTCCGCGACGAGGCCACGCCCGAAACCCGCGGCCGCCTGCTCAGCCTCCAGGAACTGAGCATCCTCGCCGGGCAGACCCTGGGCCCCCTGCTGGGCGGGTACCTCGCCAGCCTTTTCGGACTGCGTTTCCCGCTCTATGTCCAGGCAATCCTGATGGCCGCCTCCCTGCTGGTAATCGTCGTTGCCCTGCCTGAGTCCCGCTGGCGTGAGCAGATCGCATCTGATGGAGTTGCCCGCCGCCGTTCAACGCCACAGTCCGCCAGCCCGCCGACGCAAGCCAGCGCCGATACGACCGATCCGGCTCGCCGCCGTGGCGCCATCTGGCGTCTGATCTTCAGCCCCGCCTTCATCCTGGTGGGCATGTTCGCGCTGATGATCGTCGCCAACCGACAAGGAGCCCGCTTCAGTGTTATGCCCCTATTCGGACGTCAAAAGGGGTTCGGCCCCGAAGACCTGGGCCTGTGGCTCAGCGTCACCCACTTCCCCCAGTTCTTCACCACCATGGTGTCCGGCTACCTCTCCGACCGGTTTGGACGCAAAACTCCCATTCTCCCCTCAGTCATCCTGATGACCCTGGGAATCGCCGCATTCATCTGGTCGGGCAACGTGTGGCAGCTCCTACTATCTGGGGTCCTGCTGGGCATGGGAGAGGGTCTGGGCAGCCCCGCCGGCACCGTGTTCTTCGCCGATATCGCGCCCCCGGGTCTGGAGGGAGTCACCATCGGCCTGCTCCGCACTTTCGGCGGCGTGGGCACCGTCATGGGCGCGCTGGTTCTGGGCGCCATCGCCGATGTCAGCAGCTTCTCCTGGTCACTGTGGATCGACGCCGCGGTCTTCGCCGCGTCCGGCATCGGCCTCCTGATCTTCGTCCGCGAGACCTACCGCCGCCGGCCAGGCTGAACCACGACGCGCAGCATGATTAGCTGACTTACAACATCAAAGGTCGAACGGCATCCCCTCTAATCGTAGTCGCCTTGATCGTTCCACCAGCTCACTAGCGGTTCGTATGAGTCACCATCGTGGTTCACCTTCCATCCGTCGTAGAAGTGAGTTCGCGCGCCGGCTGGTGTTTGTTCCAGCAAGTAATGGGCGTATTGGATGAGCGCAGTGGCATACATTCCATTGTCGGTGGTGCGCACAATCCCTCGGCGCGGGAAAACATACAGGGCCGGTTCGGGCGCATCCCATATATCGAGCACGTCAGTACTGCGCAGGTCGGCGTATAACGTTACCTTGGGTGTCTCAAACCAAAACAACCCCGGCTTAGTCTGGTGTTGGGTGAATCCACGTTGCAGTAATATCTCTGCCCTGCGATGCAGATCTCGTAACGTGCTGTACCGCAAATGGCGTTGTTTCGGCATACCGTCGCGCGTAAAGGCGTCTACCCGCCAGCGATTCAGCGGCACGGGCGAGTTGCGCGGATTGCGCATCCTTTCTAAATCGCTCCACGCCTGTTTTTTGAATGGCAAGTCTTGCTCCTTTTGCCATTTCTCCTTCAATGCATTTGGTATTGACGGCCCCTGTGCAGCCGTGCAAGGGCCCAAATGATGCTCTCCCATCGCGATCTTGCCCCTATTGAGTGCAGCCAAATGATCTTGATCAGCAATGCGCGCGATGATAACTGGAGCATCAATCCTGTCATCGTCGATGTCGTAATCTGGCGGATGCTCGACTTCCACTTCGATGTAAGCGGCAGGGCCGGCGTCAGCAAAAGCCGTGACGTCAGGGGTTCTGGTCATATCCAGCCAATGCGCTCTGCGTTCCACCGAAGCGCTGGTATAAGGCCCGAGTGACGCGGCATGTTCTGCGCCACACCCGCACGGGTAATGGACGGTTAGCGTTCCGCCAGAATTGATTGCGCGAGCTATGACATGTTTTGCGTCGTAGTGGAGACGAGATTCGTTGCACGCCGTCGCGTCCAAAGGCGAACCTCGATAATGGCGAAAGTAGTGTCTACGGCGAGTGCCTTTCACCGCCTCCATCTTCCATCCGCATTCGGCATTCGGGCAAACGTAAGCATTGCCGGCCAAGCCTTTATCGACGTCCGAGATATGAACGGGTTCGCCAGATAGACGGGACTTGGCAAATTCAGTTTGAACAGGTTTGGTCATGTTGTACTTCCGAGCAATTGTCTCGGTTGGACGCCGATGCGGGGATTATCTGACATCAAGGGTGCGAAATCCGAGATCAACATCCCGCATCACTCTTCTATCCCATCCCTACACGTCACCTGCACCCGGCACCGCTGCGACCGCCGCCGGGTGTTCCACCCTCACCCTCATCAGCAACAAACCCCCGATGATGAATAGCAGCGCGCTGGCCGCCAGCAGCGCCGTGTATCCAAACCCCGGGCCAAACCAAACCGCCACCAGATCCGGCAGCGGCCCGATCGCTTTGGCCCCCGCGGCTCCGATCAGCGTGCCCAGGTTCACTACGCCCATGTGCTGCGCCTCCCGTCCCGGCGTTCCCAGGTCGTTTGCCAGCGCCCAGTGCGTGGTCAGGATGATGCCAACCGCGCCTCCGATCATGCTGGCCACAACCACCGCCAAGAGGTACGTGCTCACCCACATCATCGCGATGGTCCCCATCAACGCGGCCACCGTTCCCACTGCTAAGACCGGTTTCCGCCCGATCCGATCCGACAGCCAGCCCGACGGGTACGTGGTCAGAACCAGCATCCCGCCGATACCGATGATCGCAACCCCCAGCGCCTGCGCCGGGTTGTCCACCTGCACCTTGTCTCGCAGGAAAAACAGCCCGTAGGTCGTGAAGATCACCACCGCCGCCAGGAACGCCGCCCGCGACGCTACGAACCACGGCAGGTCCGGGTGCAGCCGCGCCATGTTGGTCGATTCCGGAAACGCCATGGCCGCCCGGTGGAATGCTGCCGTCGCCGCGCCGCCGGCATCACGCATCCGCCGGTAGATGGTCGCTGAGCTGATGCCCGCCGTCGCCAGTATCGTCACGGCAAACAACCCCAGCGTGACCCACAGCCACCAGGCGTCGTCGGGCCTCGAGTAGTGCCCCACCAACAATGCCGCCACGCACAGGATGCTGGCTCCGCCCAGCGCCTCCAGCAGTGTCTTGATCGAGGCCGCCACGCCCGTGCGGTTCGTGGGCACCAGCTCACGAATGCTCGCCAGGTACGGTGAATACGCGATCCCCGAGTTGATCTGGATGAATAGCCACACCACCAACAGGGTGCCGTAGGTCAGCGGTGTGGCCAGCGCGATCAGGGCCACCGGGATGCACACGCAAGCCCACAGCATGTAAGGAAGCCGCCTCCCCAGCCGCGAACGCGTCCGGTCGCTGGCCCATCCCACCGGCACCTGAACCAAAGCCGCCGCCAGCATCCCGGCCAGCCCCAGCATACCCAGCAGCGTGTTCTTCGCCGCCTCCGGCGCAACGTCCAGCACCAAGATGGGCAGCACGGCCGTGTCCATGGCCAGCACGAACCCGGCCAACCCGAAACTGTAGGCGTTCAGCCGCGCCAGCGACCACTTGCCCCAGGTATCCGTCCCCGTAGCCGACTCGGGCAAAGTCCTGTAATCGTAGACATTCATGGCGCCCTTACGAGCCCTGGTGACCGCTCAGTTTCAATGAATCTCCCGCAGATCAAATCATCATTCCACATACCAAATCGTCATTCCGCATACCAAATCGTCATTCCGGCCTTGAGCCGGAATCCACGAACCTTCCCCAATCTCAACGCTGCTTACGTCAACCTACCGGCCACTTTATTCCCGGACATTATGGGCTGCGGTTATGGCAGAGTCCCGACGTCCGAACCGTCGGAAGTTTTGATATTCGTTAACCCCTACACAGGCTATATGCTACAATGCCGCCGCCGGGGTATCAAACCCGGTTTTTCGTTGGAGGCGTCGAAAACTCCCTCTCCCCTGGCCGGAGAGGGCAGGGGAGAGGGGGTTCCTTGCGTATTTGCTCATTGCTGCCCAGCGGCACCGAAATCCTGTTTGTCCTGGGCTTGCAGGATCAGATCATCGGCGTCACTGATCTGTGTGACTATCCGCCGGGGGCCGCCAACATCCGCGTCGTCTGCCGCAGCCGCATCGACCCGTCGGTCATGTCGAGCGAAGAGGTCGAGGCGGAGATGCACCGCATCCTGTCCAGCGGCGAAAGCCCCTACGACCTCGACGTCGAGTGGCTGCAGGCCGCCGCTCCCGACCTCGTGATCACCCAGGACCTGTGCTACTTCTGCGAGATCGACGCCGACACTGTCCAGCGCGCCGTGGAACCCATCCCAGCGCCGCCGGCCGTCCTGAACCTGAACCCCCGCACCATGGATGAAATCCTCGATAGCTTCCTGGAAGTCGGTGCCGCCTGCGCTGTTCCCGACCGTGCCCGCCTGCTGGTATCCGGCTTGAAAAATCGCATCGAAGCGGTGACTCGCAAGGTCGTCCAGGCTCCTTCCCGGCCGGCGGTTTTCTCCGTAGAGGGGGTCAACCCCCTCGTCATCGGCGGCCATTGGGTCACGGACCTGCTGATCCGCGCCGGTGGTTGTTTGCCTGAGCGTTTCGCGCCCGGCTGCCCGGCAGAGCGCATTCCCTGGGAAGAAGTCGTGGCCGCCCAGCCCGAAAAACTCTACATCGACCTGTGCTCCTCAGATCTCGCCCGCAGCGTGAGAGAAATCCCCTGGCTCGCCGCCCAGCCCGGCTGGAGCGACCTGCCCGCCGTCCGCTCCGGGGAGGTTTACCTGATCGATCACAGCACCCTGAGCCGCCCCGGTCCTCGAGTCGTCGACGGGCTGGAATTGCTGGCCCAGCTCACGCACCCTGACCTTTTCGCCGGCCACATCCCGCCTGACAGCGTTCTGAAACTGGACCCGTGCGCCGAACAGTCCAATCCGGACCTCATCGCCCGAGCCTTCAAACCCTTGCCCCACAACGCCCCTGTCTCCAACCCGCCGGTAGCCTTGGCGAATCGATAACGCCCCGCTCCACCGTCTGGCATTAGTGATATTGGGCGGGTATAATCATCGCCAACCTAACCGGGGGTACACGCGCAGTGGTTAGTCAAGACGAGTTTCGGCAGGCCATGTCAAAGTTTGCGACCGGGGTCACGGTTATCACCACGCTGGACCCTTCTGGCAATCCCCACGCCATGACCGCCAACGCATTCACTTCGGTTTGCCTGGATCCGCCGACTCTTCTCGTATGTGTGGCCCACAACACCATCACCTACGGCTACGTCGAAGAACAGAAGCGCATCGGCGTCAACGTGTTGCGCGAGGAGCAGGAAGAACTCGGCCGCTACTTCGCCCGCCGGCCGGAACAGCGGGAAGGCAACCCGGATTATTCCTACACGATGGGCGAGCACAACGTGCCCGAACTCAACGGCTCCATGGTCTTCTTCAATTGCGACATCGTGGGCTCCCACGTCTACGGCGACCATACCATCTACGTGGGCGAAGTCCGCGAGATGCGCCGGGGCGAGGATGAGGCCAACCCATTGATGTTCTACGACAGCCACTGGTACCATCCCGCCCACGAATAGTCTGGCCCGCAGTCGTTCGGTCCCACCGCAAAACCACGAGGGCAGGTGAAGAGCCTGCCCTCAAGCGTAATCGCAACCATAGGGCACCGCCTCGCAAGCTCCACCATGACCACATCCGCAAACCGGGCCACTGACACCGACGCCCTGCACTTCGGCGCCAGTATGGCCCTCCCGGCCAGCCGCACCGCCGAGCAGGCCCGTCTCATGGAAGACCTGGGCTTCGAGTACATGGGAGCCGGCGAGCACTTTATGCGAGGTCGCCCGCCGGGACCGACCCACGCCGCCTTGCCGCTCCTCGCCGTCGCCGCCGGCGCCACCCAGCGGATGCGCATCGTCACCTCGGTCACGCTGGCGCCCTTCTACCACCCCCTCATGCTGGCCCGCATGACGGCCACCCTGGACATCGCATCCGGAGGACGGCTCACTCTGGGTGTCGGTGTCGGCGGCGAGTTCCCCATGGAATACGAAAACGCCGGCCTGGATATTCGACGCCGCGGCCGTCGCACCGACGAGTGCCTGGACGCCCTGCGTCGACTCTGGACCGAGGACTCGGTAACCTTCCCGGGACGCCACTACACCCTGGATGAAGCCGCCATCAACCCCAAGCCCGAACAGCAGCCTCACCCTCCCATCTGGGTCGCTGGCCGCCGTGACGCGGCCATGCGTCGCGCGGTTCGGTACGGCGATGGCTGGTTGCCATATTTCTACAGCCCCGAGCGCTATCGGGACAGCGTCGCCAAAATCGCGGCCTTCGCTCAGGAAGAAAACCGCGACATCACCGATTTCCAGTGGGCCTTCTTCCCGTACATCACCCTGGCGCCCACTGAAGAGCAGGCGGCTCGCACCGCCGCCCAGGCTCTGGGCAACCAGTACCTCTACGGCGGGGAGTTCATCAACATCGTCCGTCGCTACTGCCTGTTGGGCACTCCCAGAATGTGCATCGAACGGCTGGAAGAATACATCGACGCCGGCGCCCGCTACATCATTTTCAGCATCGCGGCCCCCCGCGAGGACCGCCGCCGCCATCTCGAGGTCATCGCCAAGGACATCATTCCCCATTTCCGCGGCCGCTGAACCTGTCACGCCGTTCCGTCGTGTGTTTTGTCATTGCGAGCGCGACGCGCCAATGTTGTATAATGCGCCATAACCTCTAGATGAAACCCGCAGCAACAGCCGCTCCTGTCCAACGGCATCGGAGTACGTGAGCTAAAATGAGCGTTATAGAACTGCTCGATAATAAGTTCGACGGGACCCCCGCCACCCAGTCGCCCGTTTCCATTCAACTCCAGGGCGACCGCACCCGGCGGGTCATGATGGTCCAGCCTGCGTCGGCAGGTGGCAATTTCGAATACATCGCCATCCCTCGCCAGGGCATGTTGTTCCTTTCCGGAGCCCTCGCTCAATGGGAGGGACCTTACGTCTACGAACGGGATATCTGGTTCGAAGATCGTCTGGGCCACATGGACCCTGACAAGGACCTCTCCGGCATCGACGTCCTCATGATCACGTCTCTCATCAATGAGACGCCCCGCGCCTACGAAATCGCCCGCCAGGCCCGCGAATTTCACCCGGGACTCGTAATCCTGGGCGGCGGGCCCCAGATGAGCCCGCTGCCCGAAGAGGCAATCGCCCGCGGCGGCTTCGACGCCATCGTCAACCGCGAGGGCGAGGACATAATCGGCCAACTCTGCGACATCCTGCTCACCTTCCGCGATGATCGCAAGTACCGGTATTTGGAGCGCGTCGCCGGCATCTCCTTCATGCGTGACGGCCACGTCACCCAGACCCGCCGCAAGGGCCTGGTTGCCCCCGACTTCGTGCCCCTCCCTGACTTCCGGTCGATCCGCGGCCTGTCGCCCCTGAACCCCATGGCCGGCGGCGTCCTCGAAACCGTCCGTGGCTGTACCGAAAATTGCTCCTACTGCCAGGTCATTCAGCAGTTCCTCGGCTACCGCCTTATAGATCGAGACACCGAGTTCCGCCGCATTGAGCAGCTGGAAGAACTCGCCGCCGACGGCCTGATTCACACCGGCCGCAACGGCAAGTTCAACGTCTTCATCTCCGACGACCTGCATACTCCCCCGCTGCGCGCGGTCAAGTTCCGCAACGAGCGCCTCGAGCGCCTCAAGGGCTGGGCCGGCCGCACCGACTCCATGAACATGATCTGCCAGGCTCGCGCCGAGATCGGTCAGGACGACGAACTGGCTGACGCGCTGATGGATGCCAACGTCAAGATGCTCTACCTTGGCGTCGAGTCCAACAACGCCGAGAGCCTCGCCGCCGTTCGCAAGCGCCAGGAACCCGGCCAGATGCAGAAAGATCTGGTCCACCTCAACGAAAAGGGCTTTTCCGTCGTCGCCATGACCATCATCGGACTGCCCTACGACACCGAGGAATCCATCATGACCCTGGCCGACTGGGTTACCCAGCACAGCCGGTACCAGACAGCCAACCTGCTCACTCCGCTGCCCGCAACGTCCAACTGGGACCTCAAGCCCCTGAACGCCAACGGCGAACCCCTGCAGGAAGGTGAGATGCGGCCCTATGAGTTGTACACCGGCCGCCAGTTCGTCCACGAAGACGAGCGCTGGAATATGGCCGAGAGTCGTGAACTGTTCGACAAGTACAGTTCCAAGCTCACCTCCATTGACGCCCTCTACGGCCGGATCTTCCGAATCCTCGGTAACTACCGCCTGCGGCAGGCACGCAGCGTGCAGGACTTGTCCGAGACCACCGAGACCATGCGCAACTGGTCCCACCAGGTCGAGCAGGCCGGCAAGGAGCTCGGCGAGAATCTCAACCAGCGCGTTACCGAACTGGCCGATACCCTGCGTTCCGTCAGTCAGCCCCTGTCCAACATGGGCTCCGACTTCATGGACAACCTTCGGGTCAGGATCAACGAAACCTCGGAGGCCCTGCGGGTCTACGCCGAACGGGCCGATAGCGGCAGCAAGGACGTTGCGACCGGCATCTCCACCCGGGTCAGCGAGGTCACCGAGATGCTCAACGGTGTCCTGGATTCGGCCACACATCGCCGCAATCCGAACCAGGCGAGATAGCATGACAACCCGCGGCGGCTCCGGCCGGAGGGTGGTGGTAACGGGCGTGGGTATGGTCAGCCCGCTGGGTTTGAACGTCGCCGATACTTGGTGCGCCGTGGCTGCCGGCCAGTCCGGCATCGACTACATTACCGGCTTCGAGGCCGAGGCATTCGACACCCGTTTCGCCGCCGAGGTCAAGGGGTTCGATCCCGAAAATTACCTCGAGCGCAAGGACGCCCGGCGGATGGACCGGTTCGCCCAGTTCGCCGCCGTAGCCGCCCAGGAAGCCTGCGCCCAGGCCGAGCTCAACCCGCGCGAAATGGACCGCTACAGCGTCCACGTGGTGGTCGGCAGCGGTATCGGCGGCATAACCACCCTCACCGAGCAACACAAGGTCCTGCTGGACCGCGGCCCACGCCGCGTCACTCCCTTCCTCATCCCCATGATGCTCGCCGACATGGGTTCCGCCCAGGTTTCCATGGTCACCGGAGCCATGGGCGCCAATTATTGCATCACCTCCTCTTGCAGCAGTGGGGCGGATGCCATCGGCGCCGGTTGGGACCTCATCCGTCACGGCAAGGCCGAAGTCGTCCTCGCCGGCGGAGCCGAAGCGCCCGTGGCGCCCCTTTCCGTCGCCGGCTTCAATGCCTTACGCGCCCTATCCCGGCAGAACGACAACCCCCAGCGGGCCAGCCAGCCCTTCAACCGGAACCGCGACGGTTTTGTTCTGGCCGAAGGGTCAGCCATCATGGTTCTCGAAAGCGCTGAGCACGCTGCCGAGCGGGGAGCCGAACCCATCGCGGAACTGCGGGGCTACGCCGCTACCAGTGATTCCCACCATCTCACCGAGCCCAACCCTACCGGGCAGAGCGCGGCCACCGCTGTCACCGAAGCCCTCGCCGCCGCCGGCCTGCAGCCCACCGATGTTGATTACCTCAACGCCCACGGCACCTCAACGCCCCTGAACGACTGGCACGAAACCAAGGCTCTCAAACTGGCCCTGGGCGACGAGGCGTACCACATTCCGGTCAGCAGCACCAAGAGCATGACCGGTCACCTCCTGGGCGCCGGCGGAGCGCTGGAAGCCGCCTTGTGCATCCGGGTTCTTACCGAGGGTTTGATGCCGCCCACCATCAACCTCGACGACCCGGACGACGAGTGCGACCTCGACTATGTCCCCAACGTCGCCCGAGCCGGCGACATCAACGTGGCGCTCAGCAATTCCTTCGGGTTCGGCGGTCACAACTCGGTGATCGTGCTGACCCAACCCGGTCTGTGACCTC
>DAOUHZ010000157.1:0-7072 GCA_034428455.1 Dehalococcoidia bacterium
CCTTCTTCATTCAGTGAAATGATCAACTCAGCGTCGATGGTCGGATACTCGTCGGGCATGTTGATGATGCCGGCCGTGGGGTTGCCCTCCACGTAGTCAATGTACGACTCGTCCATGGGCCAGGCGTTGATCAGACCCTCCGGCCCGTTCTCTTCGTTATCGATGGGGCCGCCGTAGAACCGGAACACTTCGGTGGGTCCGTAGTCGTCACGGGCGTGAAGCCACGCGCGTTTGGCCGCTTCCAGGCTGGCCGGGTTGGGGTCGGCGATGAAGGCGTCGATGGCAGTATCCATGACCTTGGCAGACGCCAGGCTCTGGGAATAGAGACCGTGTACGCCATTCGCGTAGTGGGCAACCACTTCCACTTTGAGGGCGTCCACGTCCACTTCAGGCTCCATCATGATAACCTGCGGTTCTGGGGTTGGAGCGGGGGGTGGCTCACTGGCGCACGCTATCGCTCCCAGCGCCAGGCATAGCGCCAGACCCGGGATCGTAATCCAAGCACGTCGCAAATTCAGTTGCATCTGGATATACCTCCGACACGGTCGATTTGTTGACCGTTTCACAGTGAAATTGTGGCCCTGCAAAACCTGCATAATGGGACCGACGGCCAGCATTTTGCATATCCTCATTTATTGTGTCAAGCATTCCATTGTCTGATTTGCCCTCCCACGCAAGCCTCCCATCATTACAGGCTGGGACGCTCAGTTAATTCGCCCTACGCATCCAGTATGCCGATTTCACGTGGGCTCTGGTCGATTCCTGTGCTGGCCTGTACAGTTCCAGCATCGTATTGCCATACGTCTTTGGCGGTCGCACGAGCGATAGCACTCGCGCCGCCGCGACCGCCAGCTCATCAACTTCATCATCGCCTGTCGGCTGTTTCGCCCCCGGCCCCGGTTTTGCTCCCAAGGCAACCCGTTGACTGTTCGTTAGGCCGAAAGGCGGCAGATCAGTTCATCCAAAGTGGCGCCAAAATCAGCCGTTTGTGGGTATTGACAGACAGTTTCGTATGCACTAATTTATGTGCGCCATGTGCACAACGACTAATGTAGTGGCAGGCTGATCTGAAAACATCGGTGGGTTGCTATAGCGGCGGTGACCCTCCGGTAATCTGCCCCTTCCGGGCAACCGGCCTTGTCGGATCCCTCCTCCCGGCAAGGCCGCACTTCTGAATTCAGGCGCCAGAACCCCACCTGACGGGCAAAGCCCACGGAAAGCGAAAAGCACCATGCGGCGGTTGACAGAAACGGAAAGCGCAGCCATCGGAAGCCCGGATGTACCCGGCGACAATAATCAGGCTCAGTGGTTGCCCGCCGGTGGCAGACGCGCGCGCATCCTGATCGGACTGGCGCTGACGGTTGCCGTCGGACTGCTGGTATGGTGGTTGGCGGATTGGGCCGAACTCGCCGATGCCGTGGTAACACTGACCCAACGACCTGAATTGCTGGCGGCGCTTCTGGTCAGCTACACCGCGGCCTTTGCGCTGCGAGCGGTGGCCTGGCGCCGATTGATGACCAGCTCCTCCGGGGTATTCGGGCTGTTCACCTGCATTCAGGCCGCGCTCCTCGCCAATCACCTGTTGCCGTTCAAGCTTGGCGAGGCGGCGCGTCCGTTGCTCGCGTCCCGTCGGGGCGTTCCACTCGGTGAGGCGGCCGCGACCACGGCAGTGGCCCGCCTGCTGGACTTCGGCTGCCTGATCCTGATTGCCGCAGTGTGCGGGGCGCTGGTCACATCGCTGGACGGAAGGATGGATTGGCTGCGGAGCCTGGCGATTCCAATAGTCGTCGTGTTGGGCGCCGGCGCTGCGCTGACCCTGCTGCGCTATCGAGCATTGGACCGCTTCGTGCCCGAATTACTGCGGGATCGGCTGGTCAGTCTGCGCGCGCAGTTGGCGCAAATTTCCGTGGGGCGCATTGTCGTAGCCACGTTGTGGACCCTGCCCAGCTGGATCCTGGAGGCGGGAGTGCTGTTGGTGGCCGCGCAGGCTTTGGGCGCTGAGATAACCGTACCTGTCGCCATCGCGGCAACCGCGTTCACCATCCTGTTCCAGGTGTTCCACGTAACGCCGGGCGGCATCGGCGTCTACGAGGCCAGCATGACCGGCGCGTTGTACGCGATGGGCATCCCATGGGAGCAGGGCCTGGCGTTGGCGGTCCTGACTCACGGCCTCAAGTTCGCCTACTCCTACACCGTCGCGACGGCGTTCACGCTGTTCGCGGTTCGGGATGCAATTCCCCTCAAGGGCCTTAGCGCGCTTCGGGGTTCGTCCGAGGGCGACAAGCACGCCTCACGGTTCGAGATCTTCGCGGCCCGCGCCTGGAACGTGCTTAACGAAGGCAAGCCGTTCACGCCGGTTTTCACCCTGGGCATCCTGGCGCTGTTGAGCATTCCTCACCTCGCCGACGGGGGTTACTGGCTCCGGGCCGGGCTGGCCTTGCTGGCGCTGGCGCCGATGCTGGTGATCTTCTACCGCTTCGACTTCCCCCTGAAACTGCGCATCGCCCTGTGGGTGTACTTGGGAATCTTCCTGGCCGCGTTCCGATTCTTTGACTTCATCGCAATCGGCCTGATCTTGGGGGTATATCTCACCTTCACCATCGTCCTGTGGGGAACGATCTACTACCACCTGCGCATCGGCACGTCGTGGTTCAACTTCACCCGCTTCTGGCGCCTGGTGCTGGAGAACCCGGACCCCACCAGCGGCAACTTCCTGGAGCAGATACCCAAGCTGGCGATCCTGGTGCTGGCCTTCCAGATGCTGGTGGCCGAACCCACGGTTTGGACTTTCGTGGCGGTTGAGGGTTTCACGCTGGGCCTGGCGATAACCGCCCTGCTGCTGCACCAATGGTTCTTCACGTGGCCGCCGGCGCCCTCGCTGGTGCCCACCCGACTTCGGGCAACCGACGGCAAGCGGATCTCCCGCCGTTTCATCACCATCGTGATCGACGGCTGCCGGTTCGACCGTCTCGAAGAAGCCGATACACCGTTCATCGACAAGCTCCGGCGCGAGGGCGTGGACTACGTCGATACGTCAACCGTGTACCCGGCCCGCACCGTTACCGGCTTCAGCTCCATGTTCACCGGCGCGCCGCCCCGCGTCCACGGCATGTCCAGCAACTTCGTGCCCAGCCTCGGCGTCAAGTGCGAGACCATATTCGACGCGCTGCGGGCCGGCGGTTTGACCGGCAAGCTGGTGGGCATCGCCCACCTGGTGGATGCCTTCGGTGAGACGGACGTCGAAACCGTCACCGCCGTAACCAACAACGACGAGATCGACGACGCGCTCAAGGCAAGGGGCAAGGCGGTCGTCGAGCGGGACGACCCGGACCTGCTCGTCCTGCAACTCCTCAGCGTGGACCAGACCGGCCACGCCCGGGGCAGCTACAACTCCGAGTACCTGGCCAAGATCGAGGACAGCGACCGCCACATCGAGGATTTCCTGGGGTGGTGCGATTCCATCGGCTACCTGGAAGGTGCCACGGTCATCATCACCGCCGACCACGGGCAGGGCATCGGCATCGGCGGGCACGGCCACATGGGCCCGACGGAGCGGTACGTGCCCTGCATCATGTGGGGCGAGGGAGTGGAAATACAGGGCGAGGTGGACGAGCCACGTTCCGTAATGGACGTGACCGCCACCATCGCCTACTACCTCGGCATCGAACCGCCGGCCCAGTCGGTGGGCCAGGTTCTCGGCGTTCCCGATGCGGATGAATCGACCCGGCCGGTCGCCGTGATCATCCCCGCCTACAACGAGGCGGAGAACCTGCCGTCCACGCTGGCGCGCATACCCCGCAATGATCGGCCCGATCTCAAGGTGATCGTGGTAGACGACGGTTCATCCGATGCGACAGCAGACATCGCCCAACAAAACGGCGCCGACGTGGTCGTATCGCACCACCACAACCAGGGCCTGGGCGCGGCTCTCCGCACCGGCCTCGCCGCCGCCAACGACCTGGACGCCCGCGCCGCGGTGTACGTGGACGCCGACGGCGAATATCCCCCGGAGCAGATCCCGGACCTGCTGGCCCCCATCGAAGCGGGCGACGCCGACTACGTGCTGGGTTCGCGCTACCTGGGCAAACGGCCGGATCAGCGGGCGTTTCGGCGCATAGGGAACATGGCGTTCACGGCGGCGCTCAACCTCGCCGCCGGCCGGCGCATCAGCGACGGCCAGACCGGGTTCCGCGCTTTCTCCCGCCGCGCGCTGGAGTGCGCCGAGATCATCCACGATTACAACTACGCCCAGGTGCTGACCCTCGATCTGCTGAAGAAGGGTATGCGGATGCGGGAAGTTCCCGTTTCGTATCAACGGCGCACCAGGGGCAGCTCATTCATCGGGCCCAAGTATCTCTGGCGTGTCCCCACCGGGATGCTCCGGGAGATGTTGAGCAGATAAACGCTCAGGAAACCCATCAAGGAGGATGACGAACGTGCGTTATCACATCGGGAAGTGGGGTGTACTGCCCCGTCGACACTATTGGATTGCGGGCCTCGCGTTGACGGTACTGCTCTCCATAGCGCTGGCCTGTACGCAACCAGCGCCGCCGGCCGCAACGCAAGACGACGCGGCTCGGTCGCAGGCTGCGGAAGCGAAGGCGGCGGCGGACGCAGCCCAGGCTACGGCCGCCCAAGCAGCGGCGGCGGCTCAAGCGGCCGCCCAGGCTGCCACCGAAGCGGCAGCGGCCGGCGCAGCGAATACGGAAGCATTGCAAGCCCAGGCGGCGGCAGCGCAAGCGGCAGCGGAAGCTGCGCAGGCTACGGCGGCCCAAGCAGTAGCCGCGGCTGAAGCGGCCGCCCAGGCCGCAACCGAAGCGGCGCGCCGGGGTGAAGACCGGCCCTCCATCACCGTAATCGGGAGCGGGTCGGGCGGCACTGGTACAGGGACGGGGACTGGCACTGGCACTGGCACCGGAACGGGGACCGGCACCGGAACTCACACCGGAACCCACACCCATACTGGCACCGGAACAGGAACCGGCACCGGAACGGGTACTGGCACTGGGACCGGAACCGGCACTGGGACTGGAACCGGCACCGGGACTGGAACCGGCACCGGAACGGGTACTGGCACTGGGACCGGAACCGCGACCGCCGCGATGGGAACGTTTGAGGGCGGGGAGTACTACACCCCCGTGAGCAACGTGGTGCCCCACGCCAGCCTCGCGCTGGACATGCGCGATATCGCCGCGTTGTTGAACGCCGCCAAGACCGGCGATACGGTGGATTACGACGCCATCGCCGACATCTACGAGAATGGCCGGCACGCCGGCGGTCGCACGCTCCAGGGCTATGCCACCAGCGACTCGGTGCTGGCGGAATACCCCGCCGACATAGACCTTGACGGCAACGTGCAGGCCGCTATATCGGGCAACTGGGCCGGCCGACAGGTGGACGATCTGGTCCGTCGCCAGCTCCTCAACAAGAGCCTCCAGGCTATAATCTATGGCAAGGTGTTGCAGGAAATGTCCTCGGCTCGGTCCCAGATGGAACAGGGCAACCTGGACGACGCCAAGGGCGCCCCGCACAAAGTTGACGAAGGCTGGGCCTTCTACGTCGGCGCTCCCAATGACGAAGGAAAGCGCACCTACTCCATCGCGCAGACCGCTCGCAGCCGCGCCGGCAACTTCGACCTGCACGGCACGGTGGACCCGCCGATACAGATGGCGCTGGCCGACGCGCTGGCGGCATCACGCAGCGGCGACATGGAAGCCTTCAATGCCGCGGTGACCCGGGTGCGCGGCGGTCTCAACACCATCTTCCACCTGGCCTCGGTGCGCTACACCCGGCTGTCCACCCGGGACACCGGCGAAAGCGCGCGGGCGCAGCACCTGGCGGAGGCCTGGGCCTTCTACCAGCCCATCTCGCCCACCGTGCGCTCCGTTGATGCGAGCGCCGACCGGATGATCAACGATCTATTCATGCAAGACCCGGCCAATCCGGTAGATCCGGCCGCGGCTAACGCCGTGCTGGTGGCCCTCAACGCTCCCGAGGTGCGCTCAGCCCTCGGCTTGCCCAGGCGGGTGGACTTCTACCTGCCGGTGAGCGACGTGGAGGTTCACGCCGCCCTCGCCAAGGATATGAGCGACATCGCCGGGCTGCTGAACGCGGCCAAGAGCGGCGATACCGTGGACTACGCCACCATCACCGACATCTACGAGAACGGTCGGCACGCCGGCGGCCGCACGCTGCAAGGCTATGCCACCGGCGACTCGGTGCTGGCGGAGTTCCCCGGAGACTTCGACCTGGACGCCGTAGTGCAGGCTGGCTTGACCGGAAACTGGGCCGGCCGGCAGGTGGACGACCTGGTGCGCCGGCAGCTGACCAACAAGGCCCTGCAGGCCGTGATCTACGGCAAGGTGAATCAGGAACTGTCCTCGGCCCGGTCCCAGATGGAACAGGGTAACCTGGACGACGCCAAGGGCGCTCCCCACAAGGTGGACGAGGCCTGGGCCTTCTACAACGGCACGGCGGACGCCAACGGCAACCGTTCACGCTCCATCGCCAATACCGCCCGCAGCCGGGAAGGCAACTTCAAAGTGGCGCCCAACGTTTCCGTGCCCCTGGCGCAGGCGTTGTCCGACGCGCTGGAAGCTTCCCGCGCCGGCGACCTCGACGCCTACGACGATGCGGCGGCCCGGGCGCGAGCCGGTCTCAACAGCATTTTCTACCTGGCAACTTTGCGCTACGCTTACGTTGCTTCCACGGACGACAGCGAAAGCGCCCGGGCGCAGCATCTGGCGGAAGGCTGGGCCTTCTTCCAGTCCATCGCGCCCGCCGTTGCGGCCGCGGACCAGTCGGTGCACGACGCGATCATCGACGTGTTCACCCAGGACCCGTCGGGAGCCGTGCCGATGTCCGATGTTGACACGGTGTACAACGGGTTGAACGATGCGGCGGTTATCGGCGCGCTGGGCATTCCGGCCAACGTGCAGCAAACCACCCCTGACGCGTTGAAGTAAGTACCAAGGAGCTGACCAATGAAGCATATACTCGGCGGCAGTCTCCGATGGTTCATTGCGGCGTCGGTGTCGTCAGTGCTGTTGGTTGCGCTGGCCTGCGGCGGGGG
>DAOUHZ010000158.1:0-11483 GCA_034428455.1 Dehalococcoidia bacterium
AGCATGGTCTCACATGTCTCCGCTAAATCAGATGGCCCGGAGTATAACCGGCTGCCCCACCAACCGAGGTTTCCGGCCGGATTTCTAGACGCGGGGCCGGATGTTGTGGTTGTGGCTGAACATGTTCGTCGGGTCGTACCGTTGCTTGAGGTTGGCCAGCCTCTCAAAGTTTTCGCCGAAAGCCGCCTGAATCTCCGCGGCGCCTTCTTCCGCCTCGGCACCCACCTGGTTGATGTACGGCCCCGAGGAAAAGGGCGATAGCGCTGCTGCAAAATCCCGGACCCACCGGATGTGGATTTCCGACTCGCCCCGGTCCAGAAAAACCGCGTTAGTTGCCCATTCACACAGTGCGCCCCGGTGTCCGAAAGCGGTGTCATTGGCTGGCACGCGCCGTGTGGCGTTGCCCAGATATTGGAACAGGACGCTGGAGAGCGGAGAGGTCACCCGGTCAAAATAGCCAAGGTTGATGTCCACCGCTTCGGCGCTCACGTGACTCATGAAATGGGACTTGAGGTAGTTCTGGCGACCCTGGGGAGCCAGCGCCAGGGCCTGGGCTTCGGAGTACGTCATGGGTCGGACGTCGTCCGACAACAGCGGCCCAAACTCTCGCAGTGGCCGGATGACCCGCTCCCCCTCTTCGACTGAGCCGTAGTAGCAGAGGAGAATTCGGCATACTTTCTTCCCGCTCTCCGGCAGGGTTGCCAAAAAGGTGATGAGGTTCATCTCGTCGGGCATGTCGGCGGTGAAGTCGTTGACCAGGGCGAAGAGTTCCCGCGCCCGGTCATACGGGTATACCAGGTACCCCGCCAACACCGCCGGCCCGACTGGATGCAACCGGTACTCGAGTGAGGTTACGACGCCGAAGTTGCCGCCGCCGCCCCGAAGACCCCATAGCAGATCCGGGTTTTCGTCTGCGCTGGCGGTGAGCATGTTGCCATCCGCAGTGACCACGTCGGCCGAGATCAGGTTGTCGCAACTGAGACCGTAGCTGCCGGACAGCCAGCCGATGCCTCCGCCCAGCGTGAGGCCGGCGATACCGGTGTCAGGGTCGGTGCCTCCCGGCGCAGCGAGGCCGAAAGCCTGAGTCTCGTGGTCGAAGGCTCCCCATTTGGTCCCGCCCTGGGCGCGGACCGTTTTGGCCGCCGGATCGACGCGGACGCCGGTCATGCGAGAGAGGTCGATCATCAGCCCGTCGTCGCAAACGCTGTTGCCGGGGAAATTATGGCCACCGCCACGCACTGAAATCAGCAGGTCGTTTTCCCTGGCGAAGTTGACCGACTTGATCACGTCGGCCGTTCCAGTACACCGGGCGACCAGAGCCGGCCGTTTATCGACCATGGCGTTCCAGACTCTTCTAACGCTGCCGTATCCCTCGTCTCCCGGCGCTAACGACCCTCCGTGCAGACTGGCCCGAAAATCATCGACGGCTGCCTCGCTGATGCGAGCATAGTCGCCGGAAAGGGTCGCAAATTTCACGTCCGCCATAGGCTTGGCCCTCCTGCCCGCTTTTCGCCGCCCCGACATTTTCTGAAGAAGCGAGTGTTTTTCATTCCAAGGTTCTGCGTTGGGCTTTTCGTGTCGGCAGGCGATCCTCACCAACAAAATGCAGGCACAATGGCGGCAAAGAGAAAGTACCCCGGAGGGCACGCCTTCACTGTTTCGGTGAGGTCTATTGATACCACAAGGTGGCATAATCACGCTATATTGCTCAGACCCACACCCTGGACGCTGCGCGACGTGCGCGAAAATCGACGGGCCGATGAACAAAACGCCAAACCGACCTCAATCCGACGCGCGACATCCGGTGAATTAGTTGGCCCAGATACTGGCCGTCGGTCGCCGGCTCCAGACCTTCCGCGCGCTGCGTCATCGGGACTACCGCTGGTTCTGGATCGGCGCCAACGCTCAAGCCCTGGGTCGCGGTATGCAGTTCCTCATCCTGGGCTGGCTGGTCCTGATACTGACCGACTCCGCCGCCAGCATGGGCTTCATGATTTTCCTGTACGGGATGCCCACGCTGGGGTTCGTGCTCTTCGGCGGCACCTTCGCCGACCGGTTCGACCGCCGCGGACTGCTGATGCTGACGCAGGCCCTGGTGGCGCTGCTGATGCTGGGGATCGCGCTGCTGGAAACTCGCGGACTGGTGGCTCTGTGGCACGTTTACGCGTCGGCATTCGTCCTCGGCACCTTGCAGGCCATCAACACCCCAGCCCGGCTGGCCATAGTCCGCGACCTGGTGGACCGGGACGACCTGATGAACGCGGTGATCCTGAACTCGGCGGTGATGAACTCGGGACGAATCACCGGCCCGGCCGTGGCCGGAGCGGTAATCGAACTGGCCGGATTGGCCCCGGCGCTCTACCTGGCAACCGGCTGCTTCTGTGTGGGCACGGTCACGCTGCTGATGGTCCGTCGGGTTCCGACAGTCGCTCGGGATCAGCGCTCGGGCATCATTTCCGAACTCTGGGGCGGGTTGCGGTACTGCTGGTCGAACCCGGTGACATTCACCGTCATCGGGATTGGGTTCGCCTTCGGCTTCTTCGCGATGCCCTATGCCCAGTTGCTGCCCGCCTTTGCCAAGCTGGTGCTGGACACGGGCGCCGGCGGAGCCGGGCTGCTGATGACCGGGGCGGGCATCGGCTCCCTGTCCGGCACGTTCATCATGGCGTCGATGGGCAACTCGCCGCACAAGAATTGGCTGCTGCTGGGCTGCATCTTCCTGTTCGGCATCGCCCTGTTTTGCCTGGCCTGGTCACAGTGGTTCTGGCTGTCGTGGGTGATCCTGTTCCTGGTGGGCATGGGCAGCATAGTGCCGATGGGCACCACCGTGCTGCAGCTCTCCGTGCCGGCCGAGTACCAGGGCAGGGTGATGAGCGTCTGGTACGTTTCCGCCGCGCTGATGTTCATCGGCTCCTATCCCATGACACTGGTTGCGGAGTACATCAGCTGGACCGCCGCCTTCGCGGGTGGAGCGGCAATCTACCTGGCCGTCGCATTCGTGCTGGGAGTCTGGCGACCCACGCTGCGCCAGCTGCGAGTTTAGCCCGCGCTTACCGGCCATCCACAAGCGCGCCACCCGTCAACCCAGAGATCTCTGCCTCACGTCCCCAGGCTGTGTTGACGTTTTGAATATCATGCCGTCGTTCCCGCGAAAGCACGAACCCAGGAAAGCTATTGCAACTGGGATGCTAGCCTTGTTGTGCACTCTCTGAATTCCGGCTTTCACCGGAACGACGGGAAATGCAACAGGCTCTAAACGTAGTGAGGCATGATCTCCGTGACAAACAGATCCAGCGAGCGCATGGTCTCCTCGTGCGACAGGTGGCCCCATTGGAAGGCGGCCACGAAGTAGTTAGCGCCGGTCTCGAGGTATTCGTCCATGTAGCCCCGCACGGAGTCGGGGGAACCGGCGACGACGTTGAACCCACTCCCTCCCGACGCGGCGTGCTCTTCAAGACCAGCGGAACCGGTTCTGCGCGCCGTGGCGGTTCCTCCCGCCTGGGCCTCCCGATCCGGCAGGTTGGATGGCCTGGGATTAGCCTCACTGCCGAGGAACTGAGTCAGGCCCCGCCTTTCCGCTTCCAGGCGACGGGGCGCGGCCAGGTTCCACTTGTACTGATCCCAGGCCGGCTGGGCAATGGTCGCGGCCTCGGCGTCCGTCTCGGCCAGATACAGGTGGTTCACCAGGCCAATCTTGGGAGCTTCGCCCTGGGCGTTCAGCGCACCCGGTCCCTGGTGCTCATCCCAAAGCTGGAAATAGCGTTCCACGTTCGCGCCGAAGGAATCCAGGTTGCCCACGATGATGGTGTGCATACCGTTGACGGCGGCGGTCTCCACGTTCCGCATGTACCATAGAGGTGGGTGAGGGTCCTGCTTGGGGCGCAGGCGCATGGGCAGGTCGTCGAAATTGTAGAACTCGCCCTCAAAGGTGAGCGAATCGCTGCTCAAACCCTCCTTAACCACGGCCAGGGTCTCCAGGTAGCGGGCGTAGTTGATCTCCACATCGGAGTCCTGGCCCCAAAAGTACGCCTCGATGATACCGCCGCGGCCCACACCGATGTCCATCCGCCCGCCGCTGAGGTTGTCCAACATGCAGATTTCCTCGATCAGACGTACCGGGTGGTGCAGCGGCAGCACGTAGACGCATGGCCCCAGGCGCATGGCGCTGGTCCGCTGGGCTGCGGCCGCCAGGAAGACGTTCTGCGACGGAGCCAGGCTATGGACTGCGGGAGTGTGATGCTCAGCCAGGTGATAGGAGTAAAACCCGGCGGATTCCAGGATTTCTATCTGGTCCAACCGCTCCCGGTAGATCTGGTCCAGCGGTACGCCGGGAATGGGCTCAATGTGGTCGAACACCCCAAACTGCAATGCCATCAACAGGTTCCTTCGTTCAATACTTGAGTGTCACGACTCGGCTTTCCATTAAGGCCACCGCGAGGCGCGAAGCAGAGATCGAGTCGCCGTTTCAACTCTAAGGTGAGCTCTTTCGCCTGTCAAACGCCGCGGCTACCGGCGAACGAACCTCCACGCAAATGAAAGTCTAAGCATCACTCACAGGGCCGGTATCACCTTCACGGTGCTGTTCACAAACCGACCACTCGAATGCGGTGGTTGTGGGTGTCGGCGATGAAGAGATCGCCCTCGGCATTGATGCCGCAGCCGTGAGGATGGAATAGGCCGGCCTCAATGGCCGGGCCGCCGTCGCCTTCACCGCCTTCTCGCCCGCCGGCGATGGTGGTGACTATGCCGGTGCGGGCGTCGATGCGTCTCACGGCGCTGTTGTCGGAGTCGAGCACGATGATGTTGTCATTCAGGTCGCAGCGCATCGCCTTGGGCGATCCCCAGGTGGCTTCCAGGGCCGGGCCGCCATCGCCCGAATAGCCGTACACCCCCTCGGCTCCGGCGATGGTGGTCAAGACGCCGTCGGAAGAGATCCGGCGAACACCGTTTCCCTCCCGCTCGCACACGTAAACGTTGCCCTGGCTGTCCGCGCAAACCGCGCGAGGTCCCATCAGACTGGCCTCGTTCGCTGATCTGCCGTCGCCGTCGCGGGACTTCTCGCCGGTTCCGGCGAAGGTGGTGATGATCCCGGTTGCCAGGTCAACGCGGCGGATGCGCTGATCCTGCACGTCGGCTATCAGCAGGCCGCCGCGCCGGTCCAGGCACAGGTCGTTGGGCTCCCGCAGCATGGCTTCGTTGCCGGGGCCGCCGTCCCCGCTGTAACCAAACTCGCCCGTGCCGGCAACCGTGGAGATTATGCCCGTGCGCCGGTCGATCTTGCGGACTGCCGGGTCAAACCTCTGGGCGAAGTAGATGTCCCCACTGAGGTCGATGACCAGCCCGTAGGGTTGGTTGATTACCGCGTAGACGGCGGGTCCGCCATCGCCGGCGTATCCCGGTTCGCCGGTGCCGCAGATCAAGGTGACGATGCCCGTGTGCGCATCCACGCGGCGGATCCGGTGGTGCCGGCCCATGCAGACAATCATGTTCCCCTGGGGATCAAACTCGCAGGCGTAGGGAGTTTGGCACGCGGCGTCCAGGGCTGGGCCGCCGTCGCCGTCCCAACCCTCAGACCCGTTTCCCAATACGGTTTGGATAATGCCCTTCTCGGCCGGCATGTATGCCTCCGCTTTCCACCGGATTTCCCAACGCGCATCGTTGGGGAGTGCATTGTATATCTGGAAAGGGGGAAAGCGGGGACGACCCACGGTTGTTTCACGCCAATGTGGGTTGCAGTTTGACGCCCGTTCAGTCTGCCGCTGACGGGGCCAAGCCGGCGCGCTCGGCAAGGGCGAGATCCAGGGCGCGCTTTTCTTCGCGCTCAGTCTCCGGGGAGAACCGCACCGCCAGCACCAACGAGGAGGCCATGATTACGACGACACCCACGATGAGCAGAGCGTCGGCGTAGCTGAGACTTTCCGCGCGGAACAGGAACCCGAAGGCCACGGCGCCGGCATTGCCGCCCGCGCCCACGATGCCGGCCACCGAACCCAACGCTTTGCGGTTGATGAACGGCACCACGGAGAAGGTCGCGCCCTCCGACATCTGCACGAACAGGCTGAACACGATCATCGCGCCCACGGCCAGGAACAGCGTCGCCATCTGGGAAAAGAGGATCAGGGCGAGCCCTTCCACCAGCAGCACGCCACCCAGGAACATCACACGTCCCTTCAAGCCGAACCGAATGCCCATCTTGTCGCCGAAAAACCCGCCCAGCGTGCGGGCGAAGATGTTCATCAGGCCGAAGGTGCCGGCGATGATGCCGGCGGTGGCGAGGTTGAGCTCGAAGCGGTCGTAGTAGTACAGCGCGGCGATGTTGTTGATGGTCAGCTCCACGCCGAAACACGCGCCGTAGATGACGAACAGCGCCCAGACGCGCGGGTCCCTGGCGGCTTCAAGGAACGACCCTCTGTTTCCGGCCGAATCCGGCATCAGGCCACGGGCGCGCAGGTCGCGATAGTTGCCGTTGGGGCAATCCTGGGTGAGGAAGTAGTAGGCGATGCCCACCAGCATCAGGGCCGCGCCAGGGATCACCATTGCGATGCGCCATCCCAGCACTTCGCCGACGCCGAACATGAGGACACCGGCGAACACCAGGGGCATCGCCATCTGAGTGACTCCGCCGCCCAGGTTGCCCCAGCCGGCGGTGGTGGCGTTGGCCGTGCCGACGACGTTGGGGGCGAACATCACCGACGTGTGGTATTGGGTGATGACAAAGGACGCGCCGATCACGCCAATGGCCAGGCGAAACAGCAGGAATGTCTCGTAGTTCTGGGCCAGGCCGATGCACATCACCGGTATTGAGCCGACGATCAGCAGGCCGCTGTAGGCCAACCGGGGACCGATGCGGTCGCATAGCCATCCAAAGACCAGACGGGCCACGATGGTGATCGCAACCGACGCGATGATGGTATTGCCGATCTGGGCTTTGCTCAGCAGCAGGTCCTCGCGCACCACCGCCATCATCGGCGCGATGCCGAACCATCCGAAGAAGCACAGGAAGAAGGCGAACCATGTAATGTGGAACGTCCGCATGTGGGGCGCCGCCAAGCTGAACAGGCGTATCCGGGTGGCTTTTCCGCCGTCTGCGGCGGCGTTCAGCAGGCTCATTCTCTCATCTCCATGAGGTCAGAACAGGTTGGCTGCGATCCGGATACCGCGACCAGGATCTCGCCGTCTTCGTTCAACGAGACGGGATAGGTTCGCAACGCCGGGCAATCGTTGCCCAGCGGTTCGCCGGTAGCCACGTTGAATCGGAAGTTGTGCAGCGGACAGATCAATGCTTCTCCGCCCAGCAATCCGTCGGCCAATGGGCCGGCGAGGTGAGGGCATTCCGTCTGGGCGGCGTACACCATTCCCTGGCGGCTGCGAAAAACCGCGATGCCCGCGCCCCCGACCTCGGTCACCACGCTGAAAGTTCCGTCGTTTTGGATGTTGGCGTGGACCCGGTCGTTGATAAAACGGGCGTCCCGCTCATCCTCGTACTCTGAGTCCCAGATGGTCCGCAGCATTGAGGCCAGGCCCTGTTTGCTGCCGGCGTCTTCCCTGCCTCCGGCCAGCGCCTCGAAAACCGCGGACACGCTCTTGAGCTCCATGGCCTTGATAGCGCCCATCAGCTCAGGCTTGGTCAACGGGATTCCCGGCACGTAGTAATGCGCCGACGGTTCATCGGCCACCAGGCCGTCCGCCGCCAGTTCGAGCACCGCCTGAACCTGCGTCTTGCAGGAGCCGCACCCCGTGCCCGCACGGGTGGCATCGCAAACCGCTTTCAGGCTGCGGCATCCGCCATCCACGGCGGCGATGATCTTCCCCTTGGTGACTCCGTTGCAGTCGCAGACTTGCGCGTCGTGCGGCATATCCTCCACGTTGAGCGACTGCCCGGCGCCGGCGGCCAGCGGGAACAGCAACTCCGAGCGGTTCTCGGGAAGGGACTCTCCCCGGTCGAATGCCTGGAGGATGCGTGGCATGGTCAGCCCGTCGCCCAGCAAAATGGCCCCGGTGACCTTGCCTTCCCGCACGATGACCTTCTTGTACACGTTGCGGTTGGGTTCGACGTAGGTCACCACCTCGTCGTCATCGTCGAGTGGGTCCTTGTCCCCGGCCACCGCCAGTTCCACGCCCATCACCTTGAGCTTGGTGGATACCCTGGAGCCGGTGTATGCGGACTCCTCGTTGCGTCCCGTGAGCCTTTCGGCCAGGACGCGGGCCTGGTCCCAAAGGGGAGCCACCAGGCCGTACACCTGGCTGCGGTGTTCGGCGCACTCGCCGATGGCGTAGATGTCCTGATCGTTGCGGCAGGTGAGCCCATCGTTGACCAATATGCCCCGCCGCACGTGCAGGCCAGCCATCCGCGCCAGGTCCACGTTGGGCCGGATGCCGGCCGACAGCACCACCAGGTCGCAGTCCAGCGCGTCACCGTCCTTGAACTGCAAGCCCGTTACCCGATCGTCGCCCAGCACCGCAGTGGTCAGCTTCTCCAGGTGGAACCGAACTCCCAGCTTTTCCAGGCTCTGCTGGAGCAGCCGGCCGGACAGGGAGTCCAGCTGCGTTTCCATCAGCCAGCCCATCAAGTGCACCACGTCGACCTCCAACCCGCGGTTCATCAGGCCCCGGGCCGCCTCAAGGCCAAGCAGCCCGCCACCGATCACCGCCGCCTTCCTGGCCCCCTGCGCGTGTTCGATGATGGCCGCGCAGTCGTCCAGGGTGCGGAACACGAAGGCGCCCTTTTTGAAATCGCCGTCGTCGTCATACAGGCCGTCCATGGGGGGGACGAAGGCGCTGCTCCCGGTGGCGATAACCAGCTTGTCGTAAGGCAGCAGTAGCCCGCCGGATCCGTAGGCCATCTTGCCCTTGCGGTCGATGCCAATGGCGCGCACGCCGACGTGCAGGGTCACGTCGTTCTCCGCGTACCAGTCCAGCGGGTTGATGAAAATGTCGTCGGCATCATGGGAGCCTGACAGCACGCCGGAGAGCAGGATGCGGTTGTAATTGCCGCAGGACTCCTCGCCGATGACCGTGATGTCGTAGGTGTCCTGGCCGCCCAGGCCCACCATTTCCTCGACGAATCGGGCGCCGGCCATGCCGTTGCCTATCACCACCAGTTTCTGCTTTTCAGAGGCATTCATCATGGCTAACGCTCCGTTGTCGTCTTGGTGTCATCAGCGTCCGCGCCATCGATGCGCACGGCGCAGACCTTGAACTCGGGCATACGGCTGGTGGGATCAAGGGCCGGGTTGGTGAGTCGGTTGGCGGCCTGCCGGCCTCCCCAGTGGAAAGGGATAAATACGGTGTCTTCCCGTATCCCGCGAGTGACCTTCAGCCGGAATTCGGCGCGGCCTCTGCGGGTGCTCAGGTGGACGGCGTCGCCGTCCCGCAGCCCGTGGCGCCGGGCGGTGGTGGGATGCACCTCGGCCAGGGGCTCGGGACTGATCTCCGCCAGCTCGGCGATGCGGCGCGTCTGGTTGCCCGACTGGTATTGGGAAAGGTTGCGCCCGGTGGTGAGGAACAGGGGATATTCCGCATCAGGCGTCTCGTCGGGTTCCTGGTGGCGCACGGGGAACATGCGCGCCCGCCCGTTGGCCGTCGGAAAGCCTGTCGTGAACATGCGTGGCGTCCCCGGGTGTTCACGCTCGGGGCAGGGCCAGAAGACGCCATTGTTGGCCTCAATCTTCCCGTAGGTTATGCCGGAATAGTCAGCCGGCCCGCCGGCGGACGCTCTGCCCAGCTCCTCGAAAATCTCCTCGACGCCGCGATACTCAAAATGGCGTCCTTTGCCGAGACGGTGGGCCAACTCGCAGATCACCGCTACATCATCCTTGACGCCGGCCGGCGGGTCGCAGGCCCGATGGCGGCGGATCACACGACCCTCCAGGTTGGTCATGGTGCCCTCTTCCTCGGCCCATTGGGCCGACGGCAAAACAACGTCCGCCAGTGCCGCCGTCTCAGACAGGAAGAAGTCGGACACCGCCAGGAAGTCCAGCGATTCCAGCCGTTCGGCCACGTTGCCCAGGTGCGGCGCGGACACCGCCACGTTGGAGCCCATAACCAGCAGCGCCCGCACGCCATCCTCACGGCCCAGAGAATCCAGCAGTTCGTAGGCCGATTTGCCGGGACCGGGCAGGTCGGCCTCATCCACGCCCCACACTCCAGCAACGTGCCGGCGGGCCGCAGGGTCGTCGATACGGCGGTAACCGGGCAGTTGGTCCGCTTTCTGGCCGTGCTCGCGGCCGCCCTGGCCGTTGCCTTGGCCGGTGATGCAACCGTATCCGCTGTTGGCCCGACCGGGCAGGCCCAGGGCCAGCGCCAGGTTGATGCAGGCCGAAACGTTGTTGACGCCCTGCGCTTGCTGTTCCGCGCCCCGCCCGGTGAGGATCATCGCCGACCCCGCCTCGCCCAGCAGGTGGGCCGCCCGGGTCAGTTCGGCTTCGGCCACGCCGGTGATCCGCTCCACCCGCTCCGGCCAGTAGGTCGTTACTTCCGCCTTCACCCGGCCGAAGCCCTCGGTGCGTTCCGCGATATAGTCTTCGTCAACCATCCCGTCCCGGATGAGAATATGCAGCAATCCGTTGGCCAGGACGGCGTCGGTTCCCGGCATCAGGCGCAGGTGAAGGTCCGCGCGCTGGGCCGTGGGCGTCAGCCTGGGGTCCGCGACGATCAGCCGTCCGCCGTTGGCGCGCTGGGCGTCGAAGTACTGCATCATGGGCGGCATGGTTTCGGCCGGGTTGTCGCCCATGAGCAGAACCGCCTCAGCGCCGGCGATGTCTTCCACGGGAAAGGGCAAGCCCCGGTCAATTCCGAAAGACCGGATGCTGGCCGCCGCCGCCGATGACATGCAGAAACGGCCGTTGTAATCGATGTTGGCCGTCCGCAACGCGACCCGGGCGAACTTGCCCAGCAGGTAGCTCTTCTCGTTGGTCAGCGAACCGCCGCCGAAAATGCCCACCGCGTCATTTCCGTGGTGTTCCTGTGTCCGCTTTATGGCGTCTATCACCCGGTCCAGCGCCGTATCCCACGAGGCCGGTCTCAACACGCCGTCGGCATCCCGCGCCAGCGGCGTCGTGAGCCGTTCCGGGTGGCTCAGGGCCTCCGCGGCCGTCCAGCCCTTGACGCATAGGGCTCCCCGGTTCAGCGGGAATTCCGGATTGCCAGCGATCGCCACGTTCCCGGCGCCGTCCTGCGACAACGTCATGCCACACTGGAAAGCGCAATAAGGGCAATGAGTTGCCGTGGCTTTGGTCTCGCTGGTCAAATTCCCGGTCCTCAATGGGGATATCGGGAATGATGTTAGAAGCCCTTTATTGCGTCATCTTTTCGGAGGTGTAAAAGAAAGGTGTCGTCTGCATTAACGAAAGATGAACTAAACCGAAGCCAAAGTGAGATCTACATTTGCAGGGCGGACAGGGTTGGCTTGGGCATCACCAATTAATTCGTCGGCTTTTGCTTGCAGCACGGTGCGGCAGCGGCGCTTGACTTCCTCCCTGCGC
>DAOUHZ010000159.1:0-3089 GCA_034428455.1 Dehalococcoidia bacterium
CACGCCACCCTGTCAGCCTTCCCCGGCTGGCAGGGGGCCAAGTTGCTGGCCGCGCTTTCCCAGCATACCTTCTGGCTGCTGGTGCTGCGCGCGGACTTGGGAGTTCAACCCGGCGACGTCGCGGCGGTCAAAGGGTTGCGGATTGGCGCGGCACCCGGGCCGGACGTCGCCCTGCGCCAACTGCTGGCCGAGGCGGGTATCGATCCGGAGCGGGACGGCGTGACGTTAGCGCCGGTTCCAGGGAGCGGAGAGGTCGGAGTGTCCTTCGGCATCCATGCCGCCAAAGCGCTTGAGCAAGGAACAATCGATGGGTTCTGGGCCAACGCCATGGGAGCGGAAGTGGCAGTGCAGAGCGGAATAGGCAAGGTGGCACTCGACCCGAGGCGTGGGCTGGGTCCGCCGGCGGCGAGGGACTACACTTTCGCGGCTCTGGTCTCCACCGACAAGCTGATTGACGACTCCCCGTCCACGGCCGAGGGAGCGGTACGCGCCGTCGTGGCGGCTCAACAGGCGCTGCGGGCCGACTCGTCGCGGGCTGAGGATGTCGGCCGGCGGCTGTTCCCGCCCGATGAAGCCCTGTTGATTGAGGACCTGATACGGCGAGACTCGGACTATTACACCGCAGTGATTTCTCCGGCCTCGGTAGATGGCCTCAACGGATTCTGCCGCAATATTGGCTCACTCTCTGGCGACGTGGCTTATGAGCAGGTGGTCGCCAGCCAGTTCGGGCATGTTTGGTCCGAACGGTAGGCGCCATCCATGAAAGTGGATATCAGGGTGCCCGTCGGCCGGCCGGTTCAGGAAACCGCCGATTTCATCGCGGGATGCGAGGCGGCGGGCTTTGCCGGCGTCGGCGTCCACGACCACCAGCACAGCGGGCGGGACGTTTTCGTCACCCTGGCCCTGGCCGCCGAGCGGACCTCGCGCCTAACCCTGTACCCGGCTACATCCAACCCGGTCACTCGTCATCCGATGGTGCTGGCCTCGCTGGCTCACTCGTTGGAGGAGATTGCGCCAGAACGGGTGCGGATGACGGTGGCCCCAGGCTACCTCGCGGTTCGCAATATCGGCCGGCCCCGGGCCACGGTGGCGTCCATGCGCGATGCCATCCTGACCATCCGTCGGCTGCTGCGGGGCGAGCAGGTGGAGTTCAACGGCGTCGAAACCCGCCTGCGCAACATCAGTGATCCGCCGACGCCGGTATTCATGACCGCTGCCGGCCCGCGGATGGTGGAGTTGGCCGGCGAGGTGGCAGACGGCGCCCTGCTGCTGGTCGGACTGCATCCCAAGGCGGTCAATGCGGCCCGCCGTCGATTGGAGATCGGAGCGGCACGGGCCGGACGCAGCCTCGACGGCTTCCAGACGATCTTCATCACTCCAACGACGGTATCGGATGACGGCCCGGCCGCCCGTCGCTTTCCCCAACAGTGGTTCCGGCCCGATCAGCCGTACCTGAAATATCCCAGCGACTCCAACCTAGTCTGGCTGCGCGAGGCCGGCATCGAACTGGCCGATGACTTCGCCCCCGAGAACATCAGTGACACTCAGGTAGCCGAAATATGCGACGCCTTCGGCTTGTTCGGCACGCCGGAGGAATGCCTGGCCAGGCTGAAGCGGGCCCGGGACGAATCCGGTATCGATCACGTCTTCATCTTTCCCACCCACACCCAGGAGGGAGGTTACGACATGCCGCAATCTGAGGTGGACGCCTTCCAAGAGACAATCATCCCAGGCTTATGAGCCCTTTCGTCCGATAATGGTGAGCCTGTCGAACCATATACCGCCCAAGTGGGCATCCTTAGACAAGCTCAGGATGAGCGAAATCCAGTGGCGGTCAAATGCTGTGGAAAGGCCCTGCGTGAGGGCGATTGTCGCTTTGACAGCGCTATATGCCGGGATTAAACTCGGTTGGGCCAATCTACGGATAATCCAGCGCTGCACATGGGCCGATAATGCTTGCCACTGACATATCTGATGCCATCGAATTGATGTTTGAGACCGGGTGGACTGACGGCCTCCCCGTCGTGCCGCCGTCCGAACCGTTGGTTCGCCGGTTCGTGGAGAGCACGGGTCGCGGCGGCGACGAACTCATCGCCGAGCTGCCGCCCCTGGGTGGACGCGCCACCGTCGAGCGCATCGCGGTCAACGCCGTTATGGCGGGCTGCATCCCGGAGCACATGCCGGTGATCATCACCGCCCTGGAAGCGATGATGGACGAGCGGTTCAACCTACGCGGTGTGATGTGCTCCACCGGAATCCACACTCCGCTGCTGATCGTCAACGGCCCCATAGTCAAGGAACTGGACATCAACGGCGGCTACAACTGCTTCGGCTCCGGTTGGCGGGCCAACGCCACGATCGGTCGCGCGGTGAAGCTGGTTCTGCTGAACCTGGGCGGCGCCATTCCCGGCGAGACCAACAAGGCCACCTTCGGGCACCCTGGCGCCTACACCTACTGCGTCGCCGAGGACGAGGATGCCAACCCGTGGGAGCCGATGCACGTCGAGCTGGGCTTTGCCCCCACTGACAGCACGGTGTCGGTGTTTCCGGCGGAGGCGCCGCACAACATCATGTACCACGCCTCCCACTCGCGGAACTTCCTGACCGTGCTGGCCGACACCATGTGCACCCTGGGCAACGTCCAGATGTACGTCATGGGCGACACCATGGTGGTCATTGGCCCCGAGCACGCCAAGTTCCTCCACCGGGACGGCTGGAACAAGCGGGACATCCGCCAGTTCCTCTACGAGCACGCCCGCAAGCCGGTACGGAAACTCCGCCAGGGCGGCCCGCCCCAGGGCGACTCCCGCCGCGGCCACTTCTGGCCCAGGTACATCGACGCTGACGACGACGATCAGATGGTGCCGGTGGTACGGGCGCCGGACCGCATCAACATTTTCGTCGCCGGGGGCGCCGGCGGCCCGCACTCGGCCTACCTGCCCGGCTGGGGCTCTCGTCGGGTCACGCGAAAAATCGAACGCTGAGCAGTTCTCATGCGCGCCCAGTTTGTCATTTGTATGTTGCAAATGTCCCGTAGATAGGCCAATTTGCGGGATAGAGGGAGGGGCGCGTCGTCTGTCATTGGGTGA
>DAOUHZ010000160.1:0-20646 GCA_034428455.1 Dehalococcoidia bacterium
CAAACCACCGAAACTTGGATTTACATCTCAATGACCGGCCTCATGCTGAGCAGATTGGCCCGTCTTTCTCCTTTTTAGACACCCTCTTACAGTATAGCCGTTGGATGTTGAGATCGACGATGAGGGCAAACCGGCGGCGGCCGGCTCTGGCCGACTTCACCGAACACGGTTGAACTATCCCGTTCCCTGCGGCTATCCTATGCTGACGCGCCAGCGACCCGGCTGGCCGCCAGACCATTTCCAACTAATCAGGAGCTCTGAACTATGGCCGGCACCAAAACCGCACTCACCGTGGACGTCAACGCCGAGCACATCGGCCTCATCAACTCTTCCAAGGAAAAGTACAACATCGCCGACGAGGGCAAGGTCGTCCGGATCGTCATGGACTACATCCTCGTCAACCCCGACATCCACGACCGGGTTTTCAAGGACGTGCGCTGCCTCCGCTGCGAGTAGGCCGGCGAGGCCCTGAACCTATTCGACGGTGTGTTTGACCGCCTCCATGGCCAGGTAATAGCCGTACACGCCGAACCCGTAGACGCATCCTTTGCTGACCGGCAGGACGGCTGACACCGTGCCGCGAGCCGTCGGGTTGCTGGCGTGTACTTCGATCACGGGCATGGGCACCTGCTGGATTGCGCCCCGCAGCGGTCCGTTGACCGTGGTGTATCCGGCCGGGTTGATGAGGCAGGCGTCGTAGCCCTCTTCCCAGGCGTCGTACAGCGCGTTTACCACTTCGCCTTCCACGTTGGAGTGAACGATCTTCACGTCGATGCCCAAGCTCTCGCCGTAGCCGCGGATCTGCTCGTTCATCTGCTCCAGCGTGTTCGGGCCGAAGATCTCGACCTGGACCTTGCCGCGCATGTTCATCCCCGCGCCCTGGATCACCAGTACCTTGGTCATTGTCAATCTCCTTCTCAGGAATGGGAGGAACCGTTGCGCAGGTTCCTGTCCGGCAACTCTCGCGCCAGCTCGTCTTCGCTGTCGTCCGGGGCGTCAGCCCGCGGCGGGATGGGAGTTTCGGTCGTGTAGCCGGCCAAGAGCACGTCCAACTGGAGCATGAGCATCTTGTTCCATGCGGCTGAAGTTTGCAGAGCCCTGCCCGGTTCATGGATTTCTTCGGCCAGTATGGACGCTATTTGTGACTGGATGAAGGCGATGGTTCCGGTCATAAAGCGCGCCGGCACCGAGCCGTGATGTCCCGCGGGCAGCGGCGGGTTGCTGTGCACCACCCCTACGGCGAGCAGGAAGATGGGGAATTTCTCGTCGATGTCGAACTCGATGCTGTTGCGTAGCCAGCGCGCCAGGCTGTGCTTGCGCCGTTCCAATCGCGTTTCGTTGACCTCGCCATCCCGCGTCAGGAAGTACCGGGCCGTGGCGGGGTAGGACAAGAAATGCTCGTAGACTGTGGCGGCAAGTTCGTCGGCACGGGGCAACAGGGCCGCGCCGCTGGACCGTATCAACTCCAGGTCTTCTTCCGTGAAGCCCACGAAGTGGGCCATCTGCTGCATCCGGGCCGGCCAGTCGAATATCATCAGCTCGTCCTTGCTGCGCCGTGGTCGGCGACAAGCAGACTATACGCCCCGCGCCGAATCCGGGCAACCTGGGACATAGGCCGGAAGTCTGGGTTCCAATCAGGTAGGGGAGCGAGTTCTACCCTGCGCGGGCGTCAGCTTTCGCCGCCTCCCATCCGTTCTGCGCGCAAGAACCGTTCCAGGTCGCGAACCAGGTCTGCGGGGTCGGGCATTTCTGCGGCGTCGACGGCGGCATCGTACTTTTCTTCCAGACTGACGATGTACTTGCCGAGTTGATCGTCGTCGGCAATCACCTTTTCCACTTCGCGGTCGAAGGCCTCTGCCATCACCGTGAGCTTGCCCAGGTCAACAGGCAATGCGAGCATGTCCGACAGGTTCTGCGCCAGACCCAGGCCGACCCGGAAATTCGGTGTCGCATGGAGGTAATGGGAAACATGGCCCCACAGCGAGGTGTAGCTAATGCCCCGGGCGGCCAGCGATTCCGATACGGGCAATGTGATACCGGACGGTCCCTGGTAGTTGGAAGTGCGGACGTTCCCCCGGTCAAAGGCCGCCTGGATGCGTCGGTTGGTCGACGTTCCGCTGAACTTGGTTATGCGGGTGTGGGGAACCGCGTCCAGCAAGGCGCCGATATGCACCACTGATTTGACTCCGCATTGTCGCGCCAAATCACCCACCAACGATGAGAAGGTGCGCCACTTGAGATGGGGTTCAGTCCCAAGGTAGAAGACCACAGGAGACGCATCGCCCGACCCGGGCCACAGGTAAAACTCGTTTGCGGGCCATTGCAGATGCCTTACTCCATCCTTGCTGCGTGTTGACCGAGGCCGTTCCTGAGCAAAATTGAAGAATTCTTCAGGGTCTATTTCTGCGAATTTGTGCGCTCCCAATGCGGTGAGCATGTAGTTCAGGGTTGCCGTGGCCGCGTCTCCCGCGTCGGGCCAGCCACGAAATGCTGCGATCATGCGCTCGACCGGCTGCTCCGGGAATTGACTTACCAGAACGTAATCATCGAAAGAGGCCATCGGTCAATCCTTGCTGGTTATGTCGACCAAATTCTCATGTATTTACAACGGCGGGAATTCTAACACCCACATCCCGGCCGGGCAATGAGGCCGAATTCTCCCATGCATCCAGTTTGCCGGAGAGGAACAATTCACATGGATGAACGGGATAAACGGGATGGTCCAGGATGACAGGATTCGACGGCGGGCCTAGATCTCGATCCGCAGCTCGCCGTAGCGTGCCAGGAAGTTGTCCTGTAGGGTCGCGAACTTTTCACGGTAAGCGGCAGTATGAATGGGGTCGGTAGTCATGATCACTGCGTCTTCCCGATTGTCGGCGTAGTAATTCTTGCGGATTCCCACCTCGTTGAAGCCGTATTTGTCGTACAGCCTTTGCGCTACAAAATTCGACACCCGCGCCTCGAGGGTTACCTCTGTAAGCCCTTGCTCGTAGGCCACCCGCAGGGTTCCGATAATCAGGAGTTCGCCGATGCCGCGTCCGCGCAGCTCTTCCCGCACGGCGATTTCCGTGATGTGGGCCTGATCTCCCTGCAGCCAGATGCCAACATACCCGGCCAAATCGTCCCCTTCACTGCCGGGTCTCACGCCGAACACGGACCTGACACCCGTCAGCATCCGACCCCACAGCGACTCGTCGGCCGGTCCCGGGTGTTGCTGGCCGTCCATTGTGCCCTGATCTGGGTGTCCGGAGTCATCGGGGTCGTACGCGACCAGGAATCGGGTGTAACGACTGTTCAGTTCGCGGCGAAAAGGCGTGCCCACCCAACCGGGCGTAAACGCCTCTTTTTCGATCTCAATCACCTGCGGGATGTCTTCGGCCCGCATCCGGCGCAGAGCAATATCCATAACCGCCGCTTCCCGGAGAGCTTGGGCCATTCTAACAGCGGCGGACTCTGGATTCCTGCTTCCGCAGGAATGACGGGAAGGAAAAGCGGGAATGACCGGAAGGAAAAGCGGGAATGACCGGAAGGAAAAGCAGGAATGAAGGGGAAGAAAAACTGAAAGACCGTACCCGGGCGCCTGGATTCGGCAGTTCAGGCGGCGCTATTGGCCGGGGAGAGATACTGACCCGTACTGCCCATCGAAACCGGGAGTTACGTGGACTTTACCGATCCTGGCCTGCAAAATTGCCTGGGCTAATGATTCCTCGGTGGCTGCTTCCAGGTCGCTCGCGGAAGCCCACAACAGCGCATTGAGTTCGCTGCCCACAGCATCAGTGATTGCGGAGTGTTCCCGCGTCACGGTTCGCGTGTTCACTCCCAGCCCTTTCACTGCGGCGATGATCTCACGCAGCGGGACCAACCGGGCGTATGGCGGCCCGCCGTCATCGCTCCGGATGAAGCCGTCGGCGTCCGGCTGCCGTTCGTCAACCGTCGTTTGGCCCGACACTTCATTCACCCGGTGCAGCACACCCAGGGTCAACTGACGCCCGCACACGGGGCAAATGGGCCCGTTTCGCGCCAGATCGGCGGTACCGTAAGCCACGCCACACTTGCGGTGCCCGCTGTAGTGGTACTTCCCTTCCTCGGGGTAGAACTCCACGGTGTACGCTACGCCGCCTCTATTCACCGCATTGACCAGGCCATCCCACGACAGGGGCGCCGAAAGGGCGGTTACCTCCCGGCCCAAGTTCGCCGGCGAGTGGGCGTCGGAGAAGGAGACCACGGCTCGGTTGACCAATTCGCCAACGGCGCGATTCATCGCCGGGTCCGACGACAAACCGCTTTCCACAGCGCGGACCATGGGAGCCAAATCGCCGAAACACTCGTCAAGGCTGTCGAAGCCGGCTTTGGAGCCATAGACGCCGTACCATGGAGTCCAGGCGTGGGCGGGGATCACCAGCGATTGCGGGCAGCAGTCCAACGCCGTTTCCAGCAGTTGGCGGGAGGACAAGCTGACGGTGGGTCGTCCGTCGCTTTCCAGATTTCCGTACTCTTCCAACCGGGCAGTGAACGCCGCCGCGGTTTCCAGAGTTGGCATGAGCACGAGGAGGTGGATGCGACGCGTGCGTCCGTCCTGACGATACACGCAGCTGATTTCGGTTCCGGGAACAAACCGGACTCCAGCGTACTCGTAAAGTCCGTCGCCGCACTCGGTCAGGTTCGACTGTAGCGCCTCGGCCCAATGCGGATGCGTAAAGTCGCCCGTTGCCAGCAGGTCGATGCCCTTGCGCTTTGCCCAGGACGCCAGGTTGTCCAGCGTCAGGGACTTGCTGCAAGCAAACGCGTACGGGGAATGGACGTGCAGGTCGGCGACGAATGAACTCGCCATTCCAGCGGCCATGTCACGCCGCCAGAAGCGTTTCGGCCAGTTCCCGCGGTCGCTGGGCGGTGACCTGGTGGCCCGAGTCCAATTGCACTACCGTGGCTCCGGGTATGCGAGCCGCCATGGCCTGCTGCCGGCTGGCGCTGATCAATCGGTCATCGGTGAGCACCACGTAGGTCACCGGACAGGGCAGGGAGTCCAGGCTGATGGCAACCGGCTCCGTCAGCATTTTGAGAGGCAGTGGCCCGAAATGACCGATGGTCTGCACCCGGTCCATCGGGTCCAAACCACCACAGCGGTAGCGATTGATCGCCTCGGCGGGGGCCGGGATGTCTCTTCCTATGAGCGAGCCCACCGTCTGGCACGCGCGGACAACCAGACGGACCGACGTCGGGTACATGGAGACCGCGGCCTGCCCGGAGGCGGGCACGATGCCGCATACGAGCACCACGCGCCGGGGAGCGCAGGGCAATTCGCTCAACGCCTGCAATGCCACCGTTCCGCCCAGCTCATGGCCGACGAGAGTGTAGTCGGTGAAATTCTCCTGCTCCGCGACGCGGACGACCGACTTCACCGCCTCGGCCAGGTCGATCATGCCGGCATCCTGGGCGGCATCGGCGCCATGACCGGGCAGGTCAATCGCGCGCACGCGGACGGCCTGTCGCGCCCGAAACAGCGGCGGCGGGTGCTGTTCCGGGGCCGTCATGTGACCCCATACCTTGCCCCAGCTCTTCGCGCCCTGACCGGCTCCGTGCACTAAAAGAAAATCCGACACGCTCTGCCCCTGAGTTGTTCGACCGTTGCGTCCTGTAAGCCCTCACCGCGCCATAACTGCCGTGAGCGCCTGAATTGTGTCGTCGTCCTGTTCCGGCAGCACCGTTCTGGGATCCAGCCGGACTGCGTCTTCTTCGATCCGGGCTATCACCGGCGTGGGTTGCCCGCGCAGCGCGGACAACACTGACTCCGGGGAATCGCCTGGGGGCGGATCAATTGTCAGCGCCCACGACGGCAAAGTTTCGCCGGGCAAGCTCCCACCGCCGATGGCGGATCGAGCCGGCTCGACGCGCGCCGCGACTTGGCTGGCAGCCAGATTGGCGCGCCATTTTTCCGCTCTACTTCGCACGTCAGCGGCGTTGGCCGAGATCATGCGCCAGACGGGAACCCTGGTTTCCGCTTCTCCCATGACGTAGTGGGCTAGTGTCGCCGTCAAGCTGGCGAGGCTCATCTTGTCGATCCGGACCGCGCGAGCGAGCGGATGCCGCTCCAACTGCGCGACCTGGTCCCGTTTGCCGACCACGATGCCGGCCTGAGGGCCGCCCAGAAGCTTGTCGCCGGAGAAAAACACCAGACCAACCCCGGCCGCTATGCTCTCCTGTGGAGTTGGCTCATGGGCCAACCCGTACCGTTCGGTGGGCAGCAACGCGCCGCTGCCGACGTCATGCAACACCGGGACGCCCGACGTTTCGCCCAGCGCCACCAGGTCGTGCTCGTCAACGAACGCGGTGAAACCCTCGACCTTGAAGTTGCTGGCGTGCGCTTTCAGGAAGGCCCCGGTCTGCTCACTTATGGCATCGGCATAGTCCCGCACGTAGGTCCGATTGGTCGTGCCCACGTCCACTAGGGTGCATCCGCTTTGACGCAAGACGTCCGGGATACGGAAGCCTCCGCCAATCTCGACCGCCTCACCGCGGGCGACGATGACCTCGCGGCCGGCGGCCAGGGCAGACAGTCCCAGCAAGAGGGCGGACGCGTTGTTGTTCACGGCCAGCGCTGCCTCGGCGCCGGTAATGCGCCGCAACAACGATTGCAGGTGCGCCTGCCGCGATCCCCGTCGCCCGGTTCCCAGATCGATTTCCAGATCGGAGTATCCCCGTCCCACGGCGTCGGCGGCGGCCAGGGCGGCGTCGCTCAGCGGCGCGCGGCCCAGGTTGGTGTGGATGACAACCCCGGTCGCGTTGATCACCGGACGCGGAGACGGCTCGGTCAGGCTCGCCATCAGTGACAGAACCGCTTCTGCAATCTCGTCGCCGGACGGCGCGGCGCTGCCGGCCAGCACTTTGTTCCGGGCTGCTTCCAGCGCCTCCCGGGCCAGTTCGACCACCATCTCCCGGCCGTGCGCGCACACCGCGGCCGAAAGCGAATCGCCGTTCACGACGCGCTCGACGCTGGGAAGGTTGCGGAGTTCGGAAGCGTTTGTCATCTGTAGCCAGGACCGCGTGGTGGCCGCTCGCGCGGCAAGTCCCTAGTGTCGGCTGGTATTCTACCATCCCGCCCAAGTGGGCATCTTTCGACAAGCTCCAGGGTGAGCGGAATGCAATCAGGACGAGCGAAACGTGATGGCGTTCGAATACTTTGGAAAGGCCCTGTCGGTTCGGCCGGTGCGTTCCGGTGGCACTGCTGATGCGCTATCATAGGGATAGTTCAGGCTGTGCGACGAATGGGCAGTTGGGACCGCGCATCATGAAACGCAAAACAGTAGGCATCGGGATCATCGTAATCCTGGCGGTGGCCATAGTGTTCGGCACGGTCGGCTCGGTTATGGAAGTCGTCGCCGCGACCTCGGCTCCCGCCGCATCTAGCGAAGGCGAGTACGTGGCGCGCCTGGCCCCGGCCAAGGACGAAAACCCGGCCCTGGAAGCGCTGAAATACGCTTGTCCGTTCCATTAGGCGGCGCTCCGACGGTGGGCTGATTGTTGCCGCGTCCACACATCAGGCAACAAGTGACAGATTGCCTTCCCTCCCGCACGCGCCGTTTATCACTCCAGGAGAAAGCATGACCTCGGATATCGGTTTGCCCCCCGAGCTAGACGCTCTCAAAAACACCGTACGCCAGATCATCCGCGACGAGTGCGTCCCGCTCGAACCGGAGTATCTGGCGCATCCTCCCCAAGAAGGCGAACCGGAAAACGGCGCTCCGCGAGGAGTTCTTGAGACTGTGCCCGGCGTGCTGGGCACCCTCTCCGCCGACCAGTGGGGCCGGCTGAACAACGTCTCCAAGCAGACGGGGATCTACACGTCCTTCGTGCCCGAGGAGTACGGCGGCGGGGGCATGGGCGCCCTGGGGCATCTGGTACTGGAAGAGGAAGTACACCGGAGCATAGTTCACCTGCCCACCTCGCCCGTGCCCATGTTCATGATCGGGGCCTGTACCCCGGAACAGGAGGAGAAATACCTCTACCCGGCCATCAACGGCGATCTGTACTACTCCTTCGGGCAGACCGAGCCGCAGGCCGGCTCGGATCCCGGAGGCATGATGCAGACCCGCGCCGTGCGTGACGGCGACGACTGGGTTCTCAACGGCACCAAGATGTTCATCTCCGGCGCGGCGTCGGCCGATTTCCTGCTGGTGCAGGCCGTCACGGATCCGGAAAAGATGCAGCGCGGCGGCATCACGATGTTCATCATCGACAACCCGACGCCCGGCGTCACTTTCGAGCCCATTCGCGTCTGGATTGTACCCACCAAGGCCCAGCAGCATTACATCCACCTGGACAACGTGCGCATCCCTCAAACCCAGGTTCTCGGTGAGGTCGGCGGCGGGTTCACCCTGGGACAGCAGTGGCTGGTCCACCACGACCGGCTGCTGCGGGGCGCCATGGCCCTGGGCATCCTGACCCGCGCGCTGGAGATGGCCATCGAGTGGTCCCAGCAGCGCGTCACCTACGGACGGCCCATCGCCGACCGTCAGGCCATCCAGTGGATGCTGACCGACGTTTACATGGACATCATCGCCCTGCGTTCGGTGGCCCGGGAAACCGCCGCCCGCGCCGATGCCGGCGAGGACGTGCGCGTCGAAGCGTCGATGGTCAAGTACGCCGCCGGCGAGTGGGGTTGGCGCAGCATCGACAAGATCATGCAGGTCTTCGGCGGCATGGGCGAAACCCTGGATCTGCCCATTGCCCACTGGTACCACATGCTCCGCCATGCCCGCATCGGGGGCGGAACCTCGGAGATACATAAGTTCGTGATGGCCCGGGCTCTTCTGGGCGGGCGGGTCAACTTCCAAGGGTAGTCAATTTTCAGCTATGACGGAGAAGGAAGCAACAAAATGCACCATTGGTCCATACGCATCCCCGTCCTGATGGCCGCGGTACCGATCCTGCTGCTGGTAACGGCCTGCAGCTTTCACCCGCCCGCGGCGTCTTTGACCGGTGTTGCTGTCACCAACCTCGGAGATCCGTCATCCCAGACTGCGGTGTATCCCTTTGACGCGGTGGTGGTCACGGGTTCGGGAGTCGCCAGCGGCGCCCCTGACTTTGCTCAGTTGTCGCTGGCTGTTTCTGTCACCGACGATTCGGTTGCTCAAGCTCGCGATGCCGCGGCCGAGACTATGAAAGACGTGCGAGCCGCTTTGAAGCGACAGCGGTTACTAGACTCCGATATCGGCACCAGCCATTTCCGCATTCATCCCGAGTACGAATACGGACCGGACGGCCGAGAACAGGTAGGCTACACCGTTCGCAACGGGCTATCCGTCAAAGTCCGGGACTCCGACAAAGTTGCCGCCGTAATCGACTCGGCGGTCGCTGCCGGAGGCGATTACCTCGTTTTCAACAACATTGGCTTCTCATTCTCGGACCCTTCGGAATTGGAAAAACAAGCTCGGGAAGCCGCCGTCAAAGATATGGGGGCTAAGGCAGCCCAATTGGCGGAGTTCTCCGGCCGTGAGCTAGGCGACCTCAAAGTCGTTTCGGAGGGGATTTTCGACGAAACGAACCTGCCGGACGGCGCTTTCCTGCTCCGCGCCGAAGCTACCGATTTTGACACTCCAATCTCGACTGGCGAAGGGGCAATCACCGTCAGCATCACCGGGGTCTACGAGCTGAAGTGATCGCGATGGTTCTCAGCGACCGCAGCATTCGTCGTCAGATCGCCGAAGGGCGCATTGTGGTTAAGCCCGTCGACGATGCCGATATTCAGCCGGCGAGCATCGACTTGCACCTGGACAGCCGGTTCCTGGTCTTCTCCAATTCTCGCCAACCCTACATCGACGTGCGTGAACCATTGGACAACCTGACGGAAGAGGTCACTATCGCCGAGAGCGAGCCGTTCATGCTGCATCCCGGGGAATTCGTTTTGGGCAGCACCCTGGAGCACATCGAACTGCCCGACGATCTGGTGGCCAGGCTGGAAGGCAAAAGCAGCCTCGGGCGCCTCGGTCTGCTGATCCACAGCACCGCCGGGTTTGTGGACCCCGGCTGGCGCGGTCGGTTGACGCTGGAATTGAGCAACGTCGCCCGGCTGCCCATTGCCCTGTACTGTGGCATGAAAATCGGCCAGATATCGTTCCTCCAGTTGACCACCCCGGCGGAGCGGCTCTACGGTTCCCCGGAATTGCGGAGCCGTTATCAGGGCCAATCCGGGCCCACGGCCAGCCGTTTCCACCAGGATTTCTCCGGGTCCGGCAGCCCGTGACTACCGTGAGCCCGCTCGAGGATCCGATGGCTCGGGCGATAGCCCTGGCTCGTTCCGCGTTGGGTTCCACCAGTCCTAACCCGGCGGTGGGCGCCGTCATCGTTGGCGAGCCCGGAGTTGTAGGCGAGGGTTTCACGCTTCCGCCCGGGCAGGCACACGCGGAGGTCGGCGCGTTGCAGCAGGCCGGCCCGTCGGCGCAGGGAGCCACGCTGTACTGCACGCTGGAGCCCTGCTGCCATTACGGGCGCACCCCTCCGTGTACCGATGCCATCGTTGCCTCCGGCGTCAGCCGGGTCGTCTACGCGGTCACCGATCCCAACCCACGGGTTTCCGGCGGGGGCGCGGCGGCCTTGCGCGCCGCGGGCATAGAGGTCGAACATTGTTCGAATCCGAAAGCTTCGGAGTTATACGAGGCCTTCGCCAAGCACGTCACCACCGGCTTGCCCTTTGTGGTGGCCAAGTTCGCCATGAGCCTGGACGGCAAGATCGCCACCCGCACTGGTGACTCGCAGTGGATTACCGGCCCCGACGCGCGGGGCAGAGTCCAGCAGATGAGGAAAGAGTTGGACGGCATCATGGTGGGTATTGGCACGGCGCTGGCCGACGACCCGCAGTTGACCGCCCGGGACGGCAACGGCGATCCTCTGCCGGTCAATTTGCAGCCCCTGCGCATTGTCGTCGACAGCGACGCCCGCACGCCGCCGGTGGCCCGGATGCTGCGCCAGCCCGGCAGAACCCTAATTGCCACAGCGGGCGACCCAAACTCGTCCCGCGTCGCGGCGCTTCAAGATGCGGGCGCCGAGGTGCTTTCATTCCCCGGAACCGACGGACGAGTGAACCTGTCGGGATTGCTGGAGCACTTGGGTCAACTGGGGGTGGTCAGCCTCATGGTCGAAGGCGGTGGGGGAGTGCTGGGCGCGATGCTTGACGCGCGGTTAATTGACAAGTTCGCTATATTCTTGGGGCCGATGTTGATTGGGGGCGCGGCCGCGCGTTCACCCATTGAAGGCGCTGGCGCGACGACGATGGCCGACGTGTTGCGGCTCGAACACACGAGCACAGAAGCGATTGGACCCGACTGGTTGATCACCGGATATCCCACGGAAGGAGGCGACTGAATGTTCACCGGCATCGTGGAAGAAGTGGGGCAGGTCGCCTCTCTCTCCGACTACAGGCTGGTCATCCAGGCCAGGACCGTGCTGGAGGATGTCCATGTGGGCGATAGCATCTCAGTCAATGGAGCGTGCTTGACCGTGGTTGAGTTCGACTCAGGCTCCTTTGCAGTGGACTTGGCCCCGGAGACCCTGCGCCGGACGTCGTTGGGACAGGTTGGCCCCGGAGGCGCAGTGAACCTCGAGCGCGCTCTTGCAGCTCATGACCGGATGGGCGGGCACATTGTCCAAGGCCACGTGGACGGCACGGGTGATATCACGGCGATCACCCCGGAAGCGGACTGCTTCATCTTGGAGATCGAAACGCCGGCGTCGCTGGCGCCCTACGTCGTGGAGAAAGGGTTCATCGCGGTTGACGGAATCAGCCTTACGGTGGTACAAAGTGCGGAACTCCGTTTCACGATTTCGGTCATCCCGTTCACTATGCAGCACACTAATCTGCGCGAGCGGGAAGTCGGCGACAAGGTAAATCTCGAAGCGGACATCTTGGCAAAATACGTGGAAAGTCTGCTGGCCGCCAGGTTCGCCTGAGCCGCAGCCTCCCATACCACTGGATCCAGAATTTAGATGCAGTTGGCAAGCATCGAACAGGGTCTGCAAGACCTGAAAGCCGGCAGATTCCTCATCGTGGTGGACGATGAGGACCGCGAGAACGAAGGCGACCTGGTTATGCCGGCCGAGTTCGTAACCCCCGAGGCCGTGAACTTCATGGTTACGCATGCCCGGGGGCAACTTTGCATGCCAATGACCGCGGATCGGCTGGCCGAGTTGGACATCCCGATGCTGCCGAGCCGGCATTCCGACTCGCCGATGCCCACCGCGTTCACGATGCCCGTCGACTACGCCATCGACACCACCACCGGCATCTCCGCGCAGGACCGGGCGGCCACGATTCGAGCGCTGATCGACCCGAACGCGCGTCCCGAGGACTTCATACAGCCCGGCCATCTCTTCCCCTTGCGTTACCATACCGGCGGAGTCCTGGTTCGTCCCGGCCATACGGAGGCCATTGTCGACCTTTGCCGGTTGGCCGGTCTGTATCCCGCCGGGGTCGTGTGCGAGATCATGAAAGACGACGGCACGATGGCCCGCCTCCCCGACCTGATCAAGATGGCTGCGAAGCACGAGTTGAACATCCTGTCCATCGAGGACCTGATCGCCTACCGCCGCGAGCACGACCCGTCCGGTCCGGAGGCAGACTGACAGGCCGGGCGACGGCCTGTAGTCAGCTCCGCGTTTAGCCCTTCAATCGCCGGTTTACCCGGCTGCAAACACTTCCGCTTCCCTCGGAGGAATAATGCCCCTATGCAGCCTTGAAGAGGCGCTCGAAGACCTGACTGCTGGCAAATTTGTCATCGTGGTCGACGACGAGGGGCGCGAGAACGAGGGCGACCTGTTCCTGTTCGCAGAGCACGCCACTCCCGAAGCAATTGCCTTCATGGTGACCCACGCCCGTGGCTTGGTATGCGTGCCGATGCAGGGCGAACGCCTGGAGGAACTCCAGATCCCGAACCTGCGGAGCCGCAACTCTCCTTCACCGCAGCCAACGGCGTTCACAACCTCGGTGGACTACAAACGAGGCACGTCAACTGGCATATCGGCCTATGATCGCAGCGCCACCATTCGCGCGCTGATTGACCCCGATGCGCTTCCCGCCGATTTCGTCCACCCGGGGCACATGTTCCCCCTTCGGAGCAACCCCGGCGGTGTCCTGAACCGCCCCGGCCATACCGAGGCCATCGTCGATTTGTGCAAACTGGCTGGCGCATACCCCGCCGGCGTAGTGTGCGAGATCATGAATACCGACGGCACGATGGCACGATTGCCGGAACTGGAAGAATTCGCCGCGGACCACGACCTCAAGATATTCAGCATAGCCCAGCTGATCGCCCACCGTCGGATCAATGAATCCCTGATATCTCGAGTGGCGGAGGCGAACCTGCCCACCAAGTATGGCGTGGCGCGGATAATCGGGTATCGCAGCACGATCGACAGCGGCGAACACGCTGCGTTGATCGTCGGAGACTGGAAAGAGGGCGACGAAGTGCTGGTTAGGGTGCACAGCGAATGCCTGACCGGCGACGCCTTCGGTAGCCGGAAATGCGACTGCGGCGAGCAGTTGGATCTGGCCATCCGGATGATTTTCGACCAGGGACGCGGGGCCTTGGTCTACCTGCGTCAGGAAGGCCGCGGCATCGGCCTGCACAACAAGATCCGGGCCTACTCCTTGCAGGACCAGGGCATGGACACCATCGAAGCCAACGTGGCCCTGGGTTTCCAGCCCGACGAGCGCAAGTACGATCTCGCCGTCCAGATCATGCGCGACCTCAACATCACCCACGCACAGCTGGCCACCAACAACCCGCACAAGATGGCGGGCATCAGCGGTCTGGGCATCCAGGTCACCGGCCGGGTGAGCCTGGCAGTGCCCCCTAACGAAACCAACGAGGACTACATGCGGACCAAGCGCGACAGCATGGGCCACCTGCTGACTCCCATGCAGCCTAGTCCGCCTGACGTGTCCGTCTAGTCGCCCCCCAGCCGGCTCACCAGCCAGGCTTCGATGAAGCCATCGATCTCGCCGCCCAGTACGGCGTCGGCGTTCCCCATCTGATAATCCGTGCGGTGGTCTTTCACCGACTTGTACGGGTGCAGGACGTAGCTCCGTATCTGGTTGCCCCACTCGGCGGAGACCCGCTCGCCACGAAGGGCTGACAATTCCTGGGCGCGCTCTTCTTCCCGCAGTGCCAGCAGCTTCGCCCTCAGGATCCGCATCGCGTAATCGCGGTTTTGGTGTTGCGACCGCTCGGTCTGGCAAGAGACGACGATGCCGGTGGGCACGTGGGTCAACCTGACGGCGGAGGCAACCTTCTGCACGTTCTGGCCTCCGGGTCCGCTGGAACGGAAGAAGTCCATTTTGAGGTCGTCTGACCGCAATTCCACTTCCGAATCGTCGTCATCCGCCGCCGGCAGCACTTCGACGCGGGCGAATGACGTTTGCCGCCTCCGGGCAGGGTCGAAAGGTGAGATACGCACCAAACGGTGGACGCCGACTTCGGCGTTGAGGTAGCCGAAGGCGTGCTGCCCGCCAATTTCCAGCGTGCTGGTCCTGAGTCCGGCTTCGTCGCCATACGCTGTGTTCAGGACCTGGACAGGCCGACTGCTCAGGGACGCCCAGTTGGAATACATGCCCGTGAGCATCTCGACCCAGTCGTGGGAGTCGGTGCCCCCGGCTCCCGAATGAATCGTCAATATCGCCGGCCGGTCGTCGTAAGGGCCCGACAAGGTCAGTTCCATCTCCGCCCTGGCGAGGATTGCGGCGGCCGTCGCCGTCTCGGCGGTTAGCTCGTCAGCGACGCTTTCATCGCCGCTTTCAATCGCCAGGGAGGTGAGCTCGAGCAGGTCGGCTACCTGGGACTGCAGGCCGTGCCACAGCTCAACCGAGTGTTGCAATTGGCCCAGTTCCTGCATCTTGCGCTGGGCGACCTGCGCATCGTCCCAGAACCCGGGGGCGGAGGCCTCCTTTTCCAGCTGCGCGATGGATTCTGCACGCGCTGACAGGTCAAAGACGCTCCATGACCGCGTCCAACTTGGTGGACATCTCTTCGAGCTGTTGGCGCAGTTCTTCCATCGCGATTCCCTCCCAGCACGCTGATCTTCAATCGGTTTTCAATTATAACCCACGCCCCGGAACGTACCTCGGCGTGTCGAACCCCGCGCCGGGAAAGCGGGAAAGCCCATCCGCTATAATGATTTCGGGAGTTTTCTCCCGACGATACCCGCCAGGCAGGTAGGACAATGCTGGACCACGGAGCCCCGGAACACGCCGTTGACGATCCCATCGAGTCGCTGCGGCATCGTATGCGCCATTCGGCCGCCCACGTGATGGCGGACGCGGTGTTGCAGCTATTCCCGGGCACTAAATTCGGCATCGGCCCGCCTACTGCCGATGGTTTCTACTACGATTTCGACGTGGCTCAGCCTTTCACGCCGGAAGATCTGGAACGCATCGAAGCGCTGATGATGGACACGATTCGTTCCAACGCGCCTTTTGTCCGCGAAGAATTGAGCCGCGATACGGCCAAGGCGATGTTCGACTCCCAGCCCTACAAACAGGAGATCATCGACGATCTGCCAGACGAAACTACCTTGAGCATCTATCGCCACGGCGAGTTCACCGACCTCTGCCAGGGGCCGCACGTGGACAACACCGGGGAGATTGCCGCCGTCAAGCTGCTCAACGTGGCCGGCGCCTACTGGCGGGGAGACGAAAACCGCCCGATGTTGCAGCGCATCTACGGCACCGCTTTTGAGTCGCAGGCGGAACTGGAAGCGCACCTGGAGCGGCTGGCGGAAGCCGAACGCCGGGATCACCGCACTCTGGGCCGGCAGCTCAACCTGTTCAGCGTGCACGACGAGATCGGTCCCGGACTGATCGTGTGGCACCCCAAGGGCGGGGTGATGCGTTCGATCATCGAGGACTACTGGCGGGACATCCACTATCAGCGGGGCTACAACATCGTCTATTCGCCCCATATCGGCCGGGCGCGGCTGTGGCAGACCAGCGGGCACCTGGATTTCTACCGGGACAGCATGTATGCCCCCATGGAAATCGACGAGCAGGAATACTTCCTGAAGCCGATGAACTGTCCCTTCCACATCCAGGTCTACCGATCCGCGTTGCGCAGCTACCGGGAGTTACCCCTGCGCATTGCGGAACTGGGCACCGTGTACCGCTACGAACGCAGCGGCGTGCTCCACGGCCTGATGCGGGTGCGAGGGTTCACCCAGGACGACGCGCATATCTTCTGCCTGCCCGATCAGGTTGCGGCTGAAGTTGGCGACGTGCTGGACCTCACCTTCGAGATCATGGCCGCGTTCGGGTTCGAGGACTACGACATCATGCTGTCCACACGGCCCGAAAAGTACGTGGGAGAACCGGAGATGTGGGATCATGCCACCGAGTCGCTGCGCCAGGCGCTGGTCTCCCGTGGTCTCCCCTACGGCATTGACGATGGCGGCGGCGCGTTCTACGGCCCAAAGATCGACATCAAGATCAAGGACGCGCTGGGCCGGGACTGGCAATGCACCACCGTGCAGTTCGACTTCAACCTGCCCGAGCGTTTCGACCTGGTTTTCCAGGATGACCAGGGGAACCGATCCCGGCCGTACATGGTTCATCGGGCCATCCTGGGTTCACTGGAGCGGTTCTTCGGCGTCCTGGTGGAGCACTACGCGGGAGCGTTCCCGCTGTGGCTGGCTCCGGTTCAGGCCACGGTAATCCCCATCGCCGACCGCCACAACGAGTACGCGGAATCGGTTGCGACGCAATTGCGCGATGCCGGCTTCCGCGTTGAGGTGGACGACCGCAGCGAGCGCATGAACCAGAAGATCCGCCAGGCCCAGTTGCAGAAGACCCCTTACATGCTAGTCGTAGGCGACAGGGAAGCCGATGCCGGCGCGGCCGCCGTGCGCACTCGCGATGGGGAAAACTTGGGCGCTATCCCTTTGAGCGATGTGACCGACCTGCTGCAATCAGGCTTGGTTGGCACACCAGCAGTTCGCTGAGGGGGATAGTCAATCGCTCAGCAAAGGAGTCCAACGGTGGCGATATTCAGAACAGACGGCAAGAAACCCAAGGTAGAAGTCAGCACTCATAAGGCTACTCCTGAAGAGCTAGCCGAGCACCGCAGCTACGTCGAGCGCTCGGAACGCCTGCGGGCGATGCGGCCCGAGCTGATGCTAAAGCACCCAGACCAGCGTGTGGCACTGACCCAGGACGGCACATTTGTCGTCGCCGACTCGATGGAGGAATTAGTGGCGAAAATCAAGGAACTGGGGGAGCGCCCCGGCTCCGCTGCCACCCTGTTCCTGAACACCAAACCGCGGCGGGAACGGCTCATTTTCCAGTTGGGCGGGGAGCGGTAGCCCTTACTGTGCTGTCAGCCGCTGGAACTCCGCGCCAAAGTCGGCGCCTCTGCCGCCGTAACCTTTGCGGAAGGTAATGACGCCGGCGGCGTCTATGGCCAGCACGGATGACTGGCCGACGATTTTGAGATCGCGAAGCATGGAGCCCACGGGTTGGGCGGCGGTCATGTTGGCGTAGCCGTTCTCCGCAATGTAAGCCTCCAGGGTGGCCGCGCTCTCGTTGAAAGCGACCAGATAGAAGTCAACCTGTCCGGCGTATTCGGCCACGATGGGATTGAGCGTCCGCAACTCGGCGCGGCACACCGGTCACCAGGTGGCGAAGTAGTGCATGAAGACCGGCCGGCCGCTGCCCACGATGTCGGCCGATTCGATCCGTGACCCGTCGGACAGGTCCATCGAAAACGCGGGGGGTGTCTCGCCCACCTCATTGCCCACATCGGCGGCCGGGGCTTCAATGGGTGGAGGGGCCGGTGGCGCAGCCGGAGCCGGCGTGTCAGTAGGTGCGGCTACAGCCGTCGGAGTCTCGGTAGCAGACGCTGGCGGCGACGTGGCAGCGGGAGGGTCCGCAGGAGGCGGCTGGGTCACCGCCGCGGTGGCCGTAACTGTCGGCACATCCGTGGCCGCTGTTGAGCCGGACGTGGCCGCCGGCGCGGAGGTTGCGGTCGCTGCTGCCGGTGCGCTGGTGGCCTGTTGTGCTGCTGCCGGTTGCGTTGCGGTCGGAGGCTGTGCTGTCTCCGCTACCGCCGGTTGCGGGACGTCCGTGGGACCCACTGACGCCGGCGGTTCTTCGGCGCCGCACCCGGCTGCCAGGGTCAAGAGAGCGGCGGCGACGGTGACTGTCAGATATTTCGTAACTCTGTTCATTGGTTTCCGTTGGCGGCGTCAACGACGCCGGGATCTATTGTCATCAAGCTGGCAGCTGAAGGTCCATCAGCCGCTTGTCCTGTTCCTGCTTGACGTCCTTTTTGGTGGGTACAGCGTGGGGGTCTGCGGTAAGGGCGGTGAATTGCGGCGACCATTGGTCCGCGCTGCCCATCAACTGTCGGTGGTAGAGAACTCCGTCGGCGTTTACCGCCATCATCGCCATCTGCCGCGTGATTTCCAGGTCAGCCAGCATGGTGCCAACGGGCTGGGCGGCAATCACGTCGGTGTAACCGTTCTCTTCGATATACGCTTCAATCACCTCCGCGGGTTCATTGTAGGCGACGACGTAGAAGTCGATTTCAGGAAACTCACTGGCGATAGGGTTCAGCGTCTGCAACTCAGCGCGACACTCGGGTCACCAGGTGGCGAACCAGAAGAGATGCGCCGGTTGGCTCTGATCCGCCAGGCCCGCAGACGAAACGTTGGTGCCGTCTGCCAGCACCATGGCGAACGGCGGGGTTTGTTCGCCGATCTTGAGTTTGAGGTTGCTTTCGTCAACCTGCATCCCCTCCATGTCCATGGACATCTCGCCATCATTGGAGGCGGGGGCGCAGGCAAGGGAGAAAACCACCAGCATCGCCGCCCACAGCAGGACGGGGAAGACGATGGGTCTATTCAGTGACCGGATCTTCATGGTCGGCGCCTTTTCGAGCGGGTCTGGTATGCTGGCACGCAATTAGTGACGATTGTAGCAGAGCATCCCGCGTTTCAGGATACGCCTTCCAGTGAAACCCGGATTTGAGCCAAGGAGCGTTACACCGTGCCCAACCGACTGATCAACGAGACCAGCCCATATCTCCTGCAGCACGCTCACAATCCGGTTGACTGGTACCCCTGGGGGGAAGAAGCGCTCACACGCGCCCGGGAAGAGGACCGTCCCATTCTGCTGAGCATCGGCTATTCGGCCTGTCACTGGTGCCACGTGATGGAACGGGAGTCCTTCGAGAACGAGGACATCGCCGTTCTGATGAACGACAACTTTGTGAACATCAAGGTGGACCGGGAGGAACGCCCGGACCTGGACGCGGTGTACATGGAAGCGGTACAGATGATGACCGGCAGCGGCGGGTGGCCGATGACCGTCTTCCTGACCCCGGAAGGTCGGCCCTACTACGGCGGCACCTACTTCCCGCCAGAGGATCGGGGCGGTATGCCCGGCTTTCCCCGGTTGCTCGCCGCCGCCGGCCAAGCCTACCACACCAACAAGGGTGAGATCGAACGGGTCACGCGCCAACTGGCCGAACAGATGGGCCGCACCGGCCAGATGCCCCGGGGCTTCACTCCCCTCACCACCGAGGTGATGCACAACGCCTATTCTCAGCTGGCCACCCAGTTCGACCACTTGAACGGCGGTTTCGGCAGCGCCCCTAAATTCCCCCAGCCCATGACCCCGGAGTTCCTGCTGCGCTACAACCGCCACGGCTTCAACGCCCGTGCCCTGGAGATGGTCGAACTGACCCTCCAGAAGATGGCCTACGGCGGCATGTACGACCAGGTGGGCGGCGGATTCCATCGCTATTCCACCGACGCCTACTGGCTCGTTCCGCATTTCGAAAAGATGCTCTACGACAACGCCCTCCTGGCCCGCCTGTATCTCCACGCCTGGCAGGTGACAGGCAATCCGCTGTACCAGCGCATCACTGAGGAGACTCTCGACTACGTGCTGCGGGAGATGACGGATCCGGCGGGAGGGTTCTACTCGGCGCAGGACGCTGACAGCGAAGGCGTTGAGGGCAAGTTCTTCGTGTGGACCCCCGATGAGCTGCGTTCGCTGCTGGGCGAGGATGCCGACCTGGTGATGGGCTACTATGGCGTCACCGAGCGGGGCAACTTCGAAGGCGCCAACATCCTGAACGTTGCCCGGCCCACGGAAGAGTACGCTCGTCAGAGGGACGTGTCCGTGGAAGACCTGGAGCAGGCGATTTCGCGCGCCCGGGCCGTCCTCCTCGAGGTTCGCGAGCAGCGGATCCATCCCCTGCTCGACGACAAGGTGCTGACATCCTGGAACGGCTTGATGCTGCGGTCTTTCGCGGAAACCGGCGCTGGATTGGGCCGCTCCGATTACCTCGATGCCGCTCGCAAGAACGCGGATTTTCTCCTTGCCGCCATGCGCAGTCCCGATGGGCGTCTCCTTCGAACCTGGCGGAACGGTGAGGCAAAGCTGAACGGCTACCTGGAGGACTATGCCTGCCTGGCTGATGGCCTATTGTCCCTGCACGAGGCGACGCTGGAACCTCGTTGGCTGCAGGAGGCCGTGTCCTTAGCCGATGGTATGGTCGCGCTGTTCTGGGACGACGCGGTTGGGCATGAACTGCCTGCTGACTTCCTTGAGCATCTCACCGGTGCTCGGATCTTCCACAGGGCCGACGATGACGATTTCGC
>DAOUHZ010000161.1:0-67962 GCA_034428455.1 Dehalococcoidia bacterium
TCCCCCTTGCTGAGAGTGTGTCAACCCACAGCATAACGGGACTTCGTGACATTTTCAAAATTCACTCAAACTAGCACCAATGGTTACAACGGTCACGTGTATTTCGACATTATTATTATCAGCTGTATGATCGCGAATATCCAACATTAAACCCACGTCCACGTAGCCGTGATCATCCCCCTGGGCGCTAGCAACACGCTGTTCCAGGAAGGCGCCGGCCAGCGCGGCAAGGCCAACGATAATCGTAATCAAGCAAATCCGGAAATTCCATTGAGTGAACATGGTCCCGACATTCCATTGAGAGCGGTGGTTTTACAGGTAAACTCTCGCCGGGACGTTGGACCGCCCCGGCGAGGTTTTGTCTTGGCGCCGGCCCGGCGGGTACCGGGTCGGCGCGCTGGTTGTTGTTGGAGTTAGGGTTAATAATCCCTCCCAGAGCACGTCCAGGGTGTTCGAGCGCACCACATTCTGCTTCTGGCCCTGGTCGTCGAGAGTCCAGAAGATGATGTAGTACTGACGGGCTTTCGGTTCCGTAGGCGTCACGATCGGCTCTATGGTTCGGGGTATCCCGGTACCTTCCCGGACATTCGGGTTGAGGCCCATCCTAGCGTCTTGCTCGTGCCAGGCATAATGGAGCTCCGAAACCGGCACCGGGGCATTCTCTACCGTTACGCTGAACGTGGGTGGGAAGGGATCTCTAATGCTCGGACCGTCGTTAGTTACGGTAAGCGCCGCGGTCATCTCAACCACGTCGGTGATGTCGATGCGCAGCGCGATCTTGTGGTCCACGGACGCATCGGCGTTGCCCTCATGGTTCACGCCGTCGCTGACCGTCAGCGTCAAGTCGTATGACAGGGTGGTCTCGTAGTCCAGGTGGGCGCCAGCGGCCACCTGGATCTGGACTCCGCCGTCCACCGCAGTGGCGGTGAAGTTATCCGATCCCGTGCCCATCAGAGCATAGGTGAGGGTTTCTCCTTCATCCGGGTCCATGACCATGATGATGTCGCCCACGTTGGTGCCCGCCGCGGAGTTCTCTGCCACGGACCGGGTGACTTTGAACATCGGGGCTGTGTGTACCGCCGACGCCACAGTGATGGCGCCCGTAGCCATGTCGTTGCCCGATACCGGGTCCAGCACCGGAACGGTGTATGTCACCACGGCCACCTCTTCTTGACTGGTCTGCTCGTTCTGCACGCGCTCCTTGATCTCCAAGGTCTCCGTGGCGGAAATAGTCGCCTTTACGGCCAACTCCTGCCCACGAGTTTCCGCAGCCACCGTGGCCGTGATGGTCAGGGCTGGGGAATCATCGCTGGTATCGGTATTGTCGTCGTTGGTCACCGCAAGGTCGCCGATGGTCCAGACGCCGGCGGCGGAGTCATAGGTTCCCGTGGCCGTGTTGTGGGATGAGTAGGCCAATCCCTCCGGCAGGGTGACGTCCACCTTGGTGCTGGTCGCCGTGTCGGGGCCGGCGTTGCTGGCGGTAATCGTGATGGTAACGTCATCGCCAGGCGAGGGATTTGCCGGCGCCACCGTCTTTGCAATGCTCAGGTCGGCCATCAGCCCCACGTGGAAGAAGTACTCCCGCACGTCGCTGGTCACAGCGCGGTCCTTGCTTACAGGCGTCAGGCTATCGGTCCGGGTATGTTCGGGGTGGCCCTTGACGTGCACCTGGAATTCGTACCGGCCTGCCCTGGTGAAGAACCAGAGGGGGCGTTCGTATCCTCCAGGCGATACCGACATCGCGTTGCGGTCCGCGTCCGACGTGTCCCAGATGGCAGTCTGCGCACTGGTATCGCCGGCTTCAGGGGCGTCGTAGGCGAGCACGTACCTCCCGCCTTGCTCTCCTACGTCGTGCTGGTGGGCGTGGTCGATATCGAACTCGACCGGCCCAGGGGTCGATACCTTATCGTCGGGAATGCCCCAGTCCGCCGAATCCAGCAGGGTGGCGGCGAAGCTCATGCACAAACTACTGGAGGAGGGGCCGTCCGGAGGACACGCCGGCAGCACCCACACCATGCCGTCGCCAGTGCCGTCGCCGTTTTCCTTATTGTCAGCAGCCCGAACCTCCGGATACATGGTGTCGGTATAGGTCGTGCTGGTACTCAGATCGACCTTGGTGCTGTTCGGGATGTGGATGACGGTTTCCGTAATGTCGATGCTGGACGCGTTGCGGTCATCGCTGGCCGGTGTGACAACCTTTCCCTTCCTGCGCACTTCCTCAGTATGTGTAACCGTCGGTGGGCAAGGGTTGAGGGTCAGTTCCTTCTCGTCCGTGCTCCAGTACACGTCAAATCAGAGCTCCGGTCATGCGCCGGGCGGGCGCGATTTGGCAGGTCCGGCACCTTGAAAGGGTGAAGAGGTGAACCCCCGAGGCGGGGCCACAGGCCGGCTTCAGCCGGCCGGCATGGGCCGATGGTGATGAGCGGGGGAAGGCCGGCATCGTTGCTGCTGCGGCAGCACGCCGGGCGGAGGGCAAGGGGGATCAGTTGTCTGGCTCCTTTGGGGACAGCGCAGCGCGGTAATCCGTGCTGCCGGTCCCGTCGGTTTCCGCTGAATAACCCCAGCGGAGGAGCTGACTGACCTGCGAACTGCACCCCTACCGGACTTGCCCTCCTTCCGGGGGATGGCGCAGGGTTGTGGCCGTAACCACCGCTCTGCGCGGTTCGCCTGTCAATGCAACCGTACCCAAGGCGCCGTTGCATCAGCGCGGAGAGATTAGACTACGCGAAGTCGAATGTCAAGATGTCGCTCATAAATAAGATATGGTCTTTATGAATATTCTATGGATAATACGTGCAGTACAGAACGGATTTGGGGCGCTTTGAGCCTCTATTGGATAATCTACGGACGTTGATCATGTGTGCATCTCATGGCGTACAGTATCAGCGAAGCAGGGACTGCTTCGTTGGACCGATGCGCGCCTAACTAGAGAAAGTTCCTGACTGGCCGGCTGGCTTGCTACAATCGTAGCCAACATCTCCGTGTCGGAGTAACGGTTTGGACGACTTCAGCGTTCTGAGAATGGAAAACGACATCCTGCGGGAGGGGCTTTCCCGGTTGAGTCAGGCAAGTCTCCGCATCAACGAGAGCCTGGAGCTTGACGCGGTACTGCAGGAAGCGTTGGACGCCGCACGGTCGCTGACCGGCGCGCGCTACGGGATGATCCCTGCTGGACAACGCCGGCCGGGTGCAGGACTTCCTGTCCTCTGGCATGACCGAGGTGGAGGCGAGGCAGATCTGGGAGACCCCCGACGGGATGCGGATCTTCGAGTACCTGGGCAGTCTGTCGGAGCCGTTGCGCATTGCAGACCTGCTGGGGCTGCTCAAGCAGCTGGGCCTGCCTGGGATCCGCCCCCCGGCGTCGGTTGCGGACACCCTTTCCTTCCTGGCGGCCCCGGCGCTGCACCGCGGGGAGCGCGTCGCCAACATATTCGTCGCCGATCGCCAGGGCGGCAGCGAATTTTCCACCGCGGACGAGGAGACGCTGGTGATGTTCGCCTCCCAGGCGGCTCTGGTCATCGCCAACGCCCGCAGATACCGGGAGGAGCAACGCGCGCGGAACGACCTGGAGACGCTGATCAACACCTCGCCGGTGGGAGTCGTCGTCTTTGATGCCGTCACGGGAGCGTTGGTGTCCTTCAATCGGGAGGCGAGACGGATCGTCGACGCGCTGCGTGACCCGACCCAGTCGGCAGAGGATTTACTCGAGGTCATCACCGTGCGTCGGGCGGACGGTCGTGAGCTGTGGTTGGGAGAGCTTCCGCTGGCGCAGGCGCTTCGCAATGCGGAGACCGTGTGGGCCGAGGAGATCGTGCTGGAGGTTCCCGACGGACGGAGCGTGGCGGCGCTGGTGAACGCCACGCCAATACACGGCGACGATGGAGAGCTGATGTCCTTCGTGGTGACCCTGCAGGACCTGGCGCCCCTGCGGGAGTTGGGTCAGCATCGCGCGGAGTTCCTGGCCATGGTGAGCCGGGAGCTTCTGGGGCCCCTCACGTCCATCAAAGGCTCAATCGACACGCTGCTGAACCTTGAGCCGAACCTGGACCGCACTGAAACCCGTCAGTTCTTCAATATCATCCGTGACCAGTCGGAGCACATGCGCGATCTGGTCGGCGACCTGCTGGACGTGGCGCGCATCGCCACCGGCGACCTGGCGCTGGCTCCCGAGCCCATCGAATTGCGGGCCCTGGTGGAGGAAACGCGGAGACGATTCGACGCCAGCGGTGTCGTGGACAACGTCATCGTAGAGGTTCCGGCGGAACTCCCACGGATCATGGCGGACCGGCGGCGCATGGTACAGGTGCTGGGGAATCTGCTGGGCGGCGCGGCCCGCTTCTCTCGGGAACCCACCGTCGTCAGGGTTTCCGCCGAGCGCCAGGACCCCCACGTGGCGGTGTCGGTAACGGTGTCGATGTCGGAATCGGGTCGCGGCATGAGTGGTGCCGGGCTGCCGGACCTGTTCGGCGTCCTGGCGTCTGCCGACGGTCGGGAGGGCGTATGGCCACCCGGCGGCACGGGTCTGGGCCTCACCGTCTGCCGGGGGATCGTGGAAGCCCACGGCGGACGTGTCAGGGTGGACGACCACGGCCCAGGCCTCGGCTGGCGCTACGTGTTCACCATCCCCACCGCCGACGCAGCGTCTCCCGCCGCCCCCAGAGCGGACGCTTCCGGTTGCGGGCGAAGTGCCGATACCGCCGTCCTGGTGGTGGACGAGGATCCCCAGGCACTGCGCTACATCCGGGACACCCTGGCCGGCGCCGGCTACCGTCCCTTGGCGGCGTCGGATGCGGAACAGGCGCTCCATCTGCTGGCGTCGGATCAGCCCAGCCTGGCGCTGTTGGATCTAGGCCTTTCCGACGCCAATGCCGTCGAACTCATGGACTCGGTGCAGACCACCGCTGATGTGCCCGTGATGCTGCTGTCGGAGTACGGCCGGGACGGCGACATTGCCCACGCTTTGGAGATGGGCGCCTCCGACTACTTGGTGAAGCCCTTCTCGCCCACTGAGCTAACGGCACGAGTCGGGGCGGCGCTGCGCCGTGGAGTCGATACCCGTCGTCCGGACCCCAGCGGCCGGTACGACCTAGGCGACCTGTCCATCGACTACGACCTGCGGGAAGTCCGCCTGGCGGGCAGCCCGGTAGAACTCACCGCCATGGAGTTCGACCTGCTGCGAGAACTGGCAGCCCACGAAGGACGGGCAGTGACCTACGACCGGATTCTGCGGCGAGTGTGGCGGCGGGTGAACCCGGAGCAGCGGTCCCTGGTGCGCAGCATGGTGAAGAATATCCGGCGGAAGCTGCGGGACGACATGGTAAGTCCGTCGTTCATCGTCACCGTCCCACGCGTTGGGTACCGCATGGGCGCGCGCGACCCCACCAGCAACGACGGCGAGTAGCGGCCGAACATTCAGGCGTCGCGTCAAATGTCCGTGTCCGAAACGGCCGCCGGCGGCAATAACGAAACGTGCGAAGGTCAACCCACTGCCCGACTGGGTCCGGGTGAAGCATCGGCGGTCAATTGAGCGCCCGTGACTTGTGTGGTCCGCCGGTGATGTGGTTTCCGGCAAGTCCCGTCGCAACGGGAGTGTGAACCAATGTGGCACTGGCCGTCGCAGGCCCCCAAGGTCGACCATTAGCGCGGGGCGCACCAGCCCGGCAGCGGCCTCGTCCGCAAGCAGCCATGCGAAAATCGCCACCCGAGGAACCGCGGTCTACCTGCGCCCGGGCTGATGCTTGACCTCACGGGTAAACTGTGGTGATGATGTAATCGCCTGACATGGCCTCGGGAGTCCCCAGTCACTGCGGGGATGACCGCAAAAACCCCGCCGATTATTTCGACGGGTTTTTTTGCTGCTGGTTCGACTCTAGCCGAACGGCGACATAGCGGCAATCGGTGGCTACGGTCACAATTTCCATGGCTGTCGGCATCAAGACGTCCCGTAGCCGGTACTCCTGAACCAAGCGAATCTCCGCTGGGCAGCACTTCAATGCAGCTACGACATAACCTAACCTCTCCAAACCAGTGGACGGCCACCCAACCGGCGTCGCCGCCGGACCACCGCTTTCATCGCAACGGCGCCCTGTGGTGCCGTTTTTGCATCAGCAATTTTCTGCCACAGGGCCACGAAAACGCTCCCGGAGGCCGTTTCCGCCCGAAACTGGGGCATTCTGGCAGCCTTTGTCAGGACCACGGCATCAACCAACCCGCGAAGGACAACACTGTCCGCAGCGTGCTCCTCGGTTTCTGACCCACCGCGACGCCCCTGTGCGAACAGAGCAACCGGAACTGTGGCGGTCAGCTCCGTCGACTTCGTCGATGCCGAACACCAGCAGCTCGGTGGAAGAACCCAGGCGGCCAACCACCACCGGCAACAGCACCCGGCTCAGTTGCAGCGGCTCCCACCGGGCACGGTTGAGCGCCTGGTGAAAGACGGCGCAGTCTCCGCTCTGCCCCATCCCCAGGATGCTCAGCGCGGAGGAAACCGTGCGCTTGCCGGGAGCAAGGATCGCTCCCACCACCAGGAGTTGGGCTTTGCGCCAGGTCGTGCGGTCGAACAGGTGCTCAAAGGGGAACAGCAGGGTTACAATGACGGCGGGCAGGGTAGTCATGCTTGACCTCTTGTCGTGATTTGGTCAAGCCTACCCTGTCCTTATAACTTTTCTAGTTTTTATACAAAGTCGAGCCGGCAACACCGACATGCAGGAACTCCCCGTCAACCTGTACCACCGACTTGTAGACTCCCTCGCTTACGCCGCTTGAAATGCGCAAAGCCCAGCTTGAGCAGCGAAGCAGAGTGTTGGCAGTGCAACACAGCGCGGCCCCACCCCTCCGGACGGGGCCGCGCCCACTAGCAGGTCAGGGCAGCAGCCTACGCCACGCCCGCCAGCTCCCGCTCGCCCTCCTCGTGCGCACCAGAGGCAACCCGCAGCGCCAGCCCGTCGCCAGCCTCGTTCACGTCGGCGATGATGTGGTCGCCCTCCTTGAACTCGCCGGAGAGGACGCCCCGGGATAGCTGATTTTCGAGGTGCCGCTGGATGGCCCGGCGCAGCGGACGCGCCCCGTAGGTCACGTTGAACCCCTCGTTCACCAGCCAGTCGCAGCCGGCCTCGGTCAGTTCGCAGGTGATGTCCCGCTCCGCCAGCCGCTGCTGCACCTCGGCCACCATCAGCCCGACGATCTCGCCGATCTGCGCCCGGCTCAGCGGGTGGAACACGATAGTCTCGTCGATGCGGTTCAGCAGCTCCGGCCTGAAGGCCCGCTGTAGGGCGTCCCGCACCGAGCGCGCCAGCTCCGGCGTCACCTTCCCTGCCTCCTGCTCCCGGTCGGCGGTGGGCCCCAACCCGAAGGGTCGATGGGACAGGTCGCCGGTGCCCAGGTTGCTGGTCATGATGATCACCGTGTTGCGGAAGTCCACCGTGCGACCCTGCCCGTCAGTTAGCCGCCCGTCCTCCAGGATCTGCAGCAGCAGGTTGAACACGTCCGGATGCGCCTTCTCGATCTCGTCGAACAGAATGACCCGGTGGGGCCGCCGCCGCACTGATTCCGTAAGCTGCCCGGCGTCGTCATAGCCCACGTAGCCGGGAGGCGCGCCGATCAGCCGCGACACGGTGTGCCGCTCGCCGTACTCCGACATGTCCAGCCGGACCATGCTGTCCTCGTCATTGAACAGGAACTCCGCCAGCGCCCGGCTCAGCTCCGTCTTGCCCACCCCCGTGGGCCCCAGGAAGATGAAGCTGCCGAAGGGCCGCTTGGGGTCGTTGAGACCCGAGCGCGCCCGGCGGATGGTGTCCGCCACCGCTCTGATGGCCTCGTCCTGCCCGATCACCCGCTGGTGCAGGTGTTCCTCCATGTGCAGCAGACGCTCGGCCTCGCCTTCCATCAGTTGGCCCACGGGGATGCCCGTCCAGTTGGACACTAGCTCGGCGATGTCCTTTTCGTTGACCACCAGGTCGGGCCCCGTGGTGTGCTCGATTGCCTCATGCTCGGCGCTCAGCTCGCTCTCCAGGCGCAGCCGCTCGGTGCGGTGCTGGGCCGCCCGCTCGTAGTCGGACATCTGGTTGGCCCGCTCCTCGAGATCGATCAGCTCCCGCCGCCGGTTCTCAATCTCCTGCAATTTGGGCGGCAGCATGCCCGCGTCGATGCGCACCTTGCTGCCCGCCTCGTCGATGAAGTCGATGGCCTTGTCCGGCAGATTGCGGTCGGTGATGTACCGGTCGCTCAGGCGGACCGCCGCCTCGATGGCCCCGTCGGTTAGCGTCACCTTGTGGTGGGCCTCGTAACGGGGCTTCAGCGCGTGCAGGATCTCCAGCGCCTGCTCCGACGTCGGCTCCTCCACGTACACTGGCTGGAACCGCCGCGCCAGTGCCGGGTCACGCTCGATGTGCTTGCGGTACTCGTCCAGTGTCGTCGATCCGATGGCCTGCAGCTCGCCCCGGGCCAGCGCCGGTTTGAGCATGTTGCTCGCGTCCAGGCCTCCCTCGCCGGCTCCGGCGCCCACCAGCGTGTGCATCTCGTCCAGGAAGACGATCACCTCGCCGTTGGACGACGTCACCTCGTCGATGACCGACTTCAGCCGTTCCTCGAACTCGCCCCGGAACTTGGCTCCCGCCACCAGCCGGCCCATGTCCAGCGCCATCACCCGCTTGTCGTGCAGCGAGTCGGGCACGTCGTCGCAGATGATCTTGCTGGCCAGCCCCTCTGCGATGGCGGTCTTGCCCACGCCGGCCTCACCGATGAGCACCGGGTTGTTCTTGGTGCGCCGGGTCAGCGTCTGCATGACCTGCCGGATCTCCTGGTCGCGGCCCACCACCGGGTCCAGCTTGCCGATGCGCGCCAACTCGGTCAGGTCCACGCTGTACTTCTCCAGCGAGCGGTACTTCTGCTCCGCGTCCTGGTCCTCCACCCGGTGCGAGCCGCGCAGCTTCTGCATGGCCTGGTACACCATCTCCTGGTTGACGCCCAGCTCCCGCAACAGCCGCGCCGAATCGCCGGCGTCCTCCCGGGCGGCGGCCACCAGCAGGTGCTCCACGCTTATGAACTGGTCCTTCAGCCGCTGCGCCTCGTCGTCGGCCGCCTGCAGCATCCGCTGCAACCGGGGCGTGATGAAGATCTGCTGCGCGCCGGACACCACCTTGGGAGCCGAGTCCAGCGCCTGGTGCAGCCGGCTCTTGACCACCTCGGCATCAATGCCCAGCTCCCCGAAAATCCGCTCGGGCAGCCCGTCCTCCAGCGCCACCAGGGCGAGCAGCACGTGCTCCACGTCCCACTGGCTGTGCTGGTAGTTGCGCACCAGCTCCTGGGAGCGTTGCAACGCCTCCTGCGCCTGTCTCGTGAATTTATCCGCGGTCATCACCATATCCGGTTACCTCCTGGTTGCGTTATTCCTGCGGGTTGGATTATTGCGGGGACTGCCGCCGCCAGACGCATTGTGTGCGGCGCGCAGTCGTTCCACCTCGTTGGTCAGGGCTTCCACCTGACCTTCCAGCTCGGTTATCCGGTCGATTAGTTTCAGCGCCACCTCGGCCCCGGCCAGGTTCACGCCCATCTCGTCGACGAAGGTCTTGATCCGGCGCAGCCGCTCCACGTCGGCCATGGAGTACAGCCGCTGGCGCCCTCCCGAGCGGGACGGCATCACCAGCCCCACCCGCTCGTAGTAGCGCAGGGTCTGCGCGTGCAGGCCCACCATGCGCGCGGCCACGCTGATGACGAAGCAGGGTTCGGTCGTGAAGTTCTGGTCCGGCGTCATCGTGCTTCCTCCTGCGTTATTCCGCGTCGCGCAGCTGTTCAAAGAGTTGGCGCTGCTCGTCCGTCAGGTTTGTTGGCAACGACACTCTGATCTCGGCGTACAGGTTGCCCCGGCTCTCCGGATCGCTCAGCTTCGCCATGCCCTGGCCGGCCAGCCGGAACCGCCGGCCGTTCTGCGTCTCCGGCGGCAGCGTCAGCTCGATCTGACCCCGCAGCGTCCTCACCGTAGCTATCCCGCCAAGCACGGCATCCAGCAGCGGCACGTCCACCGTAGTGTGCAGGTCATCGCCCTGCCGTTCGAACTGTCCGTGGGGCAGCACCGTGACCAGCAGGTTGAACTCGCCGCCGGCGCTGTTGCCCGCCGCGATATGCACCCGGCCCCCGTCGGCGATGCCGGCGGGAATCTTCACCTCCAGCCGGCGCCCGTCGGGCAGGTTCACCAGCCGCGTGGTTCCGTGGTCGGCCTCCTCCAACGTGATCTCCACCGGCACGTCGGCCGGCCGCGACCGGACCCGCTCGCCCCGGAACTGCTCTCCTATGTTGCCGCCCATCTCGGAGGCGAAACCGCCCAGTCCGCCAAGCAGGTCCGATAGCGTCGCCCCGCCGGTGGAAAAGCTGAACCCGCCCGGTACGCCTCCGCCGAAATTGCCGCCCCGGAAGAACTGGGAGAAGTCGGCGCCGCCCTGCTGCTCAAAGTGCTCCGCCTGCTCCCAGCGGTCGCCGTAGCGGTCGTACTTGCCGCGCTTGTCCGCGTCCGACAGCACCTCGTAGGCGGCGTTGATGGTCTTGAACCGCTCCGCTGCAGCCTCGTCGCCCGGGTTTACGTCCGGGTGATGCTGTCGCGCCAGCCGGCGATACGCCTGCCGGATCTCCTTTTCGTCCGCGCTTCGGGACACGCCCAGTATGTCGTAGTAGTCAGCCATTGCGGTGCCTGCCTGCACTGAATTGTTCGTATGCCCATCATATCAAATGATGTCGTCCCCTTCAATAATCTGATGCACTTATTGCATCTTTACTTGACAATAACCTATCAACTTTGTATAGTGGCATCACCGGCCGAAACAGCGGCCAACAAGATCCTCGGCCACCGCGCCGATGACCCTGGAGGAAAGAATATGACGACCGTACAGCGATTTGACCCCTTCCGCGAGATGCGCCACTTCAACCGTCTGTTTGCCAACCCGCTGTGGGCTGCCCACCGCTGGGCCGATCCCCGAGACGGCCGTGTGGAACACGCCGGCGAAGCCTGGTCCATCCCCATGGACGTATCCCGCAACGGCCAGCACCTTACCGTGACCGCGTCTCTCCCCGGATTTGCGGCCGGCGACGTGGACGTGTCCATCAGCCCTGACCGCGTGCTATCCGTCAAGGCCGCGCCCCAGTCGGAGGCGAGCCACGAGGGCGAGGAGTACCTGATGCGTGAGCGCCGCTTCGGCAGCTTCTCCCGCGCCATTCGTCTCCCCAGCGACCTCAGCCTGGACGACGCCTCCGTCGCCCTGGAGCACGGCGTGCTCACCGTGACGGTCCCCGTCGCCGAGGCCGCCCAGACCCGGCGCCTGGATATCTCCGGCCCGTCCGGCGCCGACGCCTGCTAAACGCGGGCAACACGCCTAGCGCGACAGATTGGAGGCGGGGTAATTCCCGCCTCCAATGTTGCGCCGTCTACCGCCCTGCGTCATAATTCGTCGCACTTGTCGCGCAACGTACGCCGACGAGGAGGAGGGGATTCTTATGCCGCAAGCCGGTATTCCATCGGAGCAGGAAGTGCTCGGATGGTTCGACAGCCTGTCCAACTGGGGTCGATGGGGCGATGACGACGAGCTGGGCACGCCTAACCTGATAACTCCCGACAAGACCCGTCAGGCCCTGGCTACCGTTGAGGAGGGCCTTTGCGTCTCACTGTCGCGTGACGTTACCTGGGACCCGGCGCCGGATGTGCCGGCCCCGCCGGTGCACTACATGGTCGAGAGCGGAGAGGGCTGGAGCTCCGGCGAAAAGGTTTCCAACCGCCCTTCCGCCGTCGCCATGGACTACATCGGCATGATCTTCCACGGCGTGTCCGTGACCCACGTCGACAGCCTGGCTCACTTCTTCTGGAACGGCAAGACCTACAACGGCAAGCCGGCCCACATGGTGTCCACCAGCCTCGGCGCCACCGTTTGCTCAGTGGAACAGGCCAGGAATGGCTTCATCACCCGCGGCGTGCTCGTGGACGTGCCGCTGGTGCGTGGCATCGACTGGGTGGAGCGCGGCGAGGGCGTGATGCCGGACGACATCTTGGCTGCCGAGGAGCGCTGCGGCTTCCGCATCGAACCCGGCGACGTGCTTCTGGTGCGCACCGGCCAGCTCAGGCGCCGCACGGTCGAGGGCCCCGTGCCCCGCGAAGCCGGCTCCACCGCGTGCCAAGCCGCCTGCCTGCCCCTGTTCAAGGAACGGGACATCGCCGTCCTCGGCTCCGATACCGGAAACGACGTCAGCCCGCCCCAGTATCCGGGACAGCTCACCAACCCGGTGCATCAGGTGTCCATCACCGCCATGGGCCTGTGGATTCTGGACAACGCCAACCTGGAGGAGGTGGCCGAAGCCTGCCGGGAGCGCAACCGCTGGACCTTCATGGTCAGCATCAACCCCCTGCGCCTCCAGAACACCACCGGCTCTCCCGTCAACCCCATTGCGGTGTTCTAGTCCCCGCCGCGAGCCGTCCGCGAAAACGACGTAACCGACTTGACGGGATTATCGACACCGTGCGAGCCGGTAAAGTATCACAAGGAAACGTCTGAGAGGGCAACTATCAGCACTCAGGAGGGATATCAGACGATGACCACGCAAATCCAGATCTACTGCGTCAAGTGCAAGGCAAAGACCGACTCCAAGGACGTGCAGGGCGTCACCATGAAAAACGGCAGGCCGGCGACCCAGGCGATTTGCCTGATCTGTGGCACCAAGAAGTTCCGCATCGGAGCCACGCCATAGTGTGCGGCAGCGCGACACCCGCCGGCGTCTTGAGGCGCTCCCTCGTTGGGCGCTCTTTCCCATCGGACGGCGTAGATCCTGTAAATCACAAAATCTTGATCGTGACGTTCCTGCAACGCAAAGTGGGTACGCGTGAGCGCATTCACGTATTGACGAACCAGTAAAGATTAGCGTAAAACAATCAACTGCTCCCGGGCAAATTGCCTCCGGCGGCGAAGCAGACCGCGAGGCCGTTGAGGAAGTCCTTGCTCCGGCTGGCGGGATACCAAACTCACTAAAGGAACGATAATTATGGAATGGCCCCTGCAAGCCTACTCAGTCAAGCTCAAGCGGAAGGTCGACATCGCCGAGGACTCCATGGAGTTGGTCACGATGAAGAACGGCCGCCACGCCCTCAAGGGCGTAGCCGTTGAAGACCGGAGCATCAATGTGTTCCGCATCCTCGGAAACGCCGAAGTTGACGAAGTGCGGGCGAAATTGGCTGGGAAGTAAGGCTCCACTCTGCCGACATACCCCAACCTTCGCGACGTTTAACGAGCCAGCCAACGCAAGACGCGGCCGGTGACCCCGCCGGTTAACCCATCAAGGTAGGCATCCCAAGCCACCTGCTGGTTGCCGGTCGCCTGCGACGGATACGCCTGCATCGTTCTGGCGACGTCCACCATCTTTAGCCTGTTGTCGCTGGCCAGTGTCCACGCCTGCAGCGTTTCGGCCGCCCGTTGGCCGACCGCAGTGGCGCCCAACGGCTTGCCGTTGCCCCGGTGAACCACCTTGAGGAACCCCTCGGTGGCGTCCTCGGTCACCGCCCGGTCAACGCACGCCATCGGCAGCATCGACACCCGCACCTTGTCGCCAAACCGCTGCCGGGCCTGTTCCTCCGTGTAGCCGGTGTGCGCCACTTCCGGGTCGGTGAAGGTCGCCCATGGCGGATGCTGCGGACGTGCCCGTGAGCGTCCGGGCAACAGCATGTTCCGCACGGCCATCGCTCCCTGGAACCCGGCGTAGTGCGTAAACTGGTACCCGCCCGCGCAGTCGCCGGCCGCGTAGATGTGCTTCACGCGGGTCCGCAGGTAGTCGTCGATGGTTATCCCCCGCGGGCTATGCTCGACGCCGGCCCGCTCCAACCCCAGGCCGCCCACCCTCGCCTGTCGCCCCACCGCCACCAACAGCGCATCGCCTTTGATCGTTCCCCCGCCGGCGTTGACCAGGACGCGATTCCCGTCGTCCATGCGTCTCACCGATTCCACCGGCGACGACAGCCATAAGTCGACCCCGTCCCGCCGCAACGCCTGGGCTATGGCCTGACTCGCCTCCGGTTCGTCGTTGGGCAGCACTCGGTCTATTGCCTCCACCAGGGTCACGCGAGAGCCCAGCCGCTGGCACGCCTGAGCCAATTCGCACCCAATGGGGCCGCCCCCGATCACGACCAGGCGGTCCGGCAGGGTTCGCAAGTCCCAGAACGTCTCGTAGGTCAGGTACGGCGTGTCTCCCAGCCCGGGGATCGGGGGTACGAATGGCGCCGCTCCCGTGCAGATCAGAAAGCGCCGCGCCGATACTTCCTGCTGGCCGACGGTCAACGTGCGGGTGTCCTGGAACTCAGCCCGCCCCTCCAGCACGTCAATCCCCTCCGCCCGCAGCGTCTCCGGCGACTCCTGGGCGTAGACATCCTTCACCGCGCTCTTCACCCGAAACATCACGGCGCCGAAATCCACCTGCTGATCCCTGGCGCTGATCCCATACCGGTTCGCGTTCCGGACAGTGTGGGCAACTTTCGCTGCATGCAGCAACGCCTTGCTGGGAACGCATCCCGTCCAGGTGCAGTCGCCGCCCACCCGATTGGCCTCGATGAGCGCCACGCGCTTGCCCAGCCGCGAGGCGAACCGCGCCGCCGTCAGCCCGGCAGAGCCGGCTCCGATAACAACGATGTCATATTGGGCGGGCATCTCGACGCGAACCTCCGGGGATTGCTTAACTATACGTCCCCGGATGGGGTCAGATCAGCGCGGCCCCTTGATCTGGTCCGGCAGCCACAGCGCAAGGTCCGGGAACGCGATGATCAGCCCGATGACCACCGCCATGCAGGCCATGAACGGCAGCACCCCGATGTACACGTCGTTGATGGTGCCCGTTTGGGCCGGACGGCCCGTTCCTTCCACTTCCTGTTGGGCCACGTCGTGCCGCGCTCCTTGCAGCACGTACAGGCTCAGTCCCTGCGGCGGGCTGATCTGCGCGGCCTCCAGCAGGATGATCATGATGATCCCGAACCACAGCAGATCCACCTCGGCGGCCCGCAGCACCGGGGAGATGATCGGCAGCGTCGTGAGCATCATGGAATACGCTTCCATGAACGTGCCCAGCAGCAGGTAGAACACCACCAGGAACAGCACCAGCTGCACCGTGGTCAGGTTGAAGCTGGCCACCCACTCCGCCATGGTGATGGATATCCGCAGGTAGGCGAAGGCGAACTGGAGCGTGAACGCCGCCATCAGGATGAACAGGATCATTGCCGAGGAGCGCGCCGCCGACGCGCACGCCTCCAGTGTCATCGTGCCCATGAACCGGCAGTAGTTGCGCAGGCTTTCGCCGTCAAACCGGTACTGTTCGCGCCAGCCCTCCAGTGTTCCCCGCACCTCCGGCGACAGGCGGCCGGCGATGCCGCTCCGCAGCAGCAAAGCAGCGATGTCTCCGGCGAACAGCCGCACGAAGTTGTAGATGATCGCCAGGGCCAGCGCGCCGGCCACGCCGAAACCAGCCGCTTCCGAGGGCGTTGCCCACCCCAGGTAGATGCTGCCCAGCACGATGAAGATCAGCGCCATCACCGGAACCATCAGCACCGTGAACAACAGGCGTTCCGTCCAGCCCTCCCAGGTCCAGAACCGTCCCTGCTGCTGCCGGGGCGCGATGGCCGGCCAGATCACCGACGCCACGCCGATCATCAGCATGAACACCAGCGCCAGCAGTATCCCCGGGATGAAACCCGCCAGGAACAGCCGCCCGATGGACTCGCCCACGGTGAGCCCGTAGAGCACCAGCAGGATGCTCGGCGGAATCAGTATTCCCAGCGTTCCGCCGGCGGCCAGCGAGCCGACCACCAGCCGCTCCTGGTAGCCCTGCGCTCGGAAGGACGGCAGCGCCACCCGGCTCACCGTGGCGGCGGTGGCGATGCTGGAGCCGGCGCACGCGGCGAACACCGCGCAGGAGGCGATGTTGGTATGCATCAGCCCACCCGGAATGAAGTCCACCCAGCGGGACAGGGCTCGGTACATCAGGTCGGCGAACCCGCCCCGCAGCACGATCTCCCCCATCAGGATGAACAGCGGGATCGCCACCAGGTTGACGTTGGTGTTGGTCTCCCACGCCCGGTTGCCCATGATGTTCCAGACCGGGTTGTCCGAGAACAGGTTGAGCAGGATCAGCGCCAACGACCCCAGCGCCCCGGCCACATACATGCCGGCCAAGAACATGACCCCCATCAGGACAAATGCGACGGCGATGAGCATGGGTCGGTCCGATATGTCTCAGATCAGGGTCTCACGCGCACAAAAAACCCCGTCGTGCGACCTGTTTACCGACCTGGCACGGAGCCGCCGGTAATGGCGCCGCGGCGACGAGGTGAAAGAACCCGCGCCATCTTATCCGACGCTATGGGCACTGTCTACTGAGGCGACCCGCTCACGCGTACCCACTTGGCCCAATCTGTCATACGACTTACGCGGTTGGATCCTTTTACATCCGTCATTCCCGCGAAAGCGGGAATCCAGTGACCGAAATCGTTAACATTGTTCCGGGTTCGTTCATCCTGAAGCGTCTGGATTCCTGCTTGCGCAGGAATGACGAGTTTATAATTTCAACTGCGTAACTCCTATGTCATTGCGAGCGTAGCGTGGCAATCTCGTTGGGGCAACGCTCGTCGCTACGGCAACGAGATCGTCACGTCGCCGCGCTCCTCACGATGACAAACTGGCTTCGTGTGACAAACCCTGCGTCGTTCCGAGCGAAAGGACGAGCCCTCACCCAGGGATCTGTAGCTACGCTGGGCAGCAGACGGCCCTGCACCTGGACAGGCCATACCAGCATCTCAGGCAGAAGCAGACCAGCGCCGATCGGCGTTCGCGCCCATGCTCGTGCTCGTGCTCGTCCTCTTCGTGGTCGTGGTGCCCCGAGAGGTTCTCCATGCCTTCCTTGATAAAGAAGGGAATTAGCAGCAGCGCCCCGACCGGGTCGGCCCACCACCAGGAGAACAATACGTTGAGTCCCAGACCAACCAGTATCGCCAGGTCCTGGAGGTCGCAGAACAGGCTCTCCACCGCTTCGGCGCGCAGAGCGCGGGACTGCATGCGCGCGGCGATGCGCATCTTGGCCACGTAGAGAATACTCATCACCAAGGCGCTTGCCACCGCGATTCCGATGCCCGCTAGGCTCGGCTGAGGCTCCGGCAACAATCCCGCCAGGCTGACCACCGAATGCAGCCCGACGTACCCCGCCAGGACAAGGAAGGTGATCCCGACCAACCGTTGCGCCCGACCTTCGGCCGCCTCGTTTTCGTGCTCTTCGCCCTCCTGCTTCAGTCGCCAAACCAGGACCGCGCCAGCGAAAAGCTCGATGATACTGTCCAGGCCGAAAGCGATCAGGGCCACGCTGCCCACCCGAGCGCCGGCCCAGAACGCAATTACAACCTCAACCAGGTTCCACGCCAGTCCTATCGTTACCAGGACGAGGGCAGTTCGGCGGAGGTGACCGGTTTCAAACATGTGGAGCGTTTTACCTCTTGATCAATTCGACCGGCCGGATCGCTAACTGCGTTTATTGACACCGCCGGTCTGGGTCCAGTGTAACAGGGAACAGGTAATTTGGCCCCACCTGCCACTCCGCGCGCGTACCCAGTTTCGCCAGACCCGTCATTGCGAGCGAAGCGTGGCAATCTCGCTGCTGGAGGGGGCATTCTTCGGGTAACGAGATCGCCACGTCGCTACGCTCCCCCCGATGACTAACTGGATATGCCTGAGTGACACCATCCTCTTGCATAATTCAGAACGTATGCTCTATCATCAACTTGCAGGCGATCTATCCGTTTCCATTCGACCAGGTTCCCCGCATTCACGGCCACCCCTATCAGCATCCAAGTCGCTAACGGCCTGTGTGGCGGACTGTCTTCGGTCATATTAACCGGGGCAGTCTGCTCGGCCACCGCGCCCGCCACAGCGCGCCATGCCCGAGCCCCGGCCCGGTGTCCATGGACAATGAGAGCAAAAACCCAAAGCGCAAATCCTCCGGCCGTAGGGCTGATAACCGCTGGGAACCTGGTCGCCACCCTCCAAATCGCCTGCACACCCTCAAATCTTCGGAGGCTGCCCATAGCAACACGAACCTGAACCATCCTCGGCGGCAGCGGTCCATCGCCTGTGCCCTGCCGCCGTCACATCTGCAACTCAAGCGACGCCCTTGCTCCCAACTCCGTAACCCCTGCCACAAACTGGGTGCGCGTCAGATGCCACGCCAAACGGAACCGAAACGGTTCCGCCGCTGACCACCCCCGGCCGGTCGAACCCCCGGGCCTGAACGCAGCGACGGAGGGGTGATGACGGCTAGATTCCGTAACCTCGAAACAGATCCCGGGCCGCCAGCTTGTCGTCCAGCGATCCGAAGGCCATGGTGTAGTACCCGCGGTAGCCGGCGTCCTCCAGGCGGCGAAACGTGGCCGGAAAGTCGATGTTGCCCTGGCCGGGAAGGAGGTGCACCTCCACCTCGCCGGTGTTGTCGGCCAGCCGCACCTCTCCGATCCGCCCCACGTCGAGGGAGTCGATAAACCCATTGATGCCCTCGGGTACCAGGTTGGCGTGGTTCACCGTGAACGCCCACCCGAACCGGTCTGACGGAATGGCGTCGAAGAAGTACTGGCACTCCTCCACCGTGTGGCCCAGGTAATGGACCTCGGCGTTGTCCGGTTCCCAGTTCAAGTTTTCGAAGAACAGTGACACGCCGCTGCTTTCCGCATAATCCACTGCTCGCAGCAGCCGGTCCCGTGCGGCCTCCATGCGCGCGTCGATGGCCGAGCTGAAGTGCATCCCACCGTGCACCACCACGCCGTGCGCGGTGATGCGCCGGGCCAGGTCGATATTGCCGCGCAGATACGCGTCCACCGCCTCCCCAACGTACGGCGCGAACTCCGCCACGTTCACGGAAGACGCCGTGTGCACCGTCACCGCTATCTCGTTCTGATCCATCACCGTGCGGACGGCCCGCAGGCGGTCGTCCGGCCAGTTGTCCACACGTTTGGCGCCCGTTTCGGCCGAGAAGTCGACGTAGTGAATGCCATGCTGGGCGGCGAAAGCCAGCGTGTCTTCCAGCGGCGTTGCCCCGCCGTCGTAGCCAATGCGATCAATGAAGTCCATCATGCCGTCCCTCCGGTCCGATGCAACAGACCCGGTCATGCGGGACGGGCGCGACGCCAATCCCGTTTGGAGCCCTGTCCTCGTGGTCTACTATTCAGCTGGTTCGACCTCCGGCAGATGCTCCGGTATCCAGGTGCGCAGCAGGTCGCCCAACTCTTCCCTGCACTCGTCCAGGCGATGCTCCGCGCCCTCATACAGCACCAGTTCCTTGGGCTCCTTGGCCCAGTCGTGGATGGCCACCGCGCACGAGAAAGGCAGGCGCGTATCCGCCTTGCCGTGCACCACCAGCAGCGGTTTGGGCGCGATCATGCCCGCTCCCTGCGCCCCGTACGTCTGCGGCGACAGCGACACCACGCCGGCGATGTTGTCGCTCACCGCCCCGGCCGCGATCACCACCGCGCCCCCGAAAGAGTGTCCCACCACGATGGGCGGTCCATGCCCGGTGGCACGCAGGAAGTTGCAGCCGGCCACCAGGTCCAGGGCGCACTCCTGGATGTGGTTTGGATGCCGGTAGTCCATCCGCAAGGAGGTGATACCTTGCCCCGTCATCTCTTCCGCTAGCTCGGCGTACAGCCCGCTGCCTGGGCCGCCGAAACCGCCCCGGGCTCCGCAGACCCAGACCACGGCCCGGGTGGTTTCCTCAGCGGCGTGCAGGATGGCCGGTATGTCGCCCCGGTTGGTGCAGATCATCAAACCCTGGCCAGCTTCGCCCTCGTGGGGCGGCCCGACCATCACCTTTTCGATCATCATTCCGATGCGGTTTTCCGTCGGTTGCTGGCCGGAGCCGGGTTGCGTGGACATGGCGTCTCTCCCGTGGGTCGATTGACCCGGCCAATATAACACCGCTGTCCATGTCGGTATCGGAAGTCTCATTTCCGGGCCGCAAGATCGCCCGTGCTATACTGCGCCGCACTCAGGATCGGCACGCTTCGGAGCAACGGAGGAACGATAGATGGCGACGGTAATGGAACGCAGGATTCGCGGCCGCGAACGCCAGGATATCGCCGACGAACTGAGCCGGCGCGTTGACGGCGAGGTCCGTTTCGATCCGCACTCCCGCCTGCTCTACAGCACCGACGCCAGCATCTACCAGATGGAGCCCGTGGGCGTCGTCATTCCGCGCTCCTCCGCCGACGTGCAGGCCGTGGTCGAGTTCGCCGCCCGCGAGGGCATCCCCGTGCTGCCCCGATCCGGCGGCACGAGCCTCGCCGGCCAGACCGTCAACCACGCCATCGTCATGGACTTCAGCAAGTACCTGAACAACGTCCTGGAGGTGAACGCCGAGGAGCAATGGGCCCGCGTCCAGCCCGGCATCATCCTTGACCAACTCACCCGCCAGATGGGTCCCCACGGGTTGCAGTACGCTCCCGACCCCACCACCGCCAACCGCGCCTGCGTCGGTGGCGGCATCGGCAACAACACCTGTGGCGCGCACTCCGTCATCTATGGCAAGACCCTGGACCACATCCAGGAACTGGATGTCGTCCTGTCGGATGGGTCCACTGCGCACTTCGGCGAGCTCTCCCCCGCCGAGCTGGAATCCCGGCTCAGCGCCTCCGGGCTGGAAGGAGACATCTACCGCGGCGTCCTGCGCATCGCCCGTGAGCAGAAGGAAGAGATCGACCGCACCTACGCCAAGATCCAGCGCCGGGTCAGCGGCTACAACCTGGACGAGTTCATCCTGGACGACGCCCGTCACGGCGGTCCGGTAAACCTGGCCCGCATGGTCGTCGGATCCGAGGGCACCCTGTGCGTGGTCACCGAGGCCAAGGTCAACCTGGTTTCCCGGCCCACCATGACGTCCCTGTCCGTGCTGCACTTCCGCACCATCTACGACGCCAGCGAGGCCACCACCCGCGTGCTGCGCCACGAGCCGTCCTCCATCGAACTCATCGACAAGATGGTCCTCGACCGCTCCCGTGAGGCCATGGGAACGGCGCGGCTTCCCGATTTCGTCGACGGCGATCCCGGGGCCATGCTGGTGGTCGAGTTCTACGGCGAGTCAGAGCGCGAACTTACGGCCAAAATGGACGGTCTCAAGGCCGACATCGGTCTCGCCTACGCCTGCGTCAACATCCTTGACCGGGCCGGCCAGGCCGCCGTCTGGAACCTGCGCAAGGGCGGACTCGGTCTGCTCATGAGCACCCGCGGCGACGCCAAGCCGATTCCCTTCGTGGAGGACCCCGCAGTCGACCCGTCGGTCATGGGCGAGTTCGTCCGCCGCTTCGACGAGACCGTCACCGAGCACGGCACCACCGCCGGCTACTACGGCCACGCCTCCGTGGGTTGCCTCCACATCCGGCCCCTGGTCAGCCTGAAGAACCAGGACGGCATCGACAAGATGGTGTCCATCGGCGAGGCGGTCTCCGACCTCATCAAGGAGTTCGGAGGTTCCATGAGCGGCGAGCACGGCGACGGCATCGTGCGCGGCGTCTGGACCCGCAAGATGTTCGGCGACCAGATCTACAATGCCTTCCGCGAGCTCAAGCAGACCTGGGACCCCCAGGGCATCATGAACCCGGGCAAGATCATAGACACGCCACCCATGACCGAGAATCTGCGCTACGGCGTCGCGTACCAGCCGCAGGCGCTGGACACCACGCTGGACTTTTCCGCTGACTTCGGCTACGCCGGCGCGGTGGAGATGTGCAACGGCATGGGAGCCTGCCGCAAGCTGGACGGCACCATGTGTCCGTCCTTCATGGCAACCCGCGACGAGGAGCATTCCACCCGAGGACGCGCCAACCTGCTCCGCGCCGCCCTGTCCGGCCGCATGCCCGATGGAGCCGAGAGCTCCATCACCGACCAGCGCCTCCACCAGGCTCTGGATCTGTGCCTGGAGTGCAAAGCCTGCAAGGCGGAGTGCGAGTCGGGCGTGGACATGGCCAAGCTCAAGTACGAGTTCCTGGACCACTACCACAAGGAGCATGGCGTTCCGCTGCGTTCCCGCTTCTTTGCCAACATCAACGGGCTGAACCGGCTGGGCAGCCGGTACGCGCCCATCACCAACTGGCTGGCCGGGTCCGCGCTGGGCCGCTCGCTGACGTCGAAGTTCCTGGGCATCGCGCCGCAGCGCCAGCAGCCCGCTTTCGCGTCGCTGTCGTTGCCCGACTGGTTCGCCCGGCGAGACCGAAACGGCCACGCCGAGGCCAGGTACGGCACGGTGGCCCTCTACAACGACACCTTCATGAACTACAACTACCCCGAGATCGGCATCGCCGCCGTAGAGGTGATGGAGGCGGCGGGCTACCGGGTGGAGTTGGTCAACGGCGGCTGCTGCGGCCGCCCCATGATCTCCAAGGGACTTCTGGATCAGGCCCGCGAGCAGGCCCATTCCAACATCGACTCCCTCTACGCCTACGCCAGCCAGGGCATTCCCATCGTCGGCTGCGAGCCCAGCTGCCTGCTCACCCTGCGAGACGAGTACCCCGAGTTCGTGTCCGACGACCGCGCCCGAACCGTCGCCGAAAATGCGTTCCTCATCGACGAGTTCCTCGCCAACGCAAAATCCGCCGGCCGTTTGGACCTGCAATTCTCCGACCTGGAGAAGCAGGTGCTCTTCCACGGCCACTGCCACCAGAAGGCTATGGTGGGCACCGCCAGTTCGCTGGCCGTGCTCAACCTGCCGTCAGGCTACAACGCCGAGCTGATCAACGCCGGCTGCTGCGGCATGGCCGGCTCCTTCGGCTTCGAGAAGGAGCACTACGACATCTCGATGCAGATCGGCGGCCTGTCCCTGTTCCCGGCCATCGCCGCCAAGCCTGACGCCGAGGTCGCGGTCATGGGCGTGTCCTGCCGCCAGCAGGTGGAGCACGGCGCCGGCCGCCGCGCCCGCCACCTGGTCGAGGTGCTGCGGGAAGCGGTGGTAACGCCGTCGAGCTAGTGTCATGTAACTGAAGTAAGTAGTAAAAGGGTGAGTGTTGGTTATTCTCCGGGTGAGCAGCCCAGATGGAGGATGACCATGGCCATAGGACGACCGATGCCACCGCTGATTTTGTCCGACGAGGAACGGGAAACCCTGGAGCGGTGGGTGCGGCGGCCCAAGACGGCGCAAGCCCTGGGGTTGCGCCAGGATGATTTTGGCGTGCGCCCAGGGCCGTAGCAACACCGCAGTGGGCGCCGATCTGGGGGTGTCGGACGAAACGGCGGGCAAATGGCGGTCGCGGTTTGTGGAACGGAGACTGGACGGGCTTTCGGACGAGCCCCGCAGCGGCCGGCCCCGATCGGTTACCGATGACGACGTGGAGCGGGTGATCACGTTGACGCTGGAGACCACGTCCAAAGATGCCACCCACTGGAGCACCCGGTCCATGGCCCAACGCAGTGGTCTGAGCCACAATACGGTGAGCCGTATCTGGCGGGCCTTCGGGTTGCAGCTCCACCGCACCGAAGCCTTCAAGCTGTCGTCGGATCCCTTCTTCGTCGAGAAGGCGCGAGACATCGCGGTGAGAAGGCCAGGGTCTGTACTTGGACCCGCCGGACCGGGCGCTGGTGCCGTGCATGGACGAGAGGTCCCAGATCCAGGCGTTGGACCGCACCCGCCCGCTACTGCCCATGCGTCCCGGACAGGCGGAGCGGCGCACCCATGATTATTTGCGCACGGTACGGTTTCCCTCTTTGCCGCGCTGGACGCCCAAATTTGCGCTGCTGACCGAGAAACAACTGCGTCGTGGGGTGCATCAGAGCAGCGGAGAACTGGAGGCCGCCATTCTATCACTACCTGGACGTGACCAACGAAGAACCCAAGCCCTTTGTGTGGACGAAAACTGCTGACCAAATACTAGACAACGTGGTTCGCTTTTGCCAGCAAACTTTGGATACATGACAGTAGGTCGATGTTGAAGCCAGCAACGGTGACTCCTTCGAGGATCTGCACCACCTTGACGCTGCTGCCCACCGCGGCCATCAACACGTCGGCGATGGATGCCAACACCAGGTTGCAAGCCAACAAGTCGTAATGGGTAGGGGCACGGTTCAAGCGTCAGCATTCCTGACGCGGTGCCAATCGGAGGGTCTGTGCGCCTCCTTTGCTTGGCAACTCTTTCCCGTCTGCCAGGCCACGGTTCGGCTTAATTGAGGTACACGCCTGCGGCCTGCTGGGACGCGGCTGCGTAGATTTTCTCCAGGGTAGCCGTCAGGTCTTGTTCTCCCTGCCAAAAGGGGAACCGGCCCAACTGCCGGGGCAGAGCGGCGTGCATTTCCGGAACCGTCGCAGTGCCAAGGTCCGAGCCGGCCAACGCCGGTAACGGGTTGCCCCAGAATGTCTCCGGGTCTTCCGGCAGTGGCTCGGGCGCCAACGGTGGTCCTTCGATGGTCTGGGCGGACTGGCGGAACTCCTCGCCCAACAGGTCCTCCCGGTCCATGCCCCGCATACGGAAGATGAGGAATGGGTCGCGGTCGAACTCCTCGCCCAGGAGCAGGTAGACGGCGGCAATGTGCTTGCAGGGGTTTGACCAGTCGGGACAGGAACAGTCGGTTTCCAGGTCATCGCTCCTTCTGGGAAACATCGAAAGTCCGACGGTTTCGAACGTGTCCTCGATGTTTTCCGGCATCCGGCCGGAGAGCAGGCTGGCGGCGATGACCGGCTGTTCGGCCAACGCCTGGCGCAGCCGTTCCCAGTCATCCGGGCCGATGGTCCTCACGCTGATCGCCACGTCGTAGGGCCGCTTGCGGCTGCCCTGCACCTGCGCTTCCACGACGCCGTTTTGGATGTCAATCGAGAGGACCTGTCCCCGACGGGCGTAGGAACGGCCCCGGCTGAGCCGGGCGCCGATGCGGAATTGCTCGAGGGTCTGCATCCACCGTTTGGCCCACCAGTTGGAGCCGAACTCGCCCCGGCGGGACGCGGCCCTGATGCCACCCCTTGCTTCGATGGGGCGAGTGTACTCGTAGTCGTAGTAGTTCATCGAGGAACCTTTTCCTGGCTCAGTGGGTTGAGCGGGCGGCGTCTTCAGCCCTCCGGCGTCGCGCTGAGGGCCAGCACCTCCCGCAGCTCGGTGTTCGAGAGTTCGGTGAGCCAGCGCTCAGAGGTTGCGCCCACCACCTGGTCGGCGGTCTGCTGCTTGGTCTCGATCATAAGGTCGATGCGGTCTTCGAGGGTGCCGGCGCAGATCATTTTGTGTACGTGGACGTCCTTCGTTTGACCGATGCGGAAGGCTCGGTCGGTGGCCTGATTTTCCACGGCGGGATTCCACCAGCGGTCGTAGTGGATGACGTGGTTGGCCCGAGGCAGGTTCAGGCCGGAGCCGCCCGCCTTCAGGGACAGGACGAACACCTGCGGGCCGTGGGGGTCGTTCTGGAACCGATCCACCATGATGTCGCGATTCTTGCGTGACACCCCGCCGTGGAGCATGGGCGTTTCGATGCCATAGGTTTCCTGGACGTGCTGCTGCAGAATGGCTCCCATCTCGGCGAACTGGCTGAAAATCAGGACGCGGTCGCCGGCGGGAATGATCTCGTCCAGCAACTCGTCGAGACGGGCCAGCTTCCCGGAGCGGCCGGCGATGGTCGAGTTGTCGCCCAGCAGTTGGCGAGGATGGTTGCAGACCTGCTTGAGCCTGACCAGCGTGTCGAGGATGGAGCCGCGGCGCTCCATGCCTTCGGCGTCGTCCAGTCGTGTCTCGACGTCGCGCAGCACGGCCTCGTAGAGGGTGACCTGCTCACGGGTGAGGTTGCAGTACTGCTTCGTCTCGTGCTTGTCAGGCAGGTCGTCGATGATTGTCGGGTCGGTCTTCAATCGGCGCAGGATGAACGGGCCGGTGGCTTTCTGCAGCCGTGCTGTCGCTTCGTCGTCCCGGTTGGCCTGGATGGGATTGAAATACCGGCGTTTGAACTCCGCCTGGGAGCCCAGCAGGCCGGGATTCAGGAACTGCATGATGGACCACAGGTCGCCCACGTGGTTTTCGACTGGCGTGCCCGTGAGGGCCATGCGGTAATCGGCGGGCAGAGAGCGGGCGGCTTGCGCCTGGCGCGTGGCGGTGTTCTTGATATTTTGAGCTTCGTCGACGGTGACAGAGCGCCAATCGACGGAAGCCAGCAACTCCCGATCCCGCGTCATGGTGCCGTAGCTGGTGATTACGATCTGATGCCTGGCGGCCTGTTGGGCGAACTGTTCGCCGCGCTCGCGGCCCGGTCCGTGGTGCAGCATCACCGCCAGGCTGGGCGTGAACTTCTGCGCTTCGCGCTGCCAATTGTTGATCACCGAGGTGGGGCAGACCAGCAGGTTGGGCTTCTCGTTGCCCTCCTGGTGGTCCCGCAGGATGGCGGCCAGGGTCTGGACGGTTTTGCCGAGACCCATGTCGTCGGCCAGGCAGGCGCCCAGTCCCCACCAGCGGAGGAAATCGAGCCACGAGTAGCCCAGTTGCTGGTAGGGGCGCAATTCGCCGCTGAATTCGGCGGGCAGGTCCAGCAGGCGTATCCGGCTCTTCTGCTGGAGGGAATCCAGCAACTCGCTGAGCCAGCCCGTGGTCGCCAGGGAGACGCGGTCGGCTTCCGCTTGCTGATCGGCGCCCAGGCCGATGCGGACCGCTTCCCGCAGGGTGAGCTGGTCACGGTTGCGCCAGAAGTCGGCGGCGGCTCGAATTTCGTCGGCGTCGATTTCGACCCACTGGCCGCGGAAGCGGACCAGCGGCACCTTCAGGTCGGCCAGTTCGAACAGTTCCTCAGCTTCGATCACCTCGTCGCCCATGGCGACTTGAACATCCAGGTCGATGAGCGACGCCATGGTCATGTTGACGCCGCCCTGCATCGGCGGCGTGCGTAGTTCGGCCCGGATGGTGGGGCGGTTCTTCGTACCCCGGCGTGTCCACCAGGCGGGCAGCATTACGCCGAAGCCCGCCTGCTGCAGCGCAGCCGCCTGCTGGGTGAGGAATTGGTGAGCCTGTTCAGCGTCGAGGGGCGCGCCGGCCGGCCTTCGCTGGTTCAGGCTGTCGGAGACGGGCGGACATACGGAGCCGGCTTGGGCCAGGGAGGCGATCAGGAACTCGGCCGGATTGAAGTCGGGCGATTGTCGCTCCGAGGCGGTGTCAACGGGCAGCAACAGGCTGTGGTCGTCGTGGGGCTGGAGCAGGTAACGGAGGTACCAGTCCCGTTCACGCAGAGCGGCTGGTAGGTCGTCCTCGTCAGGTTCTGGCGGTTCTTCAAGACGCAGGCACAGGCGGTAGGGGGAGTTGGCCGCCACCGCGATGGGCCGGTGCCATTCCGCCACCTGCCGGCGCAGCTGTTGCATCTGGGCGCCGTCGGCGTGTATTGCGCCGTCTGCCGTCGTCAGAGCGTGGAGCCAGGCGTCATGGGCCGAGTCGAACTCCGGAGCGCCTCCCTTGGCGTCCTGACGAACCATGTGGTTCACGATGCTGGAGATGAACTCCTTGAGAACGGCCTGCGGCGGGGTCGTTGGCGGCCGGTCCATTGAAGTGGTGGTCATGGATCGGGCAGAGGCCGGCATCGCGCTGGCCAGTTCAGCTAATCGGTAGGCGTCGTCGCCGATGTAGAGCGGCGTCCACACGGCCTTGGTACCGTCCCCATGCCGCAAGACGTTGGGCAGGAATTGCTGTCGAACGGTGAGCCCGGCGGCGAAGAGCATGACGTGTCGCCAGTAGGCCACGTCGGGGCCCAGCAACGTGCCGGGCGTCAGCACGCGCCCATTCTGGCAACCTTGCAGCAGTGCGATGGCCTGGGCGCTGGAAAGCCTGAGCGCCGGCACGCGCCAGGGCTTGATGCGGGGTTTGGCCCTCGATCTGGGCGCGGGACCCGCCAACGCTTCAGACGGTATCGGGTTGTTGCCGCGGCTGGGCAGCCAGATGGTGGCTTCCATCCCGGCGCCGGCGGGCTCATCTAGCGTATTGCCGACGGCTTCCGTCAAACGCGTGGCGTCCACGCAACGGGGATGGCGTCCGTCGAGCGCTTGGTCGGTATGCGGGTGTTGGTCGGAGGCCTCTGCCCAGAGGGTCAGTTGTCCGGCCAGTTGGGCGGCGTGGATGATGATCATGGCGGTTTTCTCTACGTCGGTTTTACTACGGGGGACATACCGTTGGAAAGAGCACGGGCAGTGGCCGGCGTCGCGGCACCAGTCCCCGCTCCGCTGGGAACAGCGCCTGCCCTTTCGCTGGCCTCTGAGGCGGAAACCCTGTGTGCTGGTCCGTTGCCCCCGCATCGCGGAAGAACCTTGCGCTTGCGGAAGTTCGTAGGCGCCATCCCCTGGGCGCCCTCCCTGGATTCGCGTCGACTTACGCTGCCGTTGAACAAGGGAATACTTTCGTCAAACGGGACGAGTGCTTGGCGGATCAACACGTTGCTGGGTTTACCCAGTGGGCGAGCCAGCTGGTCACTACTATTACAACGACGGGTTTAGGGCGTGTCGTCAAATTATTTTATTCCGGAGTGCGATGGCGCGGATTTGACAGTGAGCCAGGAAAGAAGCGGCCTTCTTGGCATATCGGTTCGCTACCCCGCGCCATTGTTTGAAGTTGCAAAATCCATTCTCCACCAAGTGCCGTGCCTGGTATAAATCCCGGTCATATTCCCGCTGCTCCTGACGGTTGCTCGGAGGCGTTATCACCACGTTCATGCCACAATCCGATGCCGGGGCCACGATCCCATTGGTGTCGCACCCTTTGTCCGCCAGCAGATGCTCCGCCACAATACCTTCAATCAACGGCAATGCCTGGGTACAATCCGCCACCCTCCCTGCGGGAAGAACACCCAATCGTGAAAGTCCTTCAATCCCGTGAATCCCGATTCTGACGACTGCCCGCCGCAAACCGGGTACGCATGAGATCGTTGCATTCATAACTGCGATGCAAACGCAACGGTACTATGCGCGAATCGTAATTGACCCAAAATGGGCAGATTGCTACAATTGGCCAAACGCGGCGACGATAGCCGCTGGTCATCGTATGTCCGGCGGTGAGTTTGACCATGAAAAGTCAACGGGAGGGACTTTATGGTTACCACCTTTAACGAAAACCTGTTTTCCCCTGAAGTCATCCAGGATCCGTATACGTACTTCGGCCGGATGCGCGAGGAGGACCCGGTTCACTGGAATGACCCCTACAAGCTGTGGGTCATCACCAAGTACAAGGACTTGGTCTGGGTAACCCGACGTCCTGAAGCATTCTCGTCCGAGGTCTTCCACCGGGACCCGCTGCCTCCATATCCTTCGATTGACGAATCCGACATGGGCCTCTACGAGGACGTGCGGAACTTCTTCAGCCAGTGGTTCATCCAGACCGACCGGCGCGCGGTGAGCACCCACGAGCACATTCGCGAGCACGGCGGCCCGGACCACACCGACATGCGGAAGGTCATCCACGGCTACTTCACGCCGAAGGCCATGGAACTCTGGCGCCCGCTGGTGCAGTCCGCCATCAATCAGTTGCTGGACGAAGCGGAAGAGCGCGGCAGCATGGACGTGATGCGAGACTATGCCACGCCGCTGCCCCTGCTGGTCATCGCCGCCATGATGGGCATCGAGACCTACGACCGGCAGTTCATCCGCTCGCTGGCGGAGAAGCTGCTGTTCATCGGTCGCGGCAACGCCGACCGCATGCAGCCCCTGTCCGAAGGCATCACCGAGCTTCAGGACTACCTGCGGCCCATGGTCAAGGCCCGCCTGGACAACCCCAACGGCGACCTGCTGGACAAGATGACCGACGCCGCCCGCACCACCAACGCGGCCGGACAGCGGATCATGGACGAGGAGCAGGTGGTGGCCAACGCCATCCTGCTGCTCCTGGCCGGTCATGAGACCACCATTAACCTGATCTGCAACGGCACCCGGGCGTTCATGGAGCACCCGGAGCAGTGGGAACTGTTCAAGAGCGACCCCGCCGGCAGGATGATCCGCGCCACCGAGGAGTGCCTGCGGTACGACCCGCCGGTCAAGTCCATCACCCGCATCGCCGGTGAGGACGTCGAACTGGGCGGCAAGCTCATCCAGAAGGACGAGCGGATGCGCTGGTTCGTCACCTCCGCCAACCGTGATCCCGAAGTGTTCGACCGCCCCGACGACTTCGACGTCGAGCGGTACCCGAACCCGCACGTGGCCTTTGGCAGCGGCATCCACCACTGCCTCGGCGCCACCCTGGCGCGGCTGGAAGGGCAGGAAGCGTTCAAGGCCCTGGCCGAGCGGTTCCCGAACCTCAACATGAGCTGCAACTCTGAGGACCTCACCTACACCTCCAGCATCACGTTCCGGACGCTGGAGACCCTGCCGGTGGCCCTGTCGTAATCGGTTCGCAAATCCCCGCAGGATTACGAGGCCCGGCGAACATTCGCCGGGCCTTGGCTTTTGTCGCTTGCGCGCACGGCGTACGGAGCCTATAATCGGCGCATCACAGCAGTTTTATCTGCGTAATTCGTCGGCAAATCGCGTGTCGCACACCGGAGGTCGCAGGAAATGGTTAGCACAATCAACGACAATCCGTTCTCCCTGGAAGCGATGTACCAGCCCTACGAATTCTTCGCGCGTCTGCGCGATTGGGAGCCGGTGCACTACAACGAGGAGTATGAAGTCTGGATGGTCACGGACTGGGAGCACCTGGTATGGGTGACCCGGCACCCGGAGGTCTTCTCGTCCAGCGTGTTCGCCCGGGACCCCCGGCCGCCGAACCCGCCCATCGACGAAGACGACATGGAGATCTACAACTACATCAAGAAGTGGCAGGTTTCCCGGTTCATCCAGCACGACCAGAAGCGGTACAACCCCGGGGTCAGCGGTCCCGACCACGTGGACATGCGCCGGGTGATGCATGGCTACTTCACCCCCAAGTCCATGGAGATGTGGCGGCCGCTAGTACAGTCCGCCATCGATGAATTGCTTGACGTAGTGCAGGAAAAAGGCCGCATGGACGTGATGGCCGACCTGGCCACGCCGCTGCCCCTGCTGGTCATCGCCCGGATGCTGGGCATCCCGGACAGCGACCGCCCCATCATGCGCCGGCTGGCCAAGGATCTGCGTCACCTGAACCGGACGGGCCCGAACCGCATGGGTCCCTTGTCCGAATCGGTGCAAAATTTGCAGGACTACCTGGGTCCGTTGTGCGACGAGCGCATCGCCAACCCCAAGGACGACCTGATCTCGGTGGTTGCCGAGGGGGCGCGTCGGGGCATTTTCGACCGCGACATGGTCGTGAACAACGTGATGCTGCTGCTGTCCGCAGGCCACGAGACCACCATCAACCTGATCTGCAACGGCACGCTGGCCTTCACCCAGCACCCGGACCAGTGGGAGATCCTGAAGTCGGATCCCGAAGGCAAGACCGTGCGCGCCACCGAAGAATGCCTGCGGTACGACTCGCCGGTGAAGTCCATCCAGCGCATCGCCATGGAGGACATGGAGCTCAACGGCCAGCAGATAAAGGAGAATGACCGGGTGCGGTGGTTCATCTCCGGGGCCAACCGCGACCCCAAGGTGTTCGACCGGGCGGACGACTTTGACGTCGAACGCTACCCCAACATGCACGTGGCCTTCGGCAGCGGCATCCACCACTGCCTCGGCGCAACCCTGGCCCGCCTGGAAGGTCAGGAGATCTTCCGCAACCTGGCCAACCGCTTCGAGAGCCTGGAACTGGAAGTGCCGGCCGAGACGCTGGAATACGACCAGCTGATCGGCCTGCGGGCGCTGGAATCGCTGCCAGTGACGGTGACCAACGCGTAACCGCGCAACGTCGACATCAGGCGCTGCGGTGCGCCGGGGAAGTGGATAACCCTCCCCGGCGCACTCATTTATGTTGCAGTCTGGGCGGCCGACGGACTGTTTGGTGCGCGAACGACTGCACTCCGCGCGAATATCGGTTATAATCGGCCAATCTGGAGGCGCTGCGGGCTGTTGGGCCGGCAGCGGTGTCAACGTACCACCGGAGGTACAACCAATGGTAACCACCTTCAACGACAATCCGTTTTCACCGGAAGCGATCTATAAGCCGTATGATTTTTACAACCGGCTGCGAGAACACCAGCCGGTGTACTACAACGAGCAGCTCGAGGTGTGGATGATCACCTCGTGGGAGCATCTGGTGTGGGTCACCAGGCATCCGGAGGCGTTCTCGTCCAGCGTGTACGCCCGGGACACGCGCGCCCCGAACCCACCGATCGATGAAGACGACATGGAACTCTACAACTTCATCAAGAAGTGGCAGGTTTCCCGCTTCATCCAGCATGACCAGAAGCGGTACAACCCTGATGTCAGCGGCGCGGACCACATCGACATGCGGCGGGTGATGCACGGCTACTTCACCCCCAAGTCAATCGAAATGTGGCGGCCCCTGGTGCAATCGGCCATCGACGAGTTGCTGGACGCCGTGGAAGAGAAGGGTCGCATGGACGTGATGGCCGATCTGGCCACGCCGCTGCCCTTGCTGGTTATCGCCCGGATGCTGGGCATCCCAGACAGCGAGCGGGAGCGCCTGCGGGAACTGGCCAAAGACCTGCGGTTCCTCAACCGTGAAGGCCCCGACCGGATGAAGCCGCTAACCCAGGCCGTGCAAAACCTTCAGGACTTCATCGCGCCGATGGTGGAGGACCGGATCAGCAATCCCGAGAACTTTGATGCCACTGACCTGATGTCCGTGGTCTGCGAAGGCGAGCGGCAGGGCGTGTTCAATCGGGACATGACCGTCAACAACATCATGCTGTTGCTGTCCGCCGGACACGAGACCACCATCAACCTGATCTGCAACGGCACGCTGGCGTTCACCCAGCACCCGGACCAGTGGGGCATCCTGAAGTCCGATCCGGAAGGCAAGACCGTCCGCGCCACCGAAGAAGCCCTGCGCTACGACTCGCCGGTGCGGTCAATCCAGCGCATCGCTATGGATGACATCGAGCTGAACGGCCAGTTGATCAAGAAGGATGACCGGGTCCGCTGGTTCATTCCCGGGGCCAACCGCGACCCCAAGGTTTTTGACCGCGCCGATGACTTTGACATCGAGCGGTACCCGAACCAGCACGTCGCCTTCGGCAGCGGTGTCCATCACTGCCTGGGCGCCACGCTGGCGCGCCTGGAGGGTCAGGAGATCTTCCGCAACCTGGCCAACCGCTTCGAGAAAGTCGAGCTGGAGATCCCGGTGGAACAGGTGGAATACGACCACGTGCTCACCTTCCGCGCGGTGGAGAGCCTCCCGGTGAAGGTGACCAGCGCCTAGCCTTCATCATCCGCGTCGCACGTAAAGAGCCGGTGGCCCCTTTCAATGGCCACCGGCTTGTCTTGTCGGCTCGGACTAAACGGTTAGTGATCAGTGTAGAGAGATTCCAAGGCAGCCTCGATTTCAACGCGGCTGATGCCGATTTTTGACAAGTTGAATGCCAGGTCGTCAAACGGCACGTCCCAGCCATCAACAACCACGGTGATGACATCGTCACCTGTTGCGCTGATATAGACTGCATACCCTCCGAAGCGTTCTATTTCCTCTATGCCGAGCCGGGCGAGTATCCCGCTCACTTCAAGCCAGTTCAGGTTAGCGCCATCAGGTGGCAATCAGCACCTCTTCAAGGCTCACTTCGGCTGCTAGGCCTTCACGATAAGCGGCGATGTCCTCCTGGAGAGGTAATGTAGCGAACCCCGTTTGACAGGTCGTATTCTGGCCGTCCCCCTGGTTGCTGTAATAGCGTACCTGGCGTTTTTCTAGAAAACGACCGATGGCTTCCATGTTGCCATGAAAGCTGCCCAGCAACGCGGTCAATGCCTTGTTCACTTCCAACCGGGCAGCTTGGCGTGTTTCACCGTAAACTGTGAACCCGAACTGAGGGGAGCGGCAGGCCCAGCGGTCCGATCTTTTCTCGGTCTCTACCGTAATGTGCATTGAGATTTTAGCCATCGCCTTCATCTCCCAATTTCCATATCATTTGCAGTTTGAATTGTAACATCGCTTGTGATAATTTTGACCTCAGCCCGGCCCGCAGTATGAGGGATTGACCATGCCCCCCAGCATCCACGACGACCTGTTCGCCGCCGAGGCGATCCGCGATCCGTACGGCTATTTTGGAGCCCTGCGGGCCGAAGCGCCGGTTCACTGGAACGAGCAGTACCAGATGTGGGTGGTAACCAGCTACGAGCGGTTGGTGTGGACGGCCCGGCATCCGGAATACTTCTCCTCCGAAGTGGCGCTGCGGGACAACGCCCCGCCTTCTCCGTCTATTCCGGAAGAGGACATGGAACTGTTCGCCGCAGTGCGTCAGTGGCGGGCCGCCCAGTTCACCCAGAATGATGGCGCCAAGCACAAGGAAAAGCGCAAGATTGTTCATGGGTACTTCACTCCGAAAGCCATGGAGACCTGGCGTCCGCTGGTCCGCCAGACCGTGAACGACCTGTTGGACGATCTTCAGGGCGCGGGCCGCATGGACGTAATGCACGATTTCGCCACGCCGCTGACGTACAGCATCATCGCCAGCCTGATGGACATACCGCCCAGCGACCGGAATTTCGTCAAGGAATTGTGCGGCCGGATGTGCGGGTTCGACGGCAACCAACCGGACCGGATCCGCATGTACGCGGAGGGAGTGCAAGCCGTTACCGATTACCTCGCCCCCATCGTGGCCGAGCGCGTCCGGGAGCCTGGCGACGACCTGCTGTCGGTGATCTGCAAAGGCGAGATCATGGGCGCCTACACCCGGGACGAGGTGTTAGCGAACGCGCTGCTGCTGCTGGTCGCCGGACACGAAACCACCAACGACCTGATTTCCAACGGAGTGCTGGCCTTCGCCCAACACTCCGACCAGTTTGACCTGCTGAGAACCGACCCTGACGCCCACATCGTAAACGCCGTGGAAGAAGTACTGCGGTACGATTCGCCCCTGAAATCCATCCAGCGAGTCGCGACGCGGGATGTGGATATGGGCGACGGCCAGCGCGTGGGCAAGGACGACCGCGTTCGGTGGGTGATTTCGTCGGCCAACCGGGATCCCGAGGTTTTCGAAGAGCCGGACGGCCTGGATATCACGCGAAACCCGAACCCCCACGTGGCCTTCGGCAGCGGCGTTCACCACTGCCTGGGGGCGACCCTGGCGCGGTTGGAGGGACAGGAAGCCTTCGCCGAATTGGCCCGCCGCTTCGAGGGATTCGAGCTGGAAACCGATCCCAACGAGTTGGAATACCTGCCCAGCGTGGGGCAGCGCACCCTGCTGAACCTGCCGGTTGCGACACGCTAGCAGCCGGCCGCCGCAATCGATATAGCGAACACTCTCGGTTCGCCTGACCATCACGAGGAGGTTACCCCGATGGCCCGACAGTTGAAAATCACCGTGGACTACAACGTGTGCGTGGGCAACGCCATGTGCGAGACCTTCGCGGAAAACACCTTTGGCCTGAACGATGACCGTCAGTCTTACGTCAAGGACCCGGCCGGCGACCCCGAGGACACCATCATCGAAGCAGCTGAGAACTGCCCGGTTACGGCCATCACCGTGGAAGACGCGGAGACCGGGGAGATTTTGTTCCCGTAGAAAGTCCGCATCCAACCGGATACCGTGGGGGCGAATGATTATTCGCCCCTACATTTTTGCGACCACTTCCTCGCCGAACCTGCGAATAATATCCGCCGGATCATGGCTGATGGCGGTGATCTGCAAAACGTCGGCGCCGGACGCGCCGATCTGGACAACCTTGGCGCGGCATTCCTCGGGAGTGCCAACCACGGCGAACCGGTCGGCCAGATAGTCGGTCACGCCGAGCTCATCCGATAACGCGGCGTTGCGCGTCTCGCCAACCTGCTCGTGTTCCGCCGGAACGTACTCCCCCTGGATGATCTGCATCGCCTCGTGAAGCTCGGGCGGGACGTGCTTGCCTTCCAAAGTGAAGCGGAAGGCGTGATGCGCGCTGGCGGCGAGGGCCATGCGGATCTCGTCGATTGCGGCGGCATGGTCATCTGCAATGTTGCACTTGGCGAAGGCCCAGACCTCCGTGGACCCCGCCGGCTTGCCCGCGTCGGCCTCGCCTTCTCGGATGCGCGACACAGTGTCATCCAATATCTCCCGCGTCAGACCGGTGTGGATCATCACCCGGTCGGCGATTTCGCCGGCCATGCGCAAAGTCTGCGGGCCTTCCGCCGACATCATGATGGGCACCGAGTTATTGCTCCAGCGCACGTGGCCCTCGCGACCCAGGTACTCCGCAGTTTCCCCGGCCAGGAAGGCGCGGACGGCAGCCACGTAGTTACCCAACGCCCGCATACGCGCTGGCCGGAGCCCCAAGTTCAGGATCGCGCTGTCGCCGGTGCCAATGCCAAGAAACGCCCGTCCCTCCGACAGCTCCTGTAGCGACGCGATTGCTGAAGCGGTCACCGCCGGATGTCGGGTCAGCGGATTGGTAACCGACGGCCCAAGGTGGACTCGCGAGGTGTCGGTGGCGGCCACGGCCAGGGAGACGAAAAGCTCGCGGAAGAGCGATTGCGAGTCCGCGACGCCGATGTAGTCGAATCCGACATCCTCGGCCAGGCGAACGTGCCGACGAAAGGACTCGTAGGAACTGGGCAGGAGGGTTACGCCGTATTTCATTGCTTTAAGCCGCTCTTGAGTGGTCATCCGGGGCAAACGTCAGCCGCCGCACGTTGTCCGATATAATTTCGGGAGGATGGAGATTTCCGGGATCCCCCACGCCTAACTCGGCCATTCGGCGCGCCGAGACCATTACGCTGCTTTCCAAAGTTCCCACGGTAGTATTGAAGGCAGTGACCGTTTGATTTATGCGCTGCCGCAAAGTCGAGTAATTATCGACGAAGCGTAGTAGCCGTTGGTGCATTTCGGCGCCAATGACGCGGATTTGTTCCGCGTTTTGAGCCAGTTCCTGTTGCTGCCAACCATTGTTCACAGCCCAGAGCATAGCGATCAGCGATGCCGGCGTGGCAATTGCCACCCGACGACTCATCGCATACTCAACCAGATCAGGACTGGATTTCAGTGCCGCTGCCAGGAACTGGTCCCCTGGCACGAACATCACTACGAAGTCCAGAGCTCCGTCAACCTTGTCGCCGTACCGCTTGCTGCTCAAGCCGTTAACTTGATTCCGCAGCGCGCCGGCGTGCCGCTGCCAGGCTGCATCAGCAACTGCTTCATCACCTGCCTGACTGGCTTCCATGTAGGCGGCCGTGGATGCTTTGGCATCTACCACTATGGCTCGGCGCTCGGGCAAGTTAATTACCATGTCAGGACGGTCCTGAGAGTTCCCGGTGGTTTCCTGTTCCGAGAAATCGCAGTATGAGGTCATGCCGGCCAAATCAACAACCCGCCGCAATTGAATCTCTCCCCAATTCCCCACCGCACGATTGTCACCGCGCAGAGCGCCGGACAAATTTGCCGTTTCGGCAGTTATTGAATGCAACTGCTCCCCCAGCTGCTCAATTTTGGGGTTGAGGTTGCCATAGTTTTCCACTAGAGGTTGGACCAGTGTCTGAAACTGCTGGTGCCGTTGGTCGAACTCATTGCGGGCGCGTTCCAGATTCTGGCCCATGCTTTCGTTGGCCAATTGCAGGAATTGGTTGTTGCTGTTTTGCAGAACCTTGCTCGCCGTCGCCTCAAATTCTATTCCCAGCTGCTCTTTGGCATTGTCAACAATCTCCTGCGCAGTCGTCATCTGTTCCAGACGGCCATTCAACTCGGCAACTCTTTCTCGATGCGTGTTTTCCTGGTCTCGATGGGCGGTTTCCAGGCTTGCTATCTTGCGATGGTCAAGTATGCTGACTACAACGTAGCCGATGATAAGGCCAATCACCAAGCCAATGCCGACGCCAGCGATAAGTTCAATAGATATTTCCATTGGTGAACCTCCGATTTGGCATTCTCCAACTCTCTCCGGATTTTATCAAACTGACGCGCCGCCGCCCAATCTGTGGCCGCAGTCTGGCAACAACGAGGTTCTGGGCTGGACGCTATACTATACACGTCTCACGCTTTCTGACGGCGCGATGGAGGCCAGGCCATGACTACCGCACGGAAACTGCTCACCGCCGACGACCTGCTGGCAATGCCCGACGACGGGAACCGCTACGAGTTGGCTCGGGGGGAACTGATAACAATGCCGCCGCCCGGCTTCATGCACACGATAGTCACCGACAACTTCGGCTTTTACACAAGAAGCTTTGTGCGGCAAATCGGCTTGCCCTACATAGGCGGACCGGAAGCTGCCGCCTACATCGAGCAGAACCCCGACACGGTGCGCGCCGCCGATTACGCCATTTACTCCCTACAGGATCTGGCCGATCCCCCGCCGGATCGCGGCTATATCCCCGGTCTCGTTCCCGTTCTGGTGGTGGAAGTGATTTCTCCGGGCTACCGTTCGGCTGCCGGCATCGCCGACCGAGTGCGGATGTGGCTGGAGGCCGGCGTACAGCTGGTTGTGATCGCCCATATCACCACCCGCGAAATCGTCACCTATGGCAGCGACGGCGCGGAGCACACCTTCAACGCTGGAGACACCCTCACTCTGGAACCGATACTCACCGGTTTCGCCTGCCCAGTGGACGATATTTTCGCCGTCTAACCTCCTCCCATCCAACCCGGATTCCGGCTTTCGCTGGAATGATGGAAGACTGGAGACGGAGATCCTCAGCTGTAGCGCATGCGCGGGCCCACGGTGGCCTGGTAGCCCACAAAGTTGCGGCGGGTTTCGGAGATACTGTCGCCGCCGAACTTTTCCATGAAGGCGTCGGCCAGCACCAGGGCTACCATCGCCTCCCCGATGACGCCGGCTGGCGGCGCCTGGCAGACGTCGCTGCGTTCGAAATGGGCCTGAACGGGCTCGCCGGTATCCAGGTCAACCGACGGCAGCGGGTTGTGCAGGGTTGCAATCGGCTTGATCACGAAGCGTGCCACCAGTGGAGGGCCGCTGGTCATGCCCCCTTCGGTGCCGCCCGCGCGGTTGGTCTTGCGCTGCCACGGGTTGTCCGGATCTGTGACAGGCTCGATCACGTCCTGGAACTCCGAACCCCAGGCGTCCATCAGCTCCCAACCCGGTCCGATGCTGACGGCCTTGACGGCGTTGATGCTCATCAACGCCTGGGCGATCTTGGCGTCGATCTTGCGGTCCCAGTGGACATGTGAACCGAGGCCGATGGGCACGTTTTCCGCGATCACTTCCACCGTGCCGCCTACGGTGTCGCCGGCATCGCGGGCTGCGTCCACCTCGGCCATCATATTTTCCGCGGCAGCGTTGTCGGCGCAATGCACGGGCGACTCTTCCACGGCCTCCCAGTCGATGGCGTCGTGTTCGGGAGGGTCGGCGTGGATGCGGCCGATGGAGATAACATGGCTGTGCAGCTTGATGCCGAACTCCTCCAACAGGCGCATGGCCACCGCTCCCGCAGCCACCCGCCCGGCAGTCTCGCGAGCGGAGGCGCGCTCCAGCGAGTTGCGCACGTCGTGGAAACCGTATTTCATGGCTCCGGGGAGATCGGCATGGCCGGGGCGTATGCGAGTGACGCGACGGTTGCGGCCTTCCTGGGAGGGGTTTTCGACGTACTCGACGGCCATGGCGTCCTGCCAGTTGACCCAGTCCCGGTTCTCCAGCAGCATCCCGATGGGACTGCCCAAGGTGTAGCCGTGGCGCACGCCGGTCTGGATGTGGGCATGGTCGCGCTCAATCTGCTGACGCCCACCGCGTCCGTAACCACGCTGGCGGCGGGCCAGGTGGTGCGCGATGTACTCCTCATCCAGGGGCAGGTAGGCGGGCACGCCTTCCACGATGATCATCAGGCCCTGACCGTGAGATTCGCCTGCCGTAAACCAACGTATCATCGAGTTTGGGCCTCCTGGAATGGGGTCATCGTGCTTCGGCTTCGCGCTCGCGCATGGCGGACATGGCGGCGTCCATCATCACGGAAACGGGCGCGGGTCTTTCCAGCCACAATTCAAAGGATGCGGCGCCCTGGTACACCAGCATGGAAATGCCGCCCAGGGTCGGGGCTCCAACTGAGTGCGCCTCACTGAGCAGCGGGGTCAGCATGGGATTATACACGAGGTCGTAAACCAGGGCAGACGGAGGTATCTGCGACGCGGTCAGGAGTGAAGCATCCTCGTCGGGCCCGTGGCGCATACCCAGCGAAGTGCAGTTGACGATCAGATCGATTCCCTCGGGCACGTTGCCAGTTTGCAGGGCGTCCAGTCGAATCGGCCACGCGGGCACACCGCGATTGGCGGACAGTTCGGCCAACGCTTCGGCCCGCTCCAGGGTCCGGTTCGCGATGAAAAGTTCGGCGACGCCGGCCCGGAGCAAGGCTTGCACCACCCCGCGCGCGGACCCGCCGGCGCCCAGGATCAAGGCGCGCTTGCCGCCAGGATCCAGTCCGCCCGACTCGCGGAGCGCGCGGAGGAACCCGTAGCCGTCGGTGTTGTAGCCGACAAGTCGCCCGGCGCGATTGACTATCGTGTTCACGGCGCCCGCTTCCGCCGCCCACTCGTCAATCTCGTCCAGGTAGGGAATGACCGCTTCTTTATGAGGCACGGTGACGTTGATGCCCAGCGCGCCATCGGAACGCAGAGACGCCACGAAATCCGCGACCAGATCGGGAGGCACGTCGTAAGGCAAGTAACGGTGGTCGACGACGAGATGATCCAGCCCGGCCTGCTGGAACCGGGGAGATATCGAGTGGCCGATGGGGTGGCCGATGATGCCGAGGGCCGAATTTATCTTCATGCGAAACCACGGAAATCGCATAATGCCAGGCGGGGTGCGCCCACGACATTCTATCAGAGAGCAGAAAGCCCCGAAGGCTATGCGCCTTCGGGGCCAATTCGGCACGCTTGCGCGCTAGTTGACTCTCAAGTCGCGGATTTCGCGACAGCCGATGGATGTCCTCGGAGTATCAAATCCGGTGTCGCTACCGGCGACGAAAATGTCAAAGAACTGATCGAACTCGGTGATCGAAAGCTGGTACCTGCCATCCTCGTCGGTCCTGTCATCCGCTGCGATGCGGCCGGAGCCATCTTTTCTGACGGCCGCAACCAGAGTGTTGCTGACTGGCCCTCCACTGTCCCTGACCACGCCAACGACGATGCACGGTATCTGGCTGGCGGGGTTGCTTACGGGTGTGGCAGTAGGAATCGGTGTGGGCACTGGCGTGCTGGTCGGCTCCGGTGTGTTGGTGGGCGCCGGGGTTGGCATCGGCGTCGGCGTCGGTACCGGAGTGGCCGTCGGCATGGCGGCGCGGGTCGCTGCGATGCTGGCGTCGATGGTAGCCTGGATATCGGGTGTCGGTTCGGGAGTGGGGGGCTCCGGCGTGTCGGTCGGAGGTATGGGCGTTTCAGTGGGTACCGCGAGCGAGACCGCAGCTGCGATGGTGGCCGCAAGGTCCGGAGTGGCCGTAGGCTCCGGTTCTTCCCCGCCGCCAAAGAAGCAGCCGGTGGTGGCGGCGAGCACAAGTATGGCGATTACACCTAAAATCAAAAATCGGGCGACGTTGCGCGACATCTAGAGACTCCTGCTCCGGGGCGATAAGGGTCGACAGGACATATTCTGACAGCTTGGGGCTCCCGGCGCTCCAAGCGTTGCGTGCAGATTATGGCAATCTTGGGTCAGACCCCCAGTTGCGCGATTATGTCCTCGATGCGCTGGCGTTCCTCAGTGAGCGAACGCAAGCGTTGGCGTTCATTCTCAACAACCTCAGCGCGGGCCTTGGAAACGAAGTTGGGATTTGCCAGCAGCTGTTCCTTGCGTGTTTCGTCCTGGCGCTTGGACTCCAGTTCCCGGTGCAAACGGTCGTATTCGGCCTTCAGGTCCACCCCTTCCAGGGGCAAACGGACCACCAGCGGATTGACCACCAGGCTGACGCCCGTGGTCGTGTCCGCATCGCCTGCGTCCAACAACCGCAACGGTTCCACTCGAGCCAGAGCGCAGATCACCTCCTGCTCTTCCTCTACGACGGCCCGCATCCCGTTGGTTTCAATCGCGGCCTCCAATTTTTGTCCCGCCGGGATGCGCAACTGGGCTCGCATGTTGCGCACCGCCCGCACGGTCTGCATTACGATGTCCACGTCCGCCTCCGCGTCCGGCGCCGAGCGCGGCGTGTCAACCTGGGGATACGGACACACCATGATGGACGCGGGGAGGCCGGCCTCCGGCGCGGGAACACGCCCCGTGAGGTTCTGCCAGATCTCCTCGGTGACGAAGGGCATGAACGGGTGCAAGAGGCGGAGCAGGCGCTCCAGGACGTGAACCAGGGTTGTCGCCGCCGCCGTCGCGTCAACCGAATCGGCAACCCGGAGCCGGACCTTGGCCATCTCGATATACCAGTCGCAGAAATCGTTCCATGCGAAGTCGTAGATCTTCTGCTGGGCTTCTCCCAGTTCGAACGCGGTCAGGGCCTGGTTCACGGTGGTGGTGAGATCATCCAGGCGGCTGACTATCCAACGATCCTCGCGGTGAGCCGGCGCGGCAATCTGATGCCAATCGCCTAATTCGCCTTGTCCGGCAGCTGCCCTGGCTTCGACGACGCTGATCACGTAACGTGCAGCGTTCCAGATCTTGTTGGCAAAATTGCGAGCCGATTCCAGTTTCTCGTCGCTGAGGCGGAGGTTGTTGCCGGGCGCGGTTCCGGTGGTCAACGCGAACCGCAGGGCGTCGGTGCCGTATTGCTCCAGCAGGTCCAGCGGGTCCAGGGTGTTGCCCCGGGTCTTGCTCATCTTCTGGCCCTCGGCGTCAAGAACCATGCCGTGCAGGTATACCGACCGGAACGGGACGTCACCCGTGTTTTCGATGCCCAACATGATCATGCGGGCAACCCAGAAAAACAGGATGTCGTAGCCCGTTTCCAGCACGGAGTTGGGGTAAAAGTAGTCGAGATCATCCGAGTCAACATTCGGCCATCCCAGGGTCGAGTGGGGCCAGAGACCGCTGCTGAACCAGGTATCGAGCACATCGCTTTCCTGCTCGATATCCGCGATGCCGCATTGAGGACACGTCGCTGGATCATCGACGTGAGCAGAGTGATCACCGCAAGCGCCGCAGTACCACACTGGAATGCGGTGTCCCCACCACAATTGCCGACTTATGCACCAATCCCGGATGTTCTCCAACCAGTTCAAATAAACGCGGGAGAACCGGTCAGGCACGATTTCAATATCCCGATTGACCACCGCGGCGTAGGCATTGCCGGCGATGGTGCCCGGTTGGTCATGCTTGCCCACGTTCAGGAACCATTGCAGGCTGATGAGCGGTTCCACCACTTCGGTACAGCGTTGGCAATGGCCCACCGAGTGATGGTAGTCCTCCACGCCTTCCAGCGCCCCGATGGCCTCAAGCTCGGCGACAACGGCCGCGCGGGCGGCGAAGCGCTCCATGCCGGCGTACCTGACTCCGGCCTCGTCGGTCATGCAGCCATCGAAACCGATGACCGTGATTATGGGAAGGTTATGTCGTTCTCCGATTTCGAAGTCGATGATGTCGTGGCCGGGGGTAACCTTCAGCGCGCCGGTTCCGAACTCCATCTCAATGGCCGTGTCGCCGACCACCGGTATCTGGCGGCCCACGATGGGCAGCGTGACCATGCCGCCGATCCTGTCGGTGTAACGCTGGTCGTCGGGGTGAACCGCGACACCGGTGTCGCCCAGCATTGACTCGGGCCGGGTGGTAGCCACCGTCACGCCGTCAGCGGGATTGTCTGCCGAGGGATAGCGGATGTGGTAAAGCTTGCCGTCCTGCTCCTCGTGATCGACTTCGAGATCGGACAGGGCGGTAGCGCAGCGGGGACACCAGTTGATGATGCGCTCGTGGCGGTAGATCAGTCCCTTGTTGAACAGGTTCACAAAGGTAGTGCGCACGGCGTGGACCGGGCCCGGATCCAGCGTGAACCGCAGGCGGGACCAGTCGCAGGATGCGCCCAGGCGACGGTGCTGCTCGTCAATGGTGTTCCCGTAGAGCCGCACCCATTCCCAGACGCGCTCCTCGAACTTCTCGCGGCCCAGATCGTGCCGGCTGGTTCCTTCGGCGGCCAGGGCGCGTTCCACCACCCATTGAGTGGCAATCCCGGCATGATCCTTGCCGGGCAGCCAGAGAGTGGGATCGCCGCACATCCGGTGCCACCGGGCCAGGGAATCCTGGAGGCTGGCGGTCAGGGCGTGACCCAGGTGCAACTCCCCCGTGACGTTGGGCGGGGGCATTACCACGCAGAAAGGTTGGCGGTCGGGATCGATGCGCGGTACGAAGTATCCGGCGTCCCACCAGTTCTGATAGATGCGCTGTTCGACCGAGGTGGCATCATAGGCGCGGGGCATGGCGGAAGCAGAGGCAGTCATTCGTACCGTCCCATCAATCAGCGCCAGGGGCCGCTGGTCCGGCCATATCCGGCGACACGTCGAGCATTGAAAAACTTTTGAAAAATGGTAGCACCGGCTTATCGGGATTGTCCACACGAAGACCCGCTTGAGACGATTCCTGAACCCTGACGACCTGATCCGAAAAACCGTGAACAGAGAGCGGTTGCTGTGCTCAACTCGTCCGTTGGCTGCACTTTGCTATACTGATTGAGCAGCCGTCGGGCAGGAGGTGAGCCGTGGCGACGATGACAACGCAAACTCGTAACGCCGTCTGGGGAACGCTTTGCGACTTGGAGTGGAACAAACGGTACTACGCGGCCATGGCGGACAAATACAAGCGCACTCATTTGTCGGTCCGATTCGCGATCTTATCCGGGATCGTCGCTGAAGGCTTCATCCTGTACTTCGTGCGTGAGTACGAGTGGCTCTTTCTAGCCGGTCTGGCTTTAGGACTGCTTTTAGCGTTGGGCACCATTTGGGACGCGCTGTCTGACTATGCGCAAAATGCGGCCAATTTGCAGAACGCTGAGTTCACGTGCGATTCATTGCTTCAGGAAGTCGAAGAGTTGTGGCGGGCGATAGAAACGGGGCGAATGGAATTAGATGAAGCTGAGTCCGCTTTGCAATCAATCAAACGGAGATGGGCCGCATCAACCGAGCGCGCCAGGGTGAGGACAGACCAGCGGATTAACAACAAGGCGTATGATGACGCCAACGAGGATATACGAAATCGGTATGCGGTTCAGTGATTCAAGCCCGAGGCAGGTGCCAGGGCCTGAACGACCACCGAGGCCGCAACCGCCTCCACCTCAACCAGCGCCCCCACCGCGAGAGAGCGAACCGGATCGGCATCCAACGAACCCGCCCAGACCTGCCCGACAGTAGCTCCAGTGGCCAATTTCTACTGAACCGCGGTCTTAACGAGAGAGTCGCTATAGTGGACAGGCACGGCGGATTTCCGCCGTCCGTCCACGGGTAAAGCGTTTAGCCGGCCCGACGCAGCCTGGGGTCGAGGTAGTCCCGAAGCCAGTCGCCGAAGAAGTTGAACGCCATCACGACCACCGTGATCACCAGCCCGGGGAACAGCGCGATCCACCACGCCTGGGTCAAAAATTCGCGTCCTTCCGCAACCAGGATGCCCCACGCCGGATCGCCGGGGGCGAGGCCCAGTCCCAGGAAGCTGAGCGAGGCTTCCAGCAGGATGACCTGGCCGACGCTGACGCTGGTCAGCACCATCAGGGTGTTGATGACGTTAGGGAACAAGTGACGCCAGACGATCATGCCGGGCGATACCCCGTAGATCTGGGCCAGGACCACGAAGTCACGGTCGCGTATGGCGAGAACTTCACCACGAATCATGCGCGCGAACCGCGCCCATTGGGTGGCCGCGATGGCGATCATCACGTTCCAAACCCCGGTCCCCAAATAGGTGACGATCAACAGCGCCACCAGGATTGACGGGAAGCCCAATACCGCGTCGGTTATTCGCATCAGCACCGAATCTGCCCACCGGCCGGAGTACCCGGACACCAGCCCTACTATCGTGCCGGCGAGAATGGCGACAACCATCGACGGCGCGGTCACTTGGAGCATGGTCCGGGCGCCGTAGATCAGGCGGCTGAGCATGTCCTTGCCCAGGCGGTCGGTGCCCAGGATGTGCTCGCTGCTGGCGAAGGGGGGCTGCAGCTTGTTGCGCACGTCGTTGGCGCGCGGGTCGTGAGGAGCAACCAGGTTGGCGAACGCCGCGCAGAATACGATGACGAGCAGGATTGCGATGGGAACCCAGGGCAAGCGCGCGTCCTTGATGCGCTGCGCCACGGACACGGGAGCGCGTTCGTCAAGAACCAGCGTCGGATTTTCAGAAGCCAATCTTGCCCTCCAGATTGCTTTACGTCATTCCGGCATTGCTTTGCGTCATTCCGGCGAAAGCCGGAATCCACATGCCCTGCGTGATAGCCATGCCTCTTCTTTTGGATTCCCGCTTTCGCGGGAACGACGAATTGAAGTCCTCGGCAGTTAGTTCATCCGAACCCGAGGGTCGGCGTAACCGTACAGGATGTCAACGACCAGCGCGGTCAGGATGTAGGCCGCGCCGGAGACCATGATGGCTCCCTCAACCTGCGGGAAGTTGTTGGAGAGCACCCCCTCCAGCAGCATCAGACCGACGCCGGGCCACGCAAAAACGACCTCGACAACCACCGAGCCGTTGAGCAGGCCGGCCAGGCTGATCCCGCCGAAGGTGATAACCGGGATCAGCGCGTTGCGGGCCGCATGTTTCCAGATGACCACCCGGTCGCTCATTCCCTTGACCTGGGCGAATTTCACGTAGTCGCTGTCCAGCACCTCCAGCATCGCGGATCGGGCGAGCCGCATGATGGCGGCGATGATCGCCAGAGCCAGGACGAAAGCCGGCAGGATGAGGTGGAGCAGCATATTCGGTATCTGCGACCAGGTGGGGAACCACCCGGTCACGTCTCCTCTGCCGAATGCCGGCAATAACCCCCAATACCCGGCAAACACGATGATCAGCATGATCGCCACCCAGAACTGCGGCGCGGCCATGCCGAAGATGGCAAAAGCCTTGCAGACGCGGTCCAGGAAAGTGTCCCGCTTTACCGCCGAGATGATGCCTAAAGGCACGCCGATCCCGATGGCCAATATGGTCCCGGCGATTGCCAGGTGCACCGTCGCCGGAATGCGCTCCAACAGGATTTCCTGCACGGGCCGGCGGGCCGTGAAAGAGTCGCCGAAGTCCAGCCGGACCGCCTTAATCAGGAAGTTCCAGTACTGGACGATGAACGGCTTGTCCAGGCCGTAGGCGGCCTTCTGGGCTTCGTACACCGACTCGTCGTGCTCAGCGGATATGGGCAACAGGAACCGGGCGGGATCGCCGGTCAGATGCACGCTGCCGAATACGACAAAGCTCAGGGCGATCAGCGTGACCAACCCCTCGCCGATGCGCCGCACGATGTATGTGGTCATATTATTAGCCTAAAAACGATGCTCTAAGTTTTCAGCGGCCGGCGCCCGTCGGTATTTTGGACGACGCCGGCCGCTGGTGTCCACTAAATGGCGCTTACTTCAGTTTCAGCGTCCAGATGGCGGTGACGTAAGGCACGAGGCTCCAGGGCTCGTAGGAGGCCACGTCGGCGCCCAAACCCCACGGAACGTTGGTGTTGAACCCATCGCCCCAGTAGGTCTGGTCCTGCAGGTAATCGTACATCGCGTTGTAGGATGCCGCACGGGTCGACGCGTTCAGGTCTGACAGGCCCTTCTGCACGACCGGCGTGGTGGTGCTGGCCCAGGGCTCGTTCTCCCAGTTGCCCACCGCCCGCCAGGCGATCTGCTCGTTGAGGAAGCCGCCCTGGGTGATGGACGTGCCATCGTAACGGCCCTCGTTGGTCCGCACCAGCACGTCGCCGGGGTATTCACGGTTGTTCCACTTCTGGCGTGTGGCGGCCGCGTCGCCGACCGTCACCTCAACATCCCAGCCCAGTTCGGTCCAGAAGTCCTTGTACAACTGGGCCAGGTCGGGCAGCAGTGGCAGGTCACCGGCTTCCCAGGTGTAAAGGGTGAAGGCAATCTGCTCGCCGTTGGCGTCGGTGCCGTCACCGCCGTCCGCGCCGCCGTAGCCGATGGACTTGAGCAGCTCTTTGGACTTTTCAAGGTCGAACGCCCGCGGGCGCAGGTTCTCGCCCCAGCCCAGGGAGTTGGGAGTCACGTGGGCCCAGCTGTCGGCGTTCACCGATTCGGGCGAGTACAGCCCGTTGACGATGGCATCCTTGTCGATGGCGTGCTCGGCGGCCTGCCGGGCCTCCACCGGGAAGCACCACAGGGATTCCTCCCAGCAGTCCACGTACACCACCCAGTTGTAGGAAGATTCTTTCTGCCAGGCGATGGATGCGCCGTCGACACTGTTGATGTCGCCGATCATGTTGATGTTGGCTTCAATCAACTGGGCATCGCCGCTGCGCAGCGCGGCCAGGCGGCCCGCGGGTTCAGGAACGACCTCAATGGTCAGGGTGTCAAAAGTGACGCTGCGGTCTTCGGAGAATCCGTTCTCGGTGGTCCAGAAGAAATTGTCAAACTTCTCGAACGAATACTTCTGTTCCAGAACGAAATCGGTCACGCTCATGGAGCCGATCCCGATGGGGTCGGTCTCGTAGCCTTCGAACCCGGTCGCTCCGGCGCGTTCACGCATGGCAGCCTCCGGAACGATCATGGGGCTGGCGCCCTGGGCGTTCTCCGACCAGTTGAAGGAGAAGTCCAGACGGACGGTGTTGAAGGTGACCTGCACCTGGTCGTCCGCCGGGCCCTTGGACACGCCGTCGATCAGCTTGGTGAGCGCCACGTCGCGAGGCTCGTAGTAACCCGATTCCAGCAACGTTTGCGCTTCGGCTCCCAACCGCGAATCGAGGTTGAAGAATACGTCGTCACGGGTGATGGTGTTCCCGTCGTGGGCCTCGATGAAGCCATCGTTGACCGTGAAAGTCCAGACCTTGCCGTCCTCGCTGACCGACCAATCCTTGGCAACCGCCGGCACCAGTTCGCTGCCGCCGGCTCCGCCGACCAGGGCGACCCCGAAGATCCGCTGGAACTTCAGGTCTTCGCCTTCCGTCAGCAACGGGTCGAACTTGCCGTTGCCAATGTTGGTGACCAGCAGATTGACGTGGCCGCCGGTCTCCTCCGCCATGGCGGCGGGTTGGGCGGATTCCGGCATCGCGGTCGGGGCCGCCGACGCGGCGCTGGCCGGTGCGGCCGTGGGCGCTGCCGCTGGCGCGGCGGGCGCTTCGGACGCGCCGCCACAGGCCACCGCGGCAATCAAGCCCGCTCCCAGGCCCAATGCGGCCAACAGCCGCAGGTTAATATACCGTTTCAATCCCATCGTTTTATCTTACCTCCTCCTTTCGAAAGGGCGGGCAGCGTATGTCGCTGCCACGCCGCTGCGTTACGGATGCCGAACGATTAAACGGGGATATCGCCTTGCTGTCAAGGATGGGTTACGAATCCATGCCAATCGCGTGGCGTATTCCATATACCAATTGTGCTAGCATTGCTAGCGTAGATTTCGGCTAGCCAATCAATCTTCAGGGTGTTCGGGAAAGCAATCATGTTCACTCCCACCAAGCTGTTTTACATCATCAGCGCAGCCATCGTCGGCAGCGCGGCCGGCGGCTACGTCGCCTGGGCCATCGCCTCGCGATTCGCCCGGATCGCCGAGCTGAACGACCGGGCCATCGTCGAACCCCATGTGCTGGTCGTGCTGTGCGTGACCGGGGGCCTGCTGGCCTTTCCTCTGGGCGCTGCCGCCGGTCTTCTTGGGGCGGTGTTGGTCAACCGGGTAGTGGAACACCTGCGCCGTTCCCAGGGCGGCGGAGGCGAAGCCGACAACGTCTCTTGGGTAACCCAGAGGCCGACTACGGATGACAGGCCCGGCGAGTAGGCCGGTATAATCGGTTACACCGGAAATCAGCCTGGATTCCGGCCCCGTATCAAGTACGGGGTGACGTTCTTTCACCGGAATGACGGTTACAGTTGTAGGAGTTTTCTCATGCCCCAGTTCGTGCGCGTTTTCACCGGCTCAGACGGCCAGTCCCAACTCGAGCATTATGAGCCACCCTTCGAGGACTTCCTGGACACCGAGGGAGCCTACGGTCGCGGCACCCCCATGCAGGCAACCAGCGGCATGACGATCCGCATCTCACCGCCCGACTACTTCCTCGACTTCCACTGCGCCCCCCGGCGACAGTACACCGTGACCCTGGCCGGGCAGGCCGAGATCGGGCTGAGCGACGGCACCACGCACCGCGTTGGGCCCGGTGACGTTCTGCTGGCCGAAGATTTGACGGGTGAGGGCCACACGACCCGCGTGGTTGGCGGCGAAGAAAGGGTGTACCTGGTTATTCCCCTGGCGGACTAGGGGGCCGATTCGACCCCATCCGCGTAGCCGAGCCCAAGATGCACTGCGCTTGGCGTGGCCGTCCTGACATTGGAATAACGCCGTGCGCGGTCTTTCGTACCGCCTGAACTCCGCCCGGGAACCAGACGACCCGGGCGGTGTCTTCTACGGATGGTGGGTGCTCTCTGCTGCGGTTGTCCTGGGATTCGTCGCTTTTGGTGTGGTGATCCCCGGATACCTGGCGTTTTCGGTTCTCGTCCGCAGTGAACTCGGTCTGACTTCTGGTCAGTCTGCCTTCGTGGTGGGAGCCGCGTGGGGCGTGGGCGACGTAACGTCGCTGGCAGCCGGGTGGCTGGCCGACCGTTACGGCGCGCGCCGCTTGATCCTGGCCGGGGGCCTGCTCTCCGGACTGGGCTTCGCCGCGCTGGGTTTCGCTGACTCCTTCTGGGCCATCGTGGCAGCCTATTCCGTAGTAGCTTCAGTGGGCCGCGGTCTCGGCATCTTCCCGACCCTGATGACTGTGGTCAACCAGTGGTTCGAACAGCGCAAGGCCTTCGCCCTGGCGGTGATCAATACTGCGGTCATGGGCGGAGCGGCGGCCATCCTCCCGGCGCTCAGCGCCTCCGCAGACCATTTCGGTTGGCGGGCCACTGCAATGGTCGCCGGCATCCTGGTGTGCATCCTGACCATCCCGGCCGCTGCGATCATCCGCAGTCGACCCGAGGATCTGGGCCTGCAACCCTACGGCGCCGGCGCGACCGATTCAACACCGTCCCGGCGAGGCTCCAGGCTGGCCGGCGGCGCCGGCTCTCCGCGGCTGGACTACTCTGCATCCCAAGCGCTGGTGACGCTGTCCTTCTGGGCGCTGACGGTGGGCGCGGCCCTGCGCACGGTTCCGTCGGACGTGCTGGTTATCAACCAGATTCCCATCCTGATCTGGAAAGGCGTGGCCGAAGAACGCACCTCCACCTATCTTTCAGTCACCTACTTCGCCACCATCCCGGCCCGGTTCGGCATGGGACTCGCCGCCGCCTGGGCGTCGCCCCGCCTGTTGCTGAGCGGAGCCATGGCCCTGGTCGCCCTTTGCTCCGTCGCCGCCCTGCTGCTGGACGGGGACACGGTGGCCTGGTTCCTGATCGTTTCCTCGGCCACCGGACAAGGCGTAAGTTCCCTGGCCTGGATCACCGTGGGCGAATACTTCGGCCGGCGCAGCTTCGGGACGCTGGTGGGAGTGATGACCCTGTTTTACGGCGTCAGCGGTCCCATCGTCCCGGCAGCGGCGGGATGGGTCTTTGACCGCACGGGCAGCTTCGTACCCGTCCTGATGGCCGTCGGAGCGCTGCAGGTGATATCGGCCGGCGCGTTCCTGCTGGCCAAACGGCCCGGCAACCCCGCGCCAATAGAAGGATAGCGACACTGAGCCGGACATCATCGCGGAGCGCACGCCGGGTCGGGATCGAGGCTGGCGTCATCCATTACGGACTGTCAGTATTGCTCATCACCGGCGGCATCGAGGTCAGGTGCGGCGCGCAATCTATGGCCCCCGCAGCATTTAGGGTTGTGCAATCTTTCGTGGTATATTTTGGTTGTTCCGCAGCATTGTGATGTTTCCAGTGGGCATTGCCCGGGGGAGAAGATTATGCCTGACTTCCTGCATGGCTTGGGCCTACCAAACGAGTTGGTTGTAGATTTCATGGTTGCCGCGGAAGAACGAGGACTGTCTCCTGACGAGTACGCAGCAGATCTGTTGGTGCGGGCTTTTCGGCTTGGGGTTGGCCGGCCGGGACGAACGTTTACCGTGCCGGCGACTTCCGAGGGACTTTTCCGGCAAGATGGCTTTCGCGTGGTAGGGCGCTGAAACGGTGAAGTGGAGTTTGCTTCTTCATCCGGGCTGTCGTTCGAGCAGGCTTCCGACGCCTTGCTGGACGCTATTCTTGCCGATAACGAGTCGCGTGAGATGTACTTGACGAAGTAGCTGTCGTGCGGGTAGTGGCGGATACCAGCGCGTTGCTAACGCAGGCACGAAGCGGCTTGCGCGATAGCCCGTTATGGCGCGGTTTTGCCTCAGGCACACTGGTGCCATTGGTTTGCGAAGACACCTACCGGGAGTTTCGTCGGAAACTGGCCGAATGTCGGTTAGGATTGTCCGTGGGCGTACAGACCGAGATATTGGCTGAGTATTTGTCGTACGCTGAGTACGTGGAAAAGGTGCCTCAAGGGTATGATTACGGTCTGAGTGGGTAGACCGGGTGATGCTGGACTTGGCGTTATGGCGTGAAGCCGATGTTCTCATTACGCTGGATGACGCTTTGCTCAACCTGGACGGTAAGGGTCACTTTGACCTGAGGATAATGCGGGTGGGGGAATTCATGTCGAAATTCGGCTCGGGAAAGCAGTGAAAAAGAGGCCCGCTTCCGGTAACGACCGTCCTCCCTGACCAACAACCTGGCACATGAGAACAAGCGGCCAAGTGCTTTTGGCCCGTTACCGGTTGGTCATATTGTTTTAGGCTGGACAATGGACCAGGGGCGACCAATCGGCCGCCCCTGGAGTTCTGAGCACAGGGCTACGAGCGTCAGTCCAGCGTGAACCCTTCGTAGCCGTTGGCTGCCACCTCGGCGCGCTTGGCCCGCATGACCGGCGCGGTGTCCGGCGCGGTCAACAGCACCCGGGCCTTGCCGGGGATATTGGCGCCGACGAACCAGGAATCGGCCTGGGTGCGCAGGATGTTCTCGCTGTCCTCCCTCATGTGCCGCACCCACGCTACCTCAGCTTCGGAAGTAGCCATGATCCGGTTATGGCCGCTGTCGCGCACGTGGGCGATGGCGTCGGTGACCCACTCGACCAGCGGCTCGGCAGAACGTGGGAAATTGCCCACGGAGGCGGCGTTGATGGTGAAAAGGTTGGGGAAGCCGTAACTGGACATGCCCATGTAGGTTTGGGGGCCGTTGGCGAACTTTTCCTTGAGGACCTCGCCGCCGATACCCTGGATGTGGATCAGGTTGAGCGGGCCGGTAACGGCGTCGTAGCCGGTGGCGAAGATGATGACGTCTAGCTCGTGCTCGCTGCCGCTCTCCAGCTGGATCCCGCGGGGGGTCAGGCGGGCGATGGGGTCTTCACGGACATCGACCAGCAGGACGTTGTCGCGGTTGTAGACCTCGTAGTAGCCGCTCTCGCAGGGCAGGCGCTTGGAGCCAAACATGTGGTTCTTCGGCACCAGCTTCTCAGCAACCTCCGGGTCGTGCACGCGCTCGCGGATCTTGTTGCGAACGAACTCGGCGTAATCCTCGTTGGCCTCGCCGGGCATCATGATGTCGTAGAAATTGGACAGCCACTTCTTGAAGCCCGGCTCGGCCCAGAGGCGTTCGTACTGCTCCAGTTTCTCTTCTTCCGAAACCGCCAGCGCGGAGCGGGTGTCGAACTCGTGCATGAAAGAACCGGGGGTGGCCAGGCACTGCTCGAAAATCTCGGGGTAGTGACTCTTGATGTAGTCCTGGGTCTCCCGGTCGATGACGGCGTTGCGCAGCGGGACGCAGTAGTTGGCGGTGCGCTGGAAGACCGTCAGGTGGGCGACTTCGCCCACGATCTCCGGGATCAACTGGACGGCGGTCGCGCCGGTGCCAATGACGCCCACGCGCTTGCCGGCCAGGTCCATGCCTTCCTTGGGCCAGCGGTTCGTGTGACACCAGGCTCCTTCGTAGCTGTCCAGGCCCTCGAACTCAGGCACGTAGCGCGCCGAAAGGATGCCGATGGCGGTGATGACGAATTGAGCGCGGGCCTGGTACCCGTCATCCGTCGTGATCTGCCAGCGGTTGCTCGTCTCGTCATAGACCAGGGACGCCACCCGGGAGTTGAAGCGGATATCTTGGCGCAGGTCGAACTTGTCAGCCACGTAATTGAGGTAGCGCTCGTTCTCTGGTTGAGCGGAGTAATGCTCCTTCCACTCCCACTCCTGCAGCAGCTCCTCGGAGAATGAGTACCCGTAGGTGTAGCTCTCGGAGTCGAAGCGGGCCCCGGGGTACCGGTTCCAGTACCAGGTGCCGCCCACGCCGTCACCCTCCTCCAGGGATCTAACCGAGAACCCCAGCCGGCGCAACCGGTACAGAGAATACAACCCGGTGACCCCGGCGCCGATGACGATAACGTCAAATTCCTCCACGCCTCCGGCGGAATGTCCGTTGGAAGACGTCTGCTGCAACGACGTAGTCATAAAAACCCTCCTGTTGACTGGTGACACGCGTCGGCCAAAAAGTTAGTACGGTGGGCCGATTATACACCCCTGACGAGCGTACCGCGCTCGGTTTGTCCAACTGCCCACCTCCGTCGTGCCAACCCTACCGAGGCAGGCCGTCTCCGAACCCGGTGCTATACTGCCGCCAAGCTGACAGCATGATGCCGCCACTCGGCGGACACAGAAATGGAGCAGAACATGGCGACGAAACGTAAAGGCGACGGCCTGCTTCTGGTGTACAGCGACGTGGCGCCGGAGCACGACGAGGAGTACAACCGCTGGTACAACGAGGAACACATTCCCGAGCGTCTGTCGATACCGGGCGTACTCGATGCGGCACGCTACCAGGCGGTCCAGGGCGGCCCTAAGTACCTGGCGGTCTACGAGCTGGACAGCCACGAAGCCTGGTACTCGGACGAGTGGCAGAAGTGGCTCAAGGAGCCAACCGAGTGGTCCCGACGCATGTCCCCCAGCGTCATCGGCACCGAGTACATTCGCAACCTGTACAAGCGGGTGCATCCCGACGAATTATCGGAGGAGACGGCCGAAGCCGGCATGTCTCCGCTGCTCCTGGTGGGCCGTATGGGAATCCCGGAACATCTCGAAGAGGCGTGGAACGACGCCTACAACAACGAGCGGCTGCCTATGGCGCTGGACATCCCCGGATATATCCGTGCCCGACGGTTCCAGGCGGTGATGGGCGAGCCCAAATACGCGACGGTCCACGAGATGGAGTCGCTGGAAATTGCGGAAAGCGACGCCTGGCGGAACTGGAGCCAGATCGTCACACCGGTCTGGACCCACGAGGTGCGCCCGCACATGATCCACGGCGAAGGGTCGCCCGGGGTTTACCAGCGCATCTTCCCGGAGTAGCCTTTTGTCAATCCGCCCCGCAGGCTGTAACATTAAGTTATCGGGGAGGTGGGTCATGACAACGCCCAACGTGCGAAGCGGGGGCGCGGAAGCAGAACCCGTGCCGGCTCAAGTCAACGATGCGAGTCGCCAGACTGACCAGCCCAGTGGCGCTGGCAATTCGGAGAGCCGGCTGGACAAGTCTTCCTGGCTCAATTACATACTAATCGGAGCAGGCGTCACAACCACATTGGGGGTGATTACGCTGCTCTGGGGCAGTGCGCAGAATGGCCCCATCATTATGTTGCTAGGAGCGTGCCTGCTTTCAGCCGGCACTTTGGGCTGGCTAGGGGCGTTCATCTTTTTGACCTGGTTGCTGATACGGGAGATCGGGCCGCTAGTTTGGCGCGGACTGAAAAGCGTCCGTCAATTCTTTCCAAAATTCAATTCCAAAGGCAAGGAGCAATAGCAGGGCCAGTATAATGGGTCGCAGACACGCCAACCAAAGCATTACCGAGCGGAGTACACCTGAACTGGCTCCCAGAGGCAGCTGCTGGTTGCGAGCCGAATGCAAGGTGGCATAAACGGTTAGCGCCAACGATTCCGTTACGACCGCTACGATAACAATCGTCTGGTAATCGAGCGGCAGTTGCGAGATTATTTCCGCCAGCTGTTTCATATTCAGGTATACAGCGAGGCAGTCGTCTCCGCGCCCATCAAGACCTGGCCACCGTATTCAAAGTTGTTGGGCAGACCCGATATGTGCTGGCCGCTCACGTGCAGGTCGCGGAAGAACCGCTCCAAACCCACCGAGCGGTGGATGGCGTTGGTGCCGGCAACGCTGAACAGCCGGTCCACAACTTCCACGGAGCGGCGGATGGCATGGGTTATGGCCAGCCGCGCCCGAACGGCCCGCTCCATAAGATCGGGCATTTGGCGCACCTGGGCATCCCACATGCTGCCCACAGCATCCAGCACGTAGGTGCGCGCCCCGTCCAGAATGGCCTCGCATTCCCCGTAGGCGATCTGCACGTAGGCACGATCCCGCAGCAGCGTTGGCGAGTTGGTGGTTCCGGCTCCCGTGGCCAGCTCGTGAAATGCGTTCATCGCGCCGCGAGCCATGCCCAGCGCGTTGGCGGCGGCCAGCGTCCAGCTGATGAGGATCGCAGTTTGGGCCGGGTTGTACAGCGGCCCGGGATGATACGACGGGTCGCCTCGCCGGTAGGAATGGTGCGCCGGCACGAACACGTCGGAATACTCGCAGTCGTTGCTGGCGGTGCCGCGCATCCCCAGGGTGGTCCAGTTGTCGATCACCTTGCCCGCGTCGACCGGCGCCACCACCACGCGCATGGCCGGACTGCCGTCGTCGTTCCGCGCCGGAGATCCGTCCTGCTTCAGGAGACGGCAGTTCAGGAACAGGGCGGTGGAATGGTCGATACCGCTGAGGTAATTCCAGCGACCATTGATGATGTACCCACCCTCCGTGATGGTCGCGGTCCCCTCGGGCCGAGCCGAGCCGGAGCCCAGCATGGCCGGCGGGTCACCGAAAATCTCTTTGACCGCATCCACGGTGAGACGAGCCAGGGCCGCGGTGATCGCGCTGCCGTTGAACACGCACCAGCCTGCGGATCCGTCGGCTTGGGAAATGATTTCCACCACCCGGAACGCCGTGAGCGGGTCAAGTTCCGGGCCGCCCAGAGCCTGCGGCGCGTAAAGGCAGAACAGGTTGTGCGCCGCCATCCGTTCAGCCAAGTCGGGAGGCAGCTGACACTCGGCGTCGATTCGATCAAGGTTCGCCAGGATTTCCGGCGCCAAACTTTCGGCTATACGGACCAAATCTTGGGGCATTGAGCGGCTCCATCGGTAATGAGGTGCCGGACATTATAGCCGTGGGCCGTCAACGTCCCATCGGCGGATGACCCCGGCAACGATGGATGCCCGCTCACGTCCACCCGGTCTGGCCCGAACTGGCATTGCGAGCGAAGCGCGGCGCTCTCGTCCGGGTAACAGACATCGCTCCGACAAGCAATCAAATCCCGTTCATCCTGTTTATCCTGTTCATCCATGCAAAGCCAAACCGGCTCCACTTGCGGACCGACCTTCTTGACAATGCCGAACATGCGTTCCTATACTGTATCCATCACGTGAAATATCAGCCATCGCCAGAGGTCCCACGGGTCGTTCGCGGCCACCCCGTCAGCATCAAAATCGCAAATCCCTGTCCCGAGCGACCATCGTCCGCCCGTTTCTCAGCGGCGTGGTCATCCCGGTGACACAGCGACAGTCCACTCGCTGCGTTCTGCACGACCCCCGGGTTGTCAACGGTTCCAGTGGGCAAAAATACCTTGCGTAACCCCGGCCGTGGGGCTGACACCGACCTGCAAACCCTCTGGCAGCGCTGTACCAACCAACAACCGGACCCAGCAGAAAGCGAGAAAGCCATCAAGCAGCCAATGAACCAACAACCCTCACGGATGCCCTATTCCCATCAAACAGTCATTGCAACCCCGCACGCGATACGGGAGTGGCAGTCTCGTCGCTTGCTGTGCGCTCTCCAGGCAACGAAATCGCCCCACCGGTGCGCTCTTTGAGATACCAAAATGGGTACGCGTCAGCGGATGCCCGGTCTGTACGCCTACAGGCCGGCGGCCTTACAATGTATACCCGGCGCTGGGGAGGGATGGCAGAGTGGACGATTGCGACGGTCTTGAAAACCGTTAACCCTCACGGGTTCGTGGGTTCGAATCCCACTCCCTCCGCCAATCGGGCGACAGCCCGATCACCACTGCAAGCCGGGCTCCCGTTCCTGCAACAGTTCTCCAAACAGCGTCAGGACCTGATCGATGCGCAGCACGACGATGGCGCCGACGCTGCCCTCCAGGTAGCGTTCGTTCACCAACCCCGATGCCAGCAGCCGCTCAGTCATGTCCTCTAAGACCTGCCCGTCGCGATGCACGCTGGCGGTGCAGCGGAACTTCCAGCCGGCGTCCTTATCGGTGTTGCGAAACAGGACGATGACCTTCGGGTTCGCCTCGATATGCTCCAGCGGGTTCCGTCCGGTGCGGTCTCGGTAAATCAGCGTATCGTCGCCCACGGTGAGCACCGTGCCGATGTAGCCGCAATTGGGCGTGCCGTCATCGGAAGCGGTTCCCACAATGCACGGGTAGCCGTCGTCCCGCGCCCGGTTAATCAGGCTCGACATTTCCTCGGTCAGCTGAATCATCTCAAACCCCTCAGGCAGCCGGGCAATCATCCGGCGTTGATGTACTCCACGGCATTACGGTGGCTCTCCAGCAGCCCGGTCACCCGCGCCGGGTCGGTGCGACCCCAGCCGCATTCGCTGGCCACACCGAAAGAATCTACGAAATCACGGGCGACGTCGATGCGAGCGCGGTCGCCGGCTGCATCATCGTGGTGGACCAGTCCCAGGATCAGATCGGTGTCCGCGGACACACTCAGCCCTTCCAGCGGCAGGAAATAAGCCCGGTCCGTCCGGTCCTGGGGCACAGGCATGTGAATGAAGTCCAGCCGCCGGTACAATTCGCGGGTGATTCCGTTGGCAATCTCCACGAGGATCCCCATGTCCTTCGGCATCACCAGGTGCTCGTCGCGGGGCGACCCGTAGCACAGGTGGTAGCCGAGGTCCACGGTCTCGGGGATCGCGTCACCCAGCCTTCCCAGCTCCGCAAAGATCTGCTCCTTATAGTCGGCAGGGCGGTGCGGAAAGTAGTCCTCGAACAGCAGCACCTCCTGGCACACGTCCCACTGGATCGACAGCCGGTCGTGAGGCGTGGACGCTAGAATTGCGTCCACCGCTGACAGCAACGACCGTTCGTAGGCGGGAATGTACGCCTCCCGCGCCGCCGGGCTCACGTACATGTACGCCGTGGCCATGGGCGTGGGCAGGGACACCTGGAACCGGGCATCGGCCGGGATCACGCCCTCGCGTTGCAGGCGAGTGTACAGGTCAAAGGACTCCAGCGCCGCCTCGGCGTACCCGGTGGGAAAAGTGACGCCGGATGCATCAACCCCCGTCTTGAACCGGATGTACGACGTCTCCCGCAACAACTGGCCATCCCATTGGTACAGGGCGTAGGGTGGCTCATCCGGGTCGGGTTCCATGGCCGGATGCTGCTCCAGCATCTCCCGCTGGAACCAGATCCAGCGACCGCGACGGCCGGTTTCCCCGTCGGAAATCCGGCGCAGGCGATGACCCCAGGCCCCGCTCACCGTGCGGAACACGGTTTCCGCATCGGATAGCGGGACGCTGCCCACCAGGTGCGCCCAGCTCTTGGCGTCAGCCATACGACCTCCGGGTGTCCTGTGTCGGTCAGCGTCTAGCCTATCACCCGGCGGAAGTAGTCAAGGGCGTTGCCGCCGACAATCTTGAGCACGTCCTCGTCGGAGTGACCCCGCCGGATCAGGCCCCGCACGATGTTCTTGCCGTCGGCCGGAGACTCCAAACCGTTGAGATACGGCGCTGGCAGTTGGTCCGGCCCCCGACCAAGCAGCACCCGGTGGAACGCCACGTGGTCACCCACGGTGGTGTCCGTGCCGATGCCCACATGATCGACGCCAACCAGGTTCACCATGTAGTCGTAGTGGTCCAGGACGCACTCGATGTCCTGTTCGGGGTCGTCGCTGAGCGAGTTGGGTACCGCGGTTATGCAGACCAGGCCGCCGTTGCGAGCGCACGCCAGCAGCTCCTCGTCCTTGCGAGTGCGACCGTTAGGTCGCAACGTGAAGGAGGCGTTGTGGCTGAACACCGTCGGGGCCCGGGAAATCTCGATGGCATCCATGGCCGTGGGCGTCGACGCGTGGGACAGGTCAACGGCCATGCCCAGGTCGTTCATGCGATGAACCACTGCCACGCCGAAATCGCTGAGCCCGCCCGGGTTGCGCTCCGTCTGGCCGTCGCCGATGAAGTTCCGCCGGTTGTAGGTGATGCCGGCCAGGCGCACCCCCATGCCGAAAAGCGCGTCCACGCGCTCAATGCGGTTGCCGATGGCCAGGTGCTCCAGGGTGGGCAGGAATCCGATCTTGCCCTGCTGGCGGGCGGACATGATCTCGTCCGCATTGCCCACGCGCACGATGTTGTCCTGGGTCGCCACGTCGGCCAGCATCCCGCCGACCTCGGCGGCGATGTCTTCGTATTCCATGAAGGACATGTCGGCGGTGCTCTTGAACCCGCTGAAGGCGCTGGCGGTGGTCACCGCCGACCAACCCCCGGCCTCCACCGCCTGGTAGCCATACTGGTAGCGGCTGGTGCGGAGGAACTCGATGAACCGGTCCATGTCCTCCGGCAGCAGGAACGGATGCTGGTGAACGTCGATCATCACCGCCTGGTCCATGATGCGCTCGAAGCGGGTCTGCTCGGCCGCGTTCAGCGGCACCTCCGACGACGGCACCCGGCCCACTTCGCGCACCATTTCGAAAATCTGCGTGACCATAGACATCCCTCCTTCAAACTACGGTCAATAGCCCGCGCGGGAACCCTGCTGGATACGCGCGGGCGGTATGGCTCGGCGTTCACATCGTGCGCCAGGCCGTTCCTTCAGTCAGGGCCAGGAACTGCTCCACCAGCGCCGGGTTGGACACGATCAGGCCCGGCGAAAAGAGTGTGGCATCCTTGAGTGTCGCCCGGTCCAATACCTGGCCTCCCGCTTCACGCGCCAGCAGCACACCGGACGCGATGTCCCACGCCGAAAGGCTGTGGTGGAAGTACAGGTCGATGCGACCGCAGGCGGCGTAAGCCAGGCTCAGCGCGCTGGAGCCCATGAGGCGGTATCCCTGGACCTTGGGCCAGACTCCCGCCGCCATTTCCAGCAACAGCTTGGCCTGGTCGAAGTTGTACCCCAGATCGAACCCCAGCACCGCCTCGTCGATGTCATAGCGATCAGAAATGGTGACGGGCTGTCCGTTCAGGGAAGCGCCGCGTCCTTTCTGCGCCGAAAACATCTCGTCCCGCACCGGATCGTAGGTTACGCCACAGACCACCTGATCACCGTCGGCGATGGCTACCACCACGCAGAAATGGGGTATGCCCTCCGCGAAATTGCGGGTGCCGTCGATGGGGTCCACCACCCAGGTGTACGGCGACGAACCGGAAACGGGGGCAGATTCCTCGGAGAGGATCCCGAATTCAGGGTATTCCCCGGCGACGTACTCCAGGATCAGCTTTTCGGACGCCAGATCGGCGTCGGTGACCACGTTGGCCCGGCCCTTCAGGCTGACTTCCACGTCGGTGCGGAAACGCTCCAGCACCAGCTCACCGGCGCGACGGGCAGCGGTTTCGCACACCGCCAACGCGGACCGGCCGGAGCGGGAGATGGGCAGTTCGTCGACGGTTTCGGCAGGCATCAGCGCATACTCTCAGGAAGGCCAGGATGGGGCAGTCTAGCACTCGCCATTCCCGGCCGACAACCGAGTTCAACGGCTCACGCCGGTCGATCAGGGCGTGACTGTGCCCGTGCTATACTGCGGCCGTGAGTACGCAGGCAGACAGGCCGCTGGTAGGTGTGGGGGTGATATTCGTCAGGGCCGGAAAGGTCTTCCTGGCGCAGCGGCAGGGAGCCCATGGCGAGGCGACATGGGGTTCGGCAGGCGGACACCTGGAGTTCGGCGAAACCTTGGAGGGCTGTGCCCGCAGGGAAGCCTTGGAAGAACTGGGCGTACAGGTAGGCGAGCTTCGCGTGCTTTGCCTGAGCAACATTGTTGCTTATGACCGCCACTATGTTGACGTAGAATTCCTGGGCGACATTGGCGACCAGGAACCGATTCCCGAAGCCAGCGACGGCTCCTTCCGCGAGTACGGTTGGTTCCCCCTGCGTGACCCGCCCCAGCCGCTGTTCGAACCGATGCGCCTGGCAATCGCCAGCCTCCTCTCCGGTGACTGGTACCACGCGTCCGCCGGAGAGAGCTCGGGCGCCCGTTCCGACTGACGCGAATGCGGTCCAGACGCACCCCGACAGTATCCGAAATCGCTGGCCGATTTCCTGAAATCTGCGAATTAGTGACATCCGGCGCATGGCAATCAGGCGGCATATTTGATATAATGCTAATGGTGTCCATACTGGACATTGTTGCACTGCGTTACAGTAATGGCCGTGACATATTCACGTTGACAGAGGCTCTGGATCGGAGAAACCATTCGGCATGACTCAGCAAATAGCGATACCTCCAACAGAAGAATCCTCCGAATATACGTCGGACAATATTCAAGTATTGAAAGGATTGGAAGCGGTACGCGTGCGGCCGGGAATGTACATCGGCAGCACCGGAGTGGACGGCCTCCATCATCTAATCAAAGAGTTGCTGGACAATGCAGTGGACGAGGCTTTGGCCGGCCACTGCGACCGCATCGACGTCCGCATCGCAGCGGATGGCGCGGTCAGCGTCTCCGATAACGGGCGCGGCATCCCAGTCGACGTTCATCCGGATACCGGCGTGTCCGGCCTGGAAACGGTGATGACCACCCTGCACGCCGGCGGCAAGTTCGACGGCGCCGCCTATAAGGTATCCGGCGGACTCCACGGCGTGGGAGCCTCCGTCGTGAACGCCCTGGCCTCCAATCTCCACGCCGAAGTGTGCCGCGGCGGCGTTCGCTACACCCAGGACTACGCCAAGGGCATCCCCACGTCGGACCTCCAGCAGCACCAGCGGGTCCGCAAGCAGGGCACCACGGTCACCTACTACGCCGACTCCGAAATCTTCCCCGAGATCACCTATGACTTCGGCCGGCTGGTGGCCCAACTCCGCCAGACCGCCTATCTCAACAAGGGCCTGGAGATCTGCCTGGTCAGCGAATTCCACTCCGCCGAGCGCAACGGCGATATCGAGCGCTGCTTCTTCTTCGATACCGGCGTGGCCAGCATGGTGCGGAACATCAACCGCAAGCGCAACGTCGTGATGCCCGACCCCTTCTACTACCAGCGCATCGCCGAGGACGCCGACGTTGAGGTCGCCTTCCAGTACCACCACACCGACGGCCACGACAACCTGGCGGCCGACGAGCGCACCTTCGCCAACTGCATCCTGACCCCGGAGGGCGGCACGCACCTGGCCGGCTTCCGTTCCGCTCTGACCCGCGTGCTCAACGACTACGCCCGCAAGCAGAACTACCTCAAAGACCCCAAGGACTCCTTCAGCGGCGAGGACACCCGCGGTGGCCTGGTGGCCGTGGTCAGCGTGAAGTTGGGTGACCCGCAGTTCGAGGGCCAGACCAAGAACAAGCTCAGCAACCCCGAAATACGCAGCCGTGTGGAAGCAGCGACATCTGAAGGTCTCACCCGCTTCCTTGAGGAAAACCCCACCGCGGCCAAGGGTGTCATCGAGAAAGTCCAGACAAACCACGCCGCACGGGAAGCGGCGCGGCGCGCCCGTGATCTGGTGCTCCGCAAAAACGCCCTTGACGGCACCTCACTTCCCGGCAAGCTCGCTGACTGCGCGGAGCGCGACCCCGCCAAGTCCGAGCTCTACATCGTGGAGGGCGAATCAGCCGGAGGGTCGGCCAAGATGGGCCGGGACCGCCAGTTCCAGGCGATCCTGCCGCTCAAGGGCAAGATCCTCAACGTGGAACGTTTCCTGGACAAAGTGGAGCGCATCCTCAGCCACGAGGAAATCCGCGCCATCATCTCGGCCGTGGGCACCGGCGAAGGCGAGGCGTTCGACATTTCCAAGCTCCGCTACCACCACATCATCATCATGACCGACGCCGACGTGGACGGCTCGCATATCCGCACGCTCATCCTCACCTACTTCTACCGGCGCATGCGCGAGCTCATCGAGGGCGGTTTCTTATACATCGCCCAACCGCCGCTCTACCGAGTGCAGCGGGGACGGAACATTGCCTACGCCTACTCCGAAGATGAAAAGGACACGCTGATGAAGCGCATGTCCACGGCGCGTTCCGAGCCGTCGATTCAGCGGTACAAGGGTCTCGGCGAGATGAACGCCGACCAGCTCTGGGAGACCACCATGGACCCAGCGGCGCGCAAGATGCTGAAGGTGACCATCAACGACATCGACGACGTGGATGGCATTGAGGACACGAATGAGGTGTTTGCCATGCTGATGGGCGAGCAGGTCGCCCCGCGCAAGAACTTCATCCAGCGCCACGCCACCGAAGTCCAGAACCTGGACGTCTAGTTCACCCTGCGGCTCCGGGGGCCACTGCGATGCGACGTGACGGCCTGGCCGTCCTGATCCCGGAGGACGAGCTGCGGGCCGGCGTTGCCACGCTGGCCCGCGAAATCGACCGCGACTACGCGACCACCGGCGTGGTGATCGTATGCGTCCTCAAGGGCGCGGCGATCTTTACCGCCGATCTGCTGCGGGCATTGAGCGCCGAGGTGCATCGCCTGGAGTTCATCCGGGCCAGCAGCTACGGCGGCGGGACCGAGTCATCAGGCGACGTGCAGGTCACCGGGACGTTGGAAACCCGACACATAGCCGGCAGCCACGTGCTCCTCGTAGACGACATCGCTGACACCGGCTACACCTGCGTCGCCGTGAAGGACTACATCCGGAGCCTGGCCCCGGCTTCGTTGCGCTACTGCACCCTGCTGGACAAGCCGGATCGGCGTGAGGTTGAAGTCCAGTACGACTACGTCGGGTTCACCATCCCCAACCACTTCGTCGTCGGCTACGGTATGGATTTCGACGAACGCTACCGGGGCCTGCCGGCGATTTACTACTTCCCGGAGACCTGAACGGGAGATCGCCAACGCCCGACCGAAACCAGTCAGCTGACAGTTGATTGACCTGCTTTGTCTCAAGTCGTTACAATTCTCCCAACGTAGGAGAGAGATGGGTACGGACGTTATCACGATCATTGGCGCGCTGGTAAGCATCGCCACCCTCATCGCCTTGGTCGGCGGTGGGTTCTACTGGTGGGGACGCCTGTCCAGTCGGGTCGACGGGTTGGACCGGGAAGTGCAATCGTTGCGCGACGATGTGAAGTCCGTGCGTGAAGATGTCCAATCCGTCCGCAATGAACTGAACGGCGAACTGCAATCCGTCCGCGGCGAACTGCAATCCGTCCGCAATGAACTGCAATCCTTGCGCGTCGAACTGCTAACCGAGATTCGGCTGAGCGAGGAAAGGATAATGACTGCCCTGACGCATCACTCCCACGTCTCGCCGGACGCGGGCCCGCCGGTGTTTTGGCAGCCCATTGGCGCGCCCAATCCGCCGTCAACCGAGGCGCCGACGGAAGCCCAAAACGCGGGCGTTGACGCGCCGGCCGCTTAGCGACCGGGGCGAGTTTCTAACCCGCCCCTACGAGGTCATCGTTTACTCTTCCCGACGGTTTAGTAGGCCACGGCCTGCCCATCACCACGGGGATCGGAAGCGCCGGCAAGCACACCGCGGCGCTGATCGCGGACGATCACCTGCACCACGCCGTGGTAGGAGCCCAGTGGGTTCTGCACCACGTTGTGTCCCATCCTGCCCAGGTCCCGGATCGTGTCGTCGGGCATACCAATTTCCATCCTGAGTTCACCGGCGCGGTTGATGGTCGCCGGGTCGGTGCCGGGGAAACTGTGCCAGCGCGGCGATTCCACGGCGTCCTGGGGTTGCAGCCCCCCGTCGATCAATTTGGTCAGCATTTGGATGCCAACCTGCGGCTGGACGTCGCCGCCGGGCGTGCCGCCGACGATGGCAACCTCACCGCCCACGGTTGTAAGGTAGCAGTTCAGCGTATGCATGGTGCGCTTGCCCGGCGCGATGACGTTGGGATGGTCAGGTTCGAGGCTGAACCCACGCCCGGCCCGGTTGTTGAACAGCACGCCGGTGCCGGGAGCGACGACGCCGGAACCGAACCCATTGGACAGGCTGTGGATCCAACTGACCGCGTTGCCCTCGCCGTCAGCGACGCAGAAGTACGTGGTATCGCCGTGGCCGTTCACCGGAACCAGGGGGCGGACTTCATCGCCGGCTTGGAAGGGATGGATCTGCTCGCGGCGCATATCCGCGTACTCGGTTGAGAGCAGGCCATCCAGTGGCCAATCGACGAAATTGGGGTCGCCGGCGAGGCGGTTCCGGTCGGAGTACGCGATTTTCTTCGCTTCCACCAGCAGGTGGATCGAGTCGGCCGAGTTGGGCGTCATCGACGACAGATCGTGCCCGCTGACGATGTTCAGCATCTCCAGCAGCATAAATCCCTGGGACGGCGGCCGGGTCTGGTAAACGGTGTGACCGCGGTACGTCGTGCTGATAGCGTCCCCAACGTCGGCGTAGTGACCGGCGAAGTCGGCCTCGGTGAACAGCGCCCCGGCATTGTTGAGACCCTCGACCATCCTGGTGGCGATTTCGCTGCGGTAAAAGGTGTCGGCGCCGCCCTCGGCCACCGCGCGCATCGTGTTCGCCAGATCGCCGTTGACTAGGACCTCGCCGACCCGGGGCGGCCGCCCGCCGTTGGTCAGGTAGATGTCCGCGGTGGCCGCAAAGCGTCCCAGCAACTCGGCGTTTCCGGCGAAAGACCGCGCGATGCGAGGCGACACGGGGAACCCCCGCTCGGCGTACTGAATGGCCGGCGCCAGCAGATCGGCAAACGGCATGGTGCAAAAATCTCGGTACACGGTCTCCCACGCGGCGGCCTCGCCGGGAACGGATATGGAGTGCGGCCCCTGTATCGGCATCAACGCCAAGCCTTGGCTTCGGTAGTACTCGGCTTCTGCGCCCGACGCGGCGACCCCGCTGCTGTTGATGTTCGTGACTTGGCCGCTCCTGGCGTCGTAAGCCAGGATGAACGAATCACCGCCGAGGCCGCAGACGGGCACAAGGGTGACGCATTCCACCGCCGCAACTGCCAGGGCGGCGTCGAAAGCATTCCCGCCCTCCTGCAAGACACGGAGTCCGGCCGCCGCGGCCAGCGGCGAGTTGGAGCAGACCATGCCGTTCTGGCCGTACACGGCGCTGCGGGTGAGTTGGGTGATGGACATGGTGGCTGCCTCCTGGGTAGCGGGTTGATCCCCTGATTATAATGGGCGCCGGACATTTGGGAACCGAAATCTGCGAGGTCGATGCATTTGCAATGCGCGGCGTCTTCGGCAACAGCGCTCCCACTCTCCACGGCCTCTGGGATCCCCGCCGCCTCTACCGCACCGACAGGTATCTGATGACGGGGAAAGGCTCCTTTGACCTTTTCCCATCATCCGTCTTCGTCTTCCCGTTCCTTGGCGGGGCCACACGGTACGAAGGGAACAACGCAATCAATCAGCAGTAGAGCCTTCTAACGAACGATTGCGTTCATCACCGTGCCAAGGGAGACGCCTGTAAGTCGTTGGTGCATCGCGATGGCTTGTTGCTCGGTCATCCCAGACAGCAAGTCTGCCACGACTCTCAACCGTGATTCTTTGGCGTCATTCGGTGTCTGGGCCAACACTCTCGATGGCTGGGCGGAATTATGTCCACTTGGCCGGCATCGGCGAAAATCTCGAAGAGTTCATGGATTGTACGTCGCTGCCCATATTGTTGCGATGCCAAGGCCACGTTATCAATGACATAGTGCCAAGTGAGCTGCTTGAACACAAGAATTTCTAACCATTGGTGCTAGTTTGAGTGAATTTTGAAAATGTCACGAAGTCCCGTTATGCTGTGGGTTGACACACTCTCAGCAAGGGGGACCT
>DAOUHZ010000162.1:0-42432 GCA_034428455.1 Dehalococcoidia bacterium
CCGGGAAGGTGGAGCACTACTCTGCGCCAAACAGAGATAGGCCCATCGGGTTCCCCGTTGAACAGGACAGGAAATCCCGAGGCTAACGAAAAATTTCGACCCCGGCAGAGTAGATGCCGGGGTTTTTTGTTGCCTCACCCGAGACCCAGCCCTCCGGCAGGTCAAAAATAGCCCCGGCGTCTCTCCTTGCCCAACCAGGACGCGAGTCTGATCAACAGCACACCGCGAAAGGAGCAGCACGATGAGACCCACCGGACGATTCTTCACTTTAATCCTGGCGGCCGCAACCCTATGGATTCTGGCCTGTGGCGGCGCTCAACAACCGGCGGCCGCGCCACAATCTGCCGCGTCGGCTCCCGCTGCGCCGGCCGCCACCGCGGCGCCTCAAGCCCAGGCCCAATCTACGCCCGAGCGCAGCGCGCCGGGACAGGCGGCCCCAACCGCTATGGCTGCGGCAACCGCCGCTCCGACTCCTACCACAGCCGTGGTCACAGCCGACCGTGAAGTGTTGCTGGCCGTGTCCCGCAACCTGGCAAACGGAGAGGAGGACCCTTATTACACCCATAACAGCTTGATGGTCTGGGACAGCCTGGTCATGCTGAACGAAGAGTTGGAGCCCACGCCGCAACTCACTGAGAGCTGGAGCCTGGCTGAAGACCAATTGAGTTGGACGTTCCAACTGCGGGAAGGAATATCCTACACCGATGGGACCCCATTCAACGCTGACGCGGTGGTCGCCAACATAGACCGCCTGATGCAGATCAGCCCTCGCCGGTCCCCGTTCTTCTCCCTGACCATAGCCCGGTCCTACGGAGACCTGGCCGGGGCCACCAAGGTGGCCGATGACGTCGTGGAATACCAACTAAATTCGCCGAACCCGTCGATGATCTTCACGATGAGCAACTTTTTCAGCGCCATGTTTTCTCCGGCTTCCTTCACGGAGGAAGGCAACTTTAAGGGCATTCCCTCGACGACGGGGCGTTTCAAGCTGGCGGATTGGGAGAGGGACCAGTTCATGCTGCTTGAGCGCAACGATGACTATTGGGACACGAAACCGCTGGTGCAAGACATTAGGTTGAGGGTCATACCAGACTCCGGGGCCCGGGTATCCGCGATACTGGCGGGAGAGGTCGATGGCGTAGTCGAACTGGGGGCATTGTCTCCGGCGGAAGCGAAGAGCCTGGAAGGCCGGGAGGGAATCACAGTTGGCGGAGACCCGGTCTCCATCAGCCAGTACCTCTTCTTTGGCAGTGACCGGCCGCCATTTGACAACGTGGACCTGCGCCGGGCGGTGTCCATGGCCATAGACCGTGAGGCCATAGTGGACAAGCTGGCGCTGGGTTACGGAGTGCCCGGAAAGAGCCTGCTCTCGGCCTTTGTGCCCCGCTGGCTCTCGCCCAAAGGCGAACCGGTCTACGATCCCGAGGAAGCCCACCGGTTGGCCCACTCAGTGTTGGGAGATGACCGCGCCAGCGCGACTCTCATCTACCGCACCGGGGGCGGACAAGCCCTGCCCTATAAGTCCATCGCCGAACTTTTGCAGGCTGAACTAAGCCAGCTAGGGATCGACCTGGAACTCGTTCCCCTGGAGTCGGCAGCGGCGAGGGAGCGGCGCGACACCACTGACTGGAACCTTCGCATCGGCCAAACCGGGTGGGCCAACGGAGACCCGGACTTCATTCTGGGGAGGTTTCTCGCATCCGATGGATTCAATAACGCCACGATTAAAGGAGGCTACAGCAATCCGGAGGCCGACCAGTTGGTAGCAATGGGCAAGGCCGAGCTGGATCCACAAAAGCGGTTCGATATATATGACCGCTTGCAGGAGATTGCGGCGGATGACGTGCCGGTAACGCCGCTGTACCACAATTACCTGACTTATGCCTACCGGGATACCATCACCGGGCTGAGGCACCGAGTCACTTACCAGCCAACCCTGGACACGATTCAGATAGTCCAGTAGGCCGCAAAACGGTGGCAACGTCCCGGCGCCAGGTAGGAAATCAAGGGAATTAAATTTGATTCACTATTTGGCCAAGCGAGTGGCGGCTCTGGTCCCCACGCTGCTCCTGGTCTCCATGCTCGCCTTTGGCTTGACCGCCCTGGCGGGCGGAGACCCGGCGCGAGAGGCTGCGGAACAGGGGCAGGAAGACGTAGCGTCAGCAGAGCTGATTGCCCAGTTGAGGGCGGAGTGGGGGTTGGACGACCCCCTTCCGCTCAGATACGCCCGCTGGCTGGGCGATGTTCTCCGGGGGGACTTCGGGAATAGCTATCTGAGTGACCGCCCGGTGGCCCAGGAATTGCTGACGCGGATGCCAGCCACCCTGCTTCTAGCTGTGGGCGCGCTGGCATTCGCGGCGCTGGTGGGAGTTCCCCTGGGTATCCTGATAGCCTTGAAATCCGGCTCCTGGATAGACCACCTCGGCCGAGCCGGGGCGGGCGCCATCGCTGGATTGCCCAGTTTTTGGCTAGGCCTACTTCTCATAGTATTACTGGCCGAGGTGCTGGGGTGGCTGCCTGCGGGCGGGTTCGGCGTGGACCAGCATCTCATTCTCCCCGCCATGGCCTTGGGGGCGCTGCCGGCCGCTATTGCGACTCGGCTGACACGGGCCAGCGTATTGGAGGTGCAGAACCTGGACTTCACCCGGACTGCACAGGCAAAAGGCCTGGGGCCAGGGTATATCGCAGTACGCCACGTATTGCCTAATGCGCTTATACCCACGATAAGCTACCTGGGGCTGCAGTTCGGTCATCTGCTCAGTGGCGCAATCGTCATCGAGATAATCTTCGCCTGGCCCGGAGTTGGCCAAGTGGTCTTGGCGGCGGTATCGGGCCGCGACATGCCGGTGATCTCCGCTTATGTGCTTGTGTCCGGGGCGATCTATGTGGTGGTAAATCTGTTGGTAGATGTGATGTACGTAGTCGTGGATCCTCGCGTCCGTTTGCAGTGAACGTCTCGATGATGTTTCGGAGGTGGACCAGCCGGGCCCGCAGGCACTGGATCGGCTATTTGGGTGGGGGCATCCTGGCGGTGTTCATCGCGAGTGCCATTTTCGCTCCGCAGTTTGCCACCCATGAGCCCAATGATGTCGATCTGGATGTCTCGCTGCGGACACCCGGGGTACCAAACCTGTTGGGGACAGACCAATTGGGCCGGGACGTGTTTAGCCGCTTGGTCCACGGCGCCCGTTCCACTATGGGGATCGCCATTCCGGTAGCCATCAGTGTGACGTTCCTCGGGATTGTAGTTGGTCTCGCGGCAGGCTACTTTGGGGGCTGGACGGACACCGGTATTTCGACGCTGCTCAACGCGGTGTTCGCCTTGCCCGGACTCGTGCTAAGTCTGGCGGTCCTTGCCCTCCTCGGTTCAGGACATTTCGGACTCCTGGCGGCCCTGACGGCGTCCGGTTGGGCCAGTTTTGCCCGGATCGTGCGCGGACCCACGCTTTCCGTCCGGGAAACCGAGTACGTGGTGGCGGCACGGGCGGTCGGCGCTTCGGATATCCACATCTTGAGGAGGCACGTCTGTCCCAACATTTTGGGTCCGGTGCTGGTCCTCGCCACTTTGGACCTGGGCACGGTGGTTCTCGCCATCTCTGCCCTTAGCTTCCTCGGGCTGGGAAACCAGCCGCCGACGCCGGAATGGGGGACCATGTTAAACGATGGACGGCCCTACTTCCGTTCCCATCCCCATTTGATGTTGGTGCCCGGGGTGGCAATATTCCTGCTGGTGCTGGGGACCAATCTGCTGGGAGATACGTTGCGCGATGCGTTTGATCCCAGGCACCCATAGGGTAGCGAGCAAAGTTGAACGGCCAACGACGAGCAGCGTGCCTGGTGCTGGAAACGCGCGAGAGGCCCTTCGTGGAAGCCGCAGCCGCGATCGGTTGTGGTCAGCCCGTATCATGCTTCGCCATATCATCCCGAATATGATCTCCCCGGTAATCGTTCTGGGGTCTTTGGAGATGGGAACCCTCATTCTCGCTCTGGCTGGGTTGAACTTTCTCGGCCTGGGAGTGCAGCCCCCGACGTCAGAATGGGGATCCATGCTCAACCAGGGACGTTTGTTTTTCCAGAGCGAGCCCCAGCTCATGATCTATCCGGGAGTGCTGATCAGTCTGACGGTTCTGGGGTTCAACCTTTTGGGTGACGGTTTGAGAGATCTGATTGACCCAAGATACTCCAACTGAGGAGCCGTCCAGTGAGTGGAGGAATATCGTGGGCGGACAGGTGCATCCGCGCGTCTGACGCCGATCAGCCAGCAGTCAGGGGGGAGAACATCGGTATAAGGCGTTCTCCGATATAGTGTGAACACGTCCCAGCCGCTCCGGAGAGCAAACCGTGCCGGCGGCGTTTCCCAGCGTCGCCGGCAATGGGCTATCATGGCCATGCCACCGGGCGATGCCATAAAGCACATCCCGTTTATCATCATAGGCATCTGGCCCGCTGTCCTGCTGACTTTGTGGGTACGAGGTCAGGCTTGGGTATGGGATCATACGCCGCAGGCGATCACGGGGTTGTGGGAATGGGGCCCTTTCGTCTCATTCTCGCTGGCGATTTTGATTGAATTGGGGGTCAAGATGTTCATCGCTCTGGCAGAACGCCGCCGCATCAAACAGGCGCGAAAAGAAGGCAGGGCAGAGGCCCGGAAAGAAGCCAATGAGATGCTATGATCCTCAACGCCGCGGCGCGGACCAATCCCGACCTCCTGCCTTCGCTGCTCCAGGAGTACCAGGAGCAATACCAAAACGGCTCGGCGACTGCGTAGCCGACAGGCGGTGACCATGACCAACGCATCCGCTCCCCTCTCCGGCGTTCGCGTCGCCGACTTCTCCGTGCACGCCGCCGGCCCCTTTGCCGGCATGATCCTGGCCTCCCTGGGCGCCGACGTCATCAAGGTTGAATCGGCGGCGCGCCTGGACATCACGCGGCGGGCCCACGCCATGTACGGCAAGCCGCCGTCGTCCTTCGAGCAGGTCAACGCCAGCAAACGTTCCGTCACCCTGAATCTCAAGGAGGCGCGGGCGCTGGAACTGGCCTACGATTTGGTGCGCATCTCCGACGTGGTGCTGGAGAACTTCCGGCCTGGGGTGATGGACCGGCTGGGCCTGGGCTACCCGCAGCTGCGCGAGATCAAGCCCGACATCATCATGGTGTCCCTGTCCTCCAACGGGCAGACGGGGCCCGAGGCGCGCTACGCCGGTTACGCGCCCATGTTCGCCGCCCTGGGTGGACTGGGCTACCTGACCGGCTACCCCGACGGCCCGCCCGTGGAACTGCGCCACGCCATGGACCACACCGGCGGCATGATGGCCGCTTTCTCCGCCGTCGCTGCCCTGTGCGCTCATCGCAACCACCAGGTCGGCCAGCGCGCCGACGTCGCCGTGCGCGATATCGCCACCGCCTTTATGGGCCACGCCCTGATGGACACCGCCATGAACGATCGCGACGCTGCCCGGCTGGGCAACCGGGACGACGCCATGGCTCCTCACGGCGTGTTCCCCTGCAAGGGAGAGGATCAGTGGGTGACCATCGCCGTGGCGGATGACGCGCAATGGCGCTCGCTCAAGCAGGCCATGGGCGATCCGGAATGGGCCGACGCCGACGAGTACGGCGACGCATTTCTGCGCTGGCAGAACCAGGACAGCCTGGAGCAGCGCTTATCGGAATGGACGGCCACCCGTACCGCCGACGAGGTGACGGACCTGCTGCAATCCGCCGGCATCGCCGCGTTTCCATCTCTCTCCGCCGACCAGCTGATGGCCGATGCGCACCTTGCCGAACGCGACGCCTTCCCCACCACCGTTCATGCCGAAAAGGGCGAGCAGCGGGCCGTGGCCCCGCCCTGGCGCTTCTCCGAGACGCCCACCGCCCCCCTGCGCTGGACCCCTGACCTTGGCGAGCACAACCGCGAGGTCTTCTGCGGCCTGCTGGGCATGGACGAGGCCGAGCTCGCCAGCCTGCAAGAAGCGCGCATCGTCTGGTAGGATTGGTGCGCCAAAGGTTCGCCGCGGCCAGTGCATTAGGAGAGATCACCAATGGACACAAGCAACATTGCCGGCATAATAACGCTGGTCGCCGTTGTGCTGGGCGTTTACGGCGCATTGATCGCGGCTCAGATTGCGGTTATGGGCGCGCTTTGGCTGCGGATGGGCTCCGTTCAGCAAGAATTCGGTGAGCTGAAAGGGGAAGTAAGGGCCCTGCGTGAAAAAACGAATGATCTGGAGAAAAGCATTGATGCGCTCCGGGAGCAAATGGAGCGCAGCCACAATGCTCTCCAGGAGCAGATGGAACGCAACCACAACCAGTTGATGCGCGCTATCCTCGCCCACAGCCACCGGCCCGACGGCCGGCCCACTTTCGACCTGCCCCCTGATTTTGAACCAACGCCTGCCGACAACTAACCTCTCTTGCCCACACTGAGAGCACAGCAATGACCGATTACTCCTCCTACCAGCACCTGCTCATCGAAAAGTCCGACGGGATCATCACCCTGACGATGAACCGGCCGGAAACCCTGAACTCCACCAACTTCCGGCTGCACAACGAGCTCAGCCGCATCTGGCTGGACATCGGCGCCGACCCGGAGGTGCGGGTCGCCGTGGTCACCGGCGCCGGCGATGCCTTCTCGGCCGGCGGCGATTTCGAGATGATCGAGCAGGCCATCGACAACCCCGCCATCGTCGCCCAGAACACCAGGGAAGCCGGCGACATCGTCTACAACATCCTGAACCTGGACAAGCCGGTGATCTCCGCCATCAACGGCGTCGCCGTGGGCGCGGGCCTGGCGGTGGCCCTCATGGCCGACATCTCCATCGCCGCCGAGGACGCCCGCATCACCGACGGGCACATCCGCCTGGGCGTCGCCGCCGGCGACCACGCCGCCATCATCTGGCCCCTGCTCTGCGGCATGGCCAAGGCCAAGTACTACCTGCTCACCTGCGACTTCCTGGACGGCAAGGAAGCCGAGCGCATCGGCCTGGTCAGCATGGCAGTGCCCCGGGACGAGCTGATGGAGACCGCCATGCGCGTCGCCCGCCGCCTCGCCGATGGGCCTCAGCCGGCCATCCGCTTCACCAAGCGCGCTCTGAACCAGTGGCTCCGTCAGGCCGGCCACACCTCCTTTGACTATTCCCTCCTCGCTGAGGCCCTGGGTTTCTTCGGCGACGACGTGAAGGAGGGACTGGCCGCCCTCCGCGAACGCCGACGGCCGGAATACCCGTCGGCCTCAGCCGAGCCCCGCTCACCCTGAGCCTGTCGAAGGACCTTCACTCCGCCTAGAGGCCGTCACTCCGCCTAAAGAACGCCACACCGTCATTCCTGCGAAAGCAGGAATCCAGAAGACCCCATGATGGGAACCTTCAACTATCCACTGGAAGTCATCTCCGCCGACGGCACACGCTCGGAAACCGTAAATGCGCTGGTGGATACCGGCTCCACGTTTACGTGTTTGCCGGCAAACTTGCTGAGTGAATTCGGTGTAGTCCCGTATCGCCGCATCCAGTTCGAACTTTCCGACGGGAGTGTGGTGGAGGACGACCTTGGAATAGTCCACGTCAGGATGGAGGGAATCATCACTCCCACGATAGCAATTTTCGCCGACGAAGGCGCCCCGGCCCTGCTCGGCGCCTACACCCTGGAAGGCGCGCTGCTGGCGGTCGATCCGGTGCGGCAGCGGCTGGTGCCAATCCACGCGCTGCGGTTCGGTGTCCACGACTACCGATAATTCAGCTGGTTTCCAGGAATCCCGGCCAGTTCTCCAAGCAATACTCGACAATCGCAAAAACTTTCATATCCCGGTTACCCCAATAGTCCGCGTTTTGGATGATCCTTTGGGCAGCATATGAGCACTCGCTTGGTGTACGAGCATAGTAGAGCCTACGGAAGCAGTAGGTTCGCTCTGCGGACCCTCGGATTTGCGTTTGATTCCAGAAAGCATTACTCCGGTTTTCAATCCAATCGCTAAATTGAGTAGCCATATCGTTCACCATTTTCTCATGCTGAACTGGCGACATGTGACCTTGCCGCAACATATCACCCATGCGGACTAAGTCACGGTCGAATTGCTCGCCAGCAATTTTAGCCTCATACTGCATTGCCGAGTATGCAGGGAGCCAGCGGTCGCACATCTCCTTTGGGGGAAGGCCGCTCTTCACATCATCGTAATTTTCGTGATACCAATCCAGCAATCGCTGCTCGTCACTCTTGCAAGAAACCATCGCAAGTGCCCCAAGCAAGAGAAGTGCCAGGGTTATCCAGGCAGGTTTAGACATCGCTACGCACTCCTAGGAGAAAAATTCCATGACTACACCGATCACCGAACCCGTCAACCTCGATGCTAGCGGAGTCTTTTCAGAATGGACTATCCGCCGCACGTGTGGCGAACTGGACCCAGGGCCGGGCATCTTTCTCCGATACCAGTTAATGTGCCGGGGCCGAACAGTACCCGTAGAATTCTACCCGAAGTACGAAGACCTTACGAAGGACGACCTGCCCCACTTGATAGCAGTAATCGAAAAGGTTGTCCATGAATGGTTAGGGAACTTGTTGGCGTTGCGCTTTCGCGAGTTTTTGGACGCGCAATACGAACAGGCAATCACTGAAGTACTTGACGAACTCGCCTGACTCCGCGCCATCATGCCATCGTCACCCCCAAATCCCGCGCCACCGTTTCCTGCTGTTCGTCCAGCGTTACGAAAGCAAGGCCGGGCACCAGTTCGACGAAGAAGGCGGTGGCCAGATGCCACCGCCGAGAGGGTTGCAGCTGCGCGATTATAATCGTGCCCTGTCTTTGGGTTTTGACCAAGCCACCGTTGAGAAAGCAATCGCGGAACTTCCCCAATGATTGTTGCCGCGTTGTCTCCACGAACGGGCTATTGCTCGGGATAATCCTGGGCTGCAACTGCACAGGAGAAATTTACCTTTGAAAGATTGGGAACGCTACGAACAGGCAGCTCAATTTCTGCTCAACGAATTTGCAATCCATTTTGGCTTGGGTAGGGTTGAAGGCAAGCAGCTCGTCCCCGGGGAATCGGGAACAGAGTGGGAAATAGATGCAAAAGGAGTCAAAATCGACGGAGAAGGGTTTTTGATTGTGGAATGCCGCCGCTGGACGTCGAGGCTACCTCGAAAAGAAGTAGCGGCCTTGGTGGGTAGTATCAAAGATACCAGAGCGCAAGGCGGCATACTGGTGACACCTTTAAAACTCCAGAGAGGAGCTCAACAACTTGCAGAGCACGAGGTCATTCACCACGTGATTCTGGACAAGGACAGCACTAACGAGGCCTACGTCATTGAGTTCCTAGGCAAGGTCATTATGGGCTTTACTGAGAACCTTGCCATATCGGACTCGTTCCGCTTTGACCCGGCACCATAACCCACAAGCAATCAAATGGCGCAGCAACGCAGCACTCCTCTCGCATGGCTCCGTCGCCTTGCCGCCAGAATCCTACCCCCAGCTACACCCCAGCCGGAGGACCGCGAGTCCATTTGGAGCATCTACCGGCGCGACGCTCGAACTTTCTTTCGTCTGGTCAGCCTGCTGTGGCTGCTCACGCTGGTCTACGTCTGTCACAAGACGCTAGATGAACCAGCCTCCGAATGGCAAACGGCACCGGACGTGCCGTGGTGGCAGACTGCCGGCGACTTCGCTTTCGCTGTACTACACGATTTCAGCGGCGTAGGCATCGGAATTGCTATACTTGCAATGTTGCTGACCCGCCCGCTGAACGTCGCCGGAGAACTGATAATGTCGCTGTATCAAGCAATGGTCAATCGCTTTGTCATTCCGGTCATTGAAGGGCACGTGGCCCGAGGCCGTGCCGAGGAGCGCGCCGCATGGCAGAAATGGAACCGTCGTCGCCTGAATGCCGAAGCCCAAGGGCGACCCTTCGACGAACCGACGCCGGGTGATTGGACGGGCAGCGACGGTTCCGACAGGCAGATCTAATCAGGTGAGCCTTTCAATGTCGAGAGTCAGCGTATGCTGTTGCCTCAGAGTAGCGTCGCACCACACTTCACGCTATCGTTAGCCCCAAATCCCGCGCGGCCGTTTCCTGCTGCTCGTCCAGCGTTACGAAGGCCGAGCAGGGCACCATTTCGGCGAAGAACAGGGCGGTGGCCAGATGCCATAGCCGAGAGGGTTGCAGCTGCGCGGTTCACAAAATCGCAGCCATTTCAGCATCGAGGCAGCGGTCGGGCATAATCCAGCGGGACGCCGGGGCCGCAGATCACGGCTTACGTTTGCAGAGGTCATTTCCGGCTCATTTCGCATTTTTATGCTCAAATTGCAGCAAAAACTGGATTTCATTTCCGGCTCATTTCCACTTCATTTCCATCCGGCTGCCCACTCTGGTGGCTCGTATCTTTGTGGAATCTGCCCTGCGTCCGCTAACCTCCGGCCTCCTGCCGTATAATGCCGCCCTGCCGGAGGTCCCAACATGTCCCTGATCCTCACCAACGCCAACCTGATCGACTGCGTGAACGAGGGCGTCACGCCGGACGCCACCGTGGTCATCGATGACGACCGGATCGTTGAGGTCGGCTCCGGTAGCGCTCGGTCCGGCAACGCCAGCGTCATCGATCTGCGCGGGGCGTTCCTCCTCCCCGGCCTGTGGGACGTGCACATCCATCCTGAGTATCCGGTCCCGCCCGGGATGACCGTGGCCCAGGAGACGGCCAACTTCGGACGGGCGCTGTCCCTTGCTCTCACCGAGGGCGGCGTGACTGCCGTGCGCTGCGGCGGGGCGGCTCACTTCATGGACGTTGCCTGGAAGCGGGCCTTCGACTCCGGCGACGTGGTCGGCCCCCGGGTGTTCGCCTCCGGCTACTTTCTTACCACCACCGGCGGGCATTTCCTCACCTCCGGGCAGGCCCGCGAGTGCGACGGCCCCTACGGGTTCGTCCAGGCCATCCGCGAGCAGATCAAGAACGGCGTCGACCACATCAAGCTCAATCTCACGGGCGGCATCATGGGCCCGGACTGGGACCGCCACTGGCATTCATTCTTCCTTGAGGAGGAGTTGAGCGCGGCCTTCGCCATCTGCCGCCAGCGCGAATTTCCGGTGATGGCCCACGCCGCCAACCCCGACGCCGTCAAGTCCGCCCTGCGCCTGGGCGCCCACACCGTCGAGCACGGCTACATCATGGACGAGGAGTGCATCGCGACGCTTTCCGAGTCGCCCACCTGGTACGTGCCCACCCTGGCCATTTCTCATCTCACCGAGGGGCAGGCCCAGAATGACTACGAACGGCAGTGGCTGGCCCAGCGCAACATCGCCCAGGAATTGCAGTGCCGCGCCGACGCCGCCTCCGACGAGCACGCCTACTGGTTCCGCCGCGCCCTGGATTCCGGCGCGAAGATGGCCCTGGGTTCCGACATCCGCCCGCTGCGCGAGGCCGCCCTGCTGGAGATGGGCCTGTGGGTCCGGGACGGCGCGACCACCTGGCAAACGCTGGTCGCCGCCACCCGCAACGCCGCCGAACTATGCCGCGTCGGCGATCAGCTGGGCACCGTCGAGGCCGGCAAGTTCGCCGATCTCATCGTAGTCGCCGCCAACCCGCTGGACGACATCAACAACCTGCGGCAGTTGCGGTTGGTGATCAAGGACGGGCGGGTGATTTCGGACAAGCGAGAGTAAGGAAGACAATCTTCCGGTCAGTCATGGGGATGCTGCCTCGATTTGGTGGCCGCTGGCTTCCCGGTAGGCATTCTGGATAGCGGCCAAAATGGCGTCCCAATCGTATTTCTTTTGGGATAATCGTCGGTAGCGAGCCTTTTGTGACGTATTTGCATCAATCAGCTCATCAACTCGGTGGCGTGAATCAGGAGACAAGATGTCCCCTGTAGGCCAAAACTTTATTTCGGCCCCGCGCTCTTTACCGGCTGACAGAAGATTGTCGAACGATACCAAGTCCAACCCTTTCCCGGGTACCCGCAGTTCCAGCCTGATGTGATTGTCTTTGCCGCTGATACGTGTGGTCAGGTCAGCGATTTTTAGTTGTTCCATCACTATTGCCGCATCATAGAGGCGCTGCAAGTCCGCATGAAATTTTTCGGGCGCGCGTTTGATGCTTGCTTCGAAAGCTGCGGCACCTTGAACGCGTTCCGACTTCCTCGAAGCCGCTGGCATCATTTCCTGTTCCCGACGCCCAAGTCGGGTTTGGTACTCTGAAGCTTCAGGCAACGGGATTACCAGGCTTGCTTCGATCAAGGTCTCATCACCGTTGCGATGCGGCTGTAGCCGAACACATTTGATTTCCTGGCCCGCCTCTCTGAGCCAAGAATCGTTGAGCCACATTACGCATGTGGTCAGTTCCTTCCCGAAATTCTCCGAAGCCAGGATCATACGGGGTATCTCGGTATGAATCGCTGCCTCGTCTTGATCATTGCTCGGCAAATGTTCACGTAGGCGGGTTTCGGCGGCGTCCTCCTCAACAGGGGTGCTGCCCGGTTCATTGGCCCGCTTCTCCAAGTAGGCTTGGTAAGTGTCCACAGTTTGCTGATAGGTCATGTTAGCGACCATCGCGGCATACCGGATGGCCTGTAAATCCATGTGGCCGCCTGTCTCTCCTCGCTTCAGCTCAACGACGACCAAACACCCTTCGGCGTCCAGACCCAGCAGGTCGATTCGCCGGTTGGAATCCTGCCAGTTGCCGAATTCCTCGGAAATTATTAGCAGGCCTTCTTCCAGCACATCAGGTTGGTCACGCAATATGCGTTGCAAGTCGGCCCGTTCCAACACTCCTTCTTGACCGAAGGATGTCGCGTCAACTTTGTCCAACTTCTCCTTATTGCCCACCACTTTATAGATAGCCATAGCTGTCTCCTTGCGCTACCTAGTGCGGCAATTCTGGCTCCGCACCCCGACCGGACTGCAATGCAGTGCTACGCGGTCGTCTGCTGCTCCGCCTCGCGCTGGGCTTTCCACTCAGCTTCCTTCTCTGAAGGCCGCCAGGGCTTGACCACCGGCTCCACGTCCACCGGCTCCAGCCGATAGAGCTTGCCGTACTGTGCGGCGGTTTCCACGTCTCCCGCTTCGAGCGCGGCCCGAACGGCATCCATGCGCGGCAGGTCCTTACGTGAAATGCTGGCAGCCCACCGCGATCCGATTCCCGTGAGTTCTGTCGCCATCTCAACCACATAACCGTTTACGTCTTCCATCCGGGTACGGTATCGGTCGTATCGTGGTGTCGGCTCCACTGAGCCGTTGGGCGCAATGTCCAGCGGGACCATCCGGAACAGGTCGCCGTATGATGCAGCCACATCCAGATAACCCCGGTCAATGGCGTCGCGAACGTCGTCAATCCGGTCCAGCTCAAATATGGAAACCACGGGCAAAGGGTCAATGTTGGGGTCGGGGATGCAGGTTTCCATCTGCACGGCATAGCCGCCGTGATAAATCATCATGGGCAGGCATTCGATTTCGCCGAACTTCATCTCCGCCTCCGGGTCATGAAACCGGGTTCCCAACGATCCAGGCCGGGATAGTAAGTGGTGATTACCAGCGCGTCGCCGGTGTCAAGGTCAAAGCCCCACACTACGTGGTACGGACGGTCTTCTTGGTCAAATTGCAGTACCAGCACCGAAGGCTCTTCGTCGTCCGTGTACGATTCTACCACTACGGCATCGGCTATACCGTTACGGACATCGGCATACGGAATGACGCGGGTTGCCATGCGCCGGCGTCCGTGCCTACTCGGCTTGACTCTCCCGGCGGCGACCAGCGCCTGCACCTGTTCCAGCAGGCTGGACATGGACTGGCCGCCGCCGGAACCGCGATTACAGTATCGCCACCGGGTTCACCGGGGAGCCGGTGCCGCCCACCACGCGCAGCGGGTTGATGGTCAGCATGAACTCCCAGCGGCCCTCCTCGGCGCAGACTTCAGCCAGGGGCTGCAGCAGCGCGTTGTCCAGCAGGCCGATGCCGTAGGCGAAGATGCTCCCGTGCACCGACCAGGGCAGGTCGTACCCGTTGGGCGTGTGGTCCATCATGTCCCACACCAGCACGCAGCAGTCGCTCTGGCGGATGAACTTCAGGCACGAGGCGTGGAGCCCCGGGCGCTGCGTGGCATCGCTGCCCCAGATGGCGTTGCCGTCGGCGTTCCACTTCTCCCGGCCGCCGTACACCACCAGCGCGTCGCCCGGCTCCATCTGCACTCCCTGGGCATCGCAGATGTCCTGCAATTCCCAGGCGTGGATGGGCGTCTCCTGGGTCACGTAGTCAGTGCCCCGGTGCCGCGGAACGTCCAGCAGCACGCCGCGGGTTATGATGCCCTCCTTCCAGTGCTCGACCGAGCCGTACTTGGCGCCGTCGAACTGGATCATCTCGTTGGGGTCCTTGCCGTTCCACATCCCGTTGTGGTCCCAGACGTGGCAAAGGGCGTCCAGGTGCGTGGTCGCCGTGCCGTGGTAGGAGATGCCGTAGTAGTCGGTGGACATGCCGCCGCCCGGCTCGCGGGGGCCCTTGCGCATGTAGTGGATGGCCGGCGTGGGGTTGTTGGGCGCCGGCGTGACGGGAAACTCCCGGCTCAGCGACACGGCCCGGCCGGTCTTGACGAGGCCGGTGGCGCGCAGGCGCTTGGCGTCGTCAACCATGTTGACCGCGCCTTTCTGGTCGTCGGGGCCCCAGCGACCCCAGTTGGTGTCGTCCTTCAGGTAGCCGAGCACTTCCTCTTTGCTGGGCACTTGTCGGCCGTGCTCCGATTGATTGGTGGTCATGTTGCGTCCCTCCGTATCGGCGCGATTACTGCCGCGCCGGTTGCGTTGGACGCAAGGTTGCCACCATGCAGTGGGAATGACAAGGGCAAGGACGCTTGCCGGAGAACCCGTTGCGCTAGAGGATTTTGGGGATGAGCGCCCTCCGGCTCTCTGGGTAGTTCTCGAATTGCTGGCGATACCAACGGCGTCGCCACTGGGCGCGTGGGATCAGGTTCGCGGCGGTCCACAGGGCGAAGGATAATCCCGGCAGCGACCAAGTCATCAGCGCAAACCCGGCCCATTCCATGATTTCTCCGGTCAGATTGGGGCACGAAACAAAATGGAATGCGCCCCGCTGGGGCAGAACCGGTTGGTCGGGGCTGTCACGGCGCAGTCCCGCGAGATGGTAGTCTGCCCAGATGTTCAGCGCTGCTCCCAGGAGCATCACCGCCGCGCCGGTGATGAAGCGAATGTCTCCGGTCCAATCCGACGGATATGCCGCCAGCCGGGTCAGGAACCATCCGAAGAGCAGGCCGTTGACGATATTGAAGGCGAACCCGGCCAGGCAGGTTGCCACGGGCATGGGCCGCCCGTTGCGCTGCACCGGCCACGGCCATAGGAGCGTGCGGTGAGCGTAGTGCGCCGTCCATAAGCCAACCAGGATGTCACCCACCGTTTGCCGTTCGCCTCCCACCAGGTACATCGTCGGCAGGACGATCAGCGCCGGCAGTTCCATTAGAAACCATCCCCAGCGCGCGGGGAGGCGAGGGCCGGCCGGCTGTCCGCCCGTCCGTCCGAAGTAATCGAGACCCAACTGCCAGCCTACTAGGGGGGCCAGGGCCAGGGCCGTCCAGACCGCAACGATCAGGGTGAACCCGAAATGGCCTTCGCTCAATTCAATGCCCCATTCTCCCGGAACCAGGCCAGCGTGTCCCGTATGGAATCGCGCAGGGAACGCGGCGCATAACCGAGGACGCTTCGGGCGCTGGCGTCGTCAACCCGGTCCGGGCAGTTGTGCGTCAGGTGGAGGGACGCCCGACTGTAGAGGGGAGACATCCGCCGGGCGGCGGCATAGGCGCGAACGAACGGCAGCCCGGCAAGAGCCAGCCAGTAGGGAACTACCGGACGGGTTACGTCGTATCCCAATGCCTCCGAACAGATCCCGGTCATAAAACCGAACTTGGCATAGTTGCCGGGGGTGAAGTAGATGGCGCCGTCGTCGGGCGCGGACACCGACGCCGCAATGGCGTCGGCCACGTCGCGAACGTCGCACCACCAGTAGCCTTCGTCAATCAACAGCGGCAATTGCCGGCGCGCCATGTCCATCACCAGGCGACCCACAATGGAAGGCCGGTGGTCGCCGGGTCCGACGATTGCGCTGGGACAGACCACGCAGCCACCGAGCGATCCTCGTTCCATTGCCTGCATAATCGCCAGTTGCCCTTCGGCCTTGGCCGCGCAATAGGGGACTGGAGAATCGACTGCCAGCGGGGATGCGGGGTTCAGCTCCTTTCCCCGGAGGCCGGCGTAGGCGTGGACGGAGCTGACGTGGGTCAGTCTCGGGATTCCCTGGTCAGTGCAAGTCTCGATCAAGTTCCGGACGCCGGCCAGATTAACGGCCCGGATTTGCTCCCCGTCAGCGGTGTCCATGGAGACCACGGCGGCGCAATGCACCACCACGTCGGCCTCCTGCACCGCGTCGGCCAGGGAGTCTCGGTCCAGCATATCCCCGGCCCGGGGTTCAACGCGCCCCAACAGGTCGGCAGGCAACCCGTTGCGAGAGCCGGCTCTTACCATTCCGATGACGCGGTTACCGCGTTTCGTCAGAGCGCGGCAAACCTGACCGCCCAGAAAGCCCCCGGCGCCGGTTACCACCACCGTGGCGGGCTGACTCATATCTGATGGCCCGGCGTTGGCCGGCTATCCGGCGTCGTGCCACTGGCGCCCGTGGTAGCACGCCTCCCAGAACTGGTACTCGTAGCGCAGGGTGGTGTGGAAGATGCGCTCCAGGTTGGCCGCCTGGGTTGCATTTGCCCGTTCGCCGGCGTCGTTGAGCCGCTCCGTGAACCACGCCACCACGTCGCCCAGCACGGCGGGGCTGTGGATGTCGATCCAGCCCTGGTACACGGCGTTGTTTGGCTGCGCGCCGGCGTTGATGAGCCGCTCCGCCCAGTCCAGGTAGGTGCCCTCGGTCACGTAGAACAGGGCGATGAGGTCGTCGAAGTCGCCTTCCAACGCGGTGCGTACCATGAAGTCGCCGAAACCCTGGGTCACCGGGTTGGCTTCGGTCTCCAGGTACTGCTGCCGTGACGCCCAGGTCGTGGAAGCCGTTGAGAAACAGGTCGTTCTCGGCGGACAGGAAGTTGGAGAGGAACCCGTTGAGTATCTTGCCGGCGTCGTAGTCCGGCGCCGCCCGGGCGATGGCAATGGAGGTGAGCTTCACCAGGTCCTTGCAGAAGACGTAGTCCTGCCTGAAGTAGTTCCGGAACTTGGCGATGTCCAGGCTCCCATCGCCCATCTCCAGGACGAAGGGATGGGTGACCATCGCCTCCCACTGGTCGTGGTACTTGGCGCGGAGGTCGTCTACGAGTGGCATGGTTGCTCCTAATTGTCAGAAGCAGGATTTGCCAGATGTTAAGGATTTCTCGGATTATGACAGCCAATCCGGTGAATCCTCATCATCCTGAAAATCCTGCTTCTGACGCTACGCCGATTCGGCCAGGCAGCCAAAGAACCGGTCCATCATCCCTTTGGCCACCGAACCCATCATGCGCTGGCCGACGCGGGCCACGGCGCCGCCCACCTGGCCGTCGGTGTCCACGTGCAGGTCGGTACCGCCGTCGGCGGCGGGGGTAAGCGTCACCGTGGACACGCCGCTGGCGAAGCCGAGGTTGCCTGAGCCCTCGATGGCCATCTTGTAGGAATGCGGCGGATTGAGTTCCGAGAGCGCCACCGTCGCCACGAGATTCCCGCTGATCGGCCCTACGCGGACCGTCGCGTTAGCCCGGTATCGGTCCGGTCCGTCGGGTTCGATGCTGCGGCACCCGGGGATGCAGCCGGCCAGCACGTTGGGGTTCATCAACGCGTCCCAAACGGCTTGCGGTTCCTTATCGAAATGGTAGTCGGCGGAAAGTTCCATGTCGGCGATTATAGCAGGCACGATTGGCCGGCATCGCCAACCTCCGGCCACCGGGACTTACCAGCTACGCCCGCCCGTCATGAGAGCGTTCTTCAGCGCTCGTCAGAAGCAGGATTTCTATGATTGGAAGGAATATTCAGGATTGAAGACGCCCGACAGCGGCGTACTATCCAATTCTGCGCATCCCATCAATCCCGAAAATCCTGCTTCTGACAATTATCTTCCCAAAGCTTTGCGGTTATTGAAGATTCTTCTGTACTCCAACCGTTGACCACCGAAGTTTATCAACAAGCCCACGCCAAAGTCATAAGCCACCAGGTAGTTTTTCGCCTGCACCAAATGAACATCTTCAAGAGCGTCCAACGCTTTCAACTCAACCACCACGCGGTTGTCCACGATAAAGTCGGCCCGTCGGCTGCCTATTTCGATCCCTTCGTAGTAGATGGACTGTTCAACTTCCCTGCCGAAATCTATTCCTTCACGAGACATTTCGATAGCGAGGGCGCGCTGATATATTACCTCCTGAAAGCCGCCGCCCAGCGTATTATGCACTTTCATGGCGCAGCCGATGACGCGGTAAGTCAATTGGTCGTCAAGCTATCGATCTCTCGTCGGAAGCACGATTTTCGGGATTAGATGGATTTGCAGGATTGACGGCCGGAGGGCGTAAGGCCCCATCCTTGACCATCCAATAAATCTTGTAAATCCTGCTTCAGACAACTATCGCCGGTCCGCCAGCAGCAGCGCGTTCAGCAACACCTGGGCCCCGTTGGCGCAGTCCTCCGGCGCGCTGTACTCCGCCGGGGCGTGGCTGATGCCGCCCACGCTGGGCACGAACACCATTGCCGCCGGCGTTATCGCCGCGATGGCCTGGGCGTCGTGGCCGGCTCCGCTGGGCAGGCTGACGTGCTCCAGGCCCGCCATCTCCGACGCGTCTGCGACCAACTGCTGCATATTACCGGATATGGGCACCGACGGAGTGTTGCGCTGGGCTGTCACGGTGATCGCAACCTGCTCGGCGTGGGCCACTTCCTCGGCGGTGCGGCGCAGTTCCACCTCCGCGCCGGCCAGCGATTCCATGCGCTCGTCCCGGAACTCCACGCCCATCTGCACGCGGCCCGGGATCACGTTGCCCGCGTTGGGATGCACGTCCATGGAGCCCACGGTGCCCACCCGGCACACTTCCATCTCGCCGGCGATGCGCCGCACGGCCAGGGCGATCTGCGCCGCCGCCGACATGGCGTCCCGACGCAGCGCCATGGGCGTCGTGCCGGCATGGTTGGCCTCGCCCACGATGTCCACGTGGTACACCGAACGGCCGGTGATCCCGGTGACCACTCCGATGGGGAAGCCGCCCCGGTGCAGGGTCGGCCCCTGCTCGATGTGCAGTTCGAAGTAGCAGGCGAACTCCTCGGGCCGGCGGCGGGCGGTTTCAATCCGAGAGATGTTGCCGCCGATGTTGGGCAGGGTATCGGTCAGGGTCACGCCATCGTCGGCGACGGCGGCGAAGTCTTCCGGCTCCCACAGACCCGCTACGGCGCGGCTGCCCAGCAGCCAGCGGTGGAAGCTGGTGCCCTCCTCGTTGGTGAACACCATCACCTCGATGGGATGGCGAGTGGTATGACCGGCGTCCCGCAGGGCCTCCACCACCTCGATGGCCCCGATCACGCCCAGCGCGCCGTCGTAAGCGCCGCCGCTGGGCACCGTGTCGGTGTGGGACCCCAGCGCGATGGCGGGCAGCGACGGGTGGGCGCCTTCGGTCCGGCCGATGATGTTGCCAGCCGGGTCGATGCGAACGGACATGCCCGCGCCGCGCATCAGGGCGCTGACGTGGTCGCGGCCGGCCACGTCCTGACGGGAGAACGCCACCCGCTGCATCCCGAATTCGTCACGGCCGATTTCGCCCAGCGCGTTCAGGTTGTCGTTCAGGCGGGCGGAGTTGATGGCGGCGGACGCCGGTGTTGCGGTCATGGTACCTACCGTTGTTCAGGTGTTGCCGTCAGGCGTTGGCAGTTGCGACGTGGCGCAATCTATTTCCGCCGTGACCGGCGACCCGGCCCGCGGAAGGGGCTTTCGATAAACTCGCCCACCTTCAGGGTTCCGAGGATATCGTTCCAGGCCGCCTTGGCCCGGTCGGCGTGATCATCCCAGTAGTCCATGGCGATCATCGCCAGCAGCGCCGCCTGTGTCTTCATCGCGTAGCACAGACGGGTGTGCGCCGGTCGTTTCTCCACCGGGTCGATGAAGTCCATTTCCGCCCAGACGATGGTCATGCCGTCCAGCCGCAGGGTGAGGGGATTGCCCACCCGGGTGGGAATGCGCTCGTCGGCGGCGAGGTTTTTCTTGAGCCAGTCGGCGATGGGCGGCTCTTCCCACGGCTGGAGTTGCGACCACTCCACGTCGGGACGGGCGGCGGCCAGCGGCATCACGCGCACGTCCAGTCGGATGTCGGCGTCGGCCTCCGGTTCCCGGTCCAGAAACACGAACGACCGGGAACCCTTGGGCATGTCCAGGATCCAGGTGTTCGGGACCTCAAAACGCACCGCCCCCTGATTCCCCACGAAAATCCGGTTCCCCGGTTTCGCCTCCCAGCCGTGACCTTCGGGCAGGTTGAACTCCTGCCGCTCCCAATTGCTGCTCATTGTCGCCTGCCTGCTCGATGTTCGCAATCCATTGGCGCCGGTGGGCCGTCCCGGTTCAGGCGGCCAGCGGCCGCAGCTTGGTCAGAAGCGCCGCCACATCCTCCAGGCCGTCGGCCACGTCAGCGGATGCCATCTCGTTTTCGTAGAAGTTCTCGTGCAGCGCGCTGGCGGCGTTGAACAGGCGGCGGATGTCGCCGTCGCCGGTCTCAGCTCGCAATCTGCTGATAATCCTGAGGTAGTGGCGGTGGCGGTTGTGCTCCCAGTCGCGCCGATTAGCGATGGCTTTGAGCAACTGAGTGACGGCGCCCCAGCCCTTTTCGGACGCCTGTTGCAGGTCACCCTGGGCCAGTTCCGCTCTGGCTTGCGCCATGAACCGTTGGCTGGCTTGCCGGTAAGTCAAGGTGATCATGGCGTCCAGTATAGCAAAAGGCAGGCGGGCCGACGCGGGCCAGTCGTACTCTCGAATAATGGCCGGATCATGTCGTCTTATCGCCATATAGAGCGTTTCCGGGAAGAGCTGGCGCAGATATTGATTTCGGCGGTTCTAACAACGAGCAGAGCATCAGGGCTGCATTCCAGTACTGCCTGCGAGCCTACTGGCGGGACCGGCCGGAGCAGTTGGCTTTGGCGCCCGAGCTGCGCGCGCCGGGCAACGTGATGCCGGATGGCACGGTTATGGATGCGCCGCGAACGCCACGGGGTTATTGGGAGGCGAAGGATACCCACGACGACCTTGACTCCGAATTCCAGCGCAAAATTAACCGGGGCTATCCCAGCGACAACATCATCTTTGAGGACTCCCGCACCGCTGTCCTGATGCGGCACGGCACTGCGGCCATGCGGGTGGATATGTCCAACGCGGCCTCGCTGCATCGGCTGATTACGGCGTTTCTGAATTACGTCGGGCCCGAAATTGAGGCGTTTCGCCGGGCGCAGCAGTTCGAGTGTTGACCAGCCCTTCCGACACCTGCTGGAACACTACGACGGGCGGATGATCATCCTGGCCGACACCGGCTTTCACCGGGCCAAAGGCCTGCCCCTGGCTTGAACAGAGGGCGACCGGGCCAACGTCAAGATCTGCCGACGGGGAGAGTGGAACGTGCGCATGGCTGTGGAAACCACCTTTGCCATGATGACCACAGTGTGGAGCAGCAAGGTGATGCGACATTTGACCTGGCGCGGTTTCGAGGCTCATCTGGCCTACCTGATGATGGCCTTCAACATCCTGGTACAGTGGGACGGACTGGAACCCGACGGAAACGGACGCATCCACCGCTATATTCGTCCTCTGACACCAACTAGCGCCAATGGTTTCCGTGCCCACTGTATGACATAACCATCGACCCCCCGCCAGCTATCCCCAAGCCAGGTTCCACCAATTCGGTACCACAGCCCTGAACAGCTACACTGCGCACAGTGGCTTGACGGCTTAATCCAAGAGCAATGCCATGCAATCAGTGCCGGGCGGAGCGTTCTGGTAACGCCACATCCGGCACTCTGGCACCGGTACGGTTGCGGCCTTCGCGCCGAGCGCGTCCCGGTTTTTGCTCCAATGCAACTGGAGCGCTCTCAAACGCGGCAGTGGCCGTCGCACCGGCCTAGCCAGTTGCTGATGCGCATGCGGTTGCGCGCGAAACCGCGGTAGAAGAGATCAAAGGCGGGGCGGGCCGGCCACCATTGTGTCCAGCCCAGCACCCAGCCCAGGCCGGCCAGGCGGTAGCCCTCGCGCAGACTTTCCATGCCCACCGTAATGGTGCCGTCCGGCTTGACGCCGTACATGGCCGATTGAACCTGATCGGCGTCCAGGCCCCACGCGACAGCGTCGAAATCCTCAGCGGAGATGTCCACGGGCTCGATGGCGTCGGGTCGGCGGCGGTAAAGGTTCATCACCTCACGGCTGCACATGGGGCACGACCCGTCGTATAGCATACGGAAACGATCACTCATCGCCGGCCTCCCCGCTGAGGCTTCGGGTTGCCTGGGTGGGTCAGTCGTCCGCCGGGGTGAGCACGGCGGCGTCGGCGGCCATCTGGGCGGCCTGAGCGGCGGCCAGACCCGCCACGTCGGTGCCCACGTCCTGCACGCCGTACTTCTTTTCCAGCTCGTAGATGGCGTCCAGGCCCAGCACGGAAGCGACGTCCCAGCGGGTGCCGTAGCGGTCCGGGTTGACCTTGCCGTCAGCCATGAGCTCTTCGTAGGCGGCTCGCACCTGCTTGTATATGAGCCAGATGGTGCTGCCGCAGATCATGATCTTGTAGCCCAGTTCGTCCATGGTCTGCGTCGTGGCCAGGTCGCCGTTGTACATGCGAGGCACGTCAGCGAGGTCGGCGGCGTAGCGCTGGATGTCGTCCTGGGACTTGATGCCGTCGACGAATACCAGGTCGGCCCCGGCCTCGACGTAGGCGCGGCAGCGGCTGACGGTGTCCTCCCAGCCGGTGACGGCATAGGCGTCACAGCGGGCGATGATGACGAAGTCCGGGTCGGTGCGAGCGTCCAGGGCCGCGTGGATTTTCTGGACGTGTTCTTCGACGGGGACCACCTGCTTGCCGGCGAAGAATCCGCACTTCTTGGGGAAGACCTGGTCCTCAAGGTGGATTGCGGCCACGCCGGCGGCTTCGTACTCGCGGACGGTGCGGTGCACGTTGAGCGGGTTGCCATAGCCGGTGTCGGCGTCGCAGATCACCGGGATGTTAATGGCATCGGCGATGTACTTGGCGTTGGCGACCATTTCGGTCATGGTGATCAAGCCGACGTCCGGGAAGCCTCGTTCGGCGGCGGTGCCGGCGCCGGTCATGTAGACAGCCTGGTGTCCCACGTCCTCAGCGATGCGGGCGTGCAGGGCGTTGAGCACGAAGGGGGCGACGACCATACGGTCGGACGCGAGCATCTGGCGCAGCTTGGCAGTGGCTTTCATAGTTGCAATACCTCCACGAGTTCTAGCTGAAGGGTGATGCGATTACCGGGATGAACAGGATACACGGGATGGACAGGATGCAACTCAATGCTGCGCCACTCTGGCGGTGGCTTTTTCGATGCTAAGGTCCGCTGCCCCGGCTGGCAGTGAGCCGACGATACTGAAGCTTGGGGTTGCCGAAGTTGATTATCAGTCCGACGGGAAATCCGGTGGCGTTCAAATAGTTGATGACTTGGGCACGGTGCTGTTCAGAGATTTGCGACACGGTTTTCAACTCCACGATTACCCGTTCTCCAACCAGCAAGTCCGCGTAAAACGACCCCACCGTTACGCCGCGAAAATACACGTTGATCGGTGATTGAGATTGTACTGGCACTCCTGCCTGCGCCAATGCCACCACCATGGCTTTCTCGTAGACGGATTCCAGAAAGCCTGCTCCGAGTTCGTTCTGAACTTGGAAAGCGCATCCAATTATCTTCTCGGTAATATCAGAATGGAGCATTTGGAAACGATATCCTGTATATCCCGTGCATCCTGTTTATCCCGGTAAAACCAACCGTGGCCGGCTAACGATGTGGTGGCTTCAAAAGATGCGGTCGGTTTCCTCCACCAGCGGGGGCAGGAGGGATTCCATCCAGGGCACCATGTCGCGCAGGACTTCCACCGGTATTTCGTGGCCCATGTTGTACTCGTGGTAGGACAGGTTGTAGTTCTCCGCGTCTAAGAACTCGCGGGTGCGGCGCGCGCTGTCCATCGAGACCATCTGGTCGTATAGCCCGTGGGCGACGAACACCGGCTGCTTGCGGTGGTCGGGCAGGCGCGGGCGCAGGATTTCGGGGTCCGGGAGGGACGCGCTCAGGGCGATCAGGGCCACGAACTTGTCCGCCCGCTCCAGGCCCATCCGATACGTCATGCCTCCTCCCTGCGAGAACCCCAGGAGCACTGCGCGATCTTGTTGGGCCCTAAACTCGCTGAGGACCTCGGTGAAGAATGCGTCCAGCAACGATTCGGCCTGGGCGAAATGATCGTCAGTCGCCTGGCCGCGGGGCGGGTGCCAGCCGTAGCCGATCATGCCGGGGGCCAGTTCGAAGGGGACGGGCGCGTTGGGGCACACGTACACGTAGCCCTTGCGGTTTATGGACGGCGCAAGGCTCGCGAGGTCCTGCATGTTGGCGCCAAAACCGTGCAGCATAACCACCAGCGGATAGTCGGCATCGGCGTCGTAGTCGTCCGGAAAAATGACGAGATAGTGGAGGCCGTCCTCGGCTACCCGGCGCTGTTCGGCGTGCATAAGTATCGCTCCTGATGCGGTTCAGCCCTCTCCGCGCAGCCGCTGAAGTTCGGCGCGCAGGCGGGCATTCATTTCCTGTGGGTGCTCGTACTTTCCCTCGGTTTCCGGGTCGTGAATGCTGAAGCGCCGGTCCAGACATCGGAAATTAAGGTTCAGGATTGCGCTGGTGGAGCCCTCCGCTCCATTGTCGTATCGGACTAGCGGGAACTGCTGGTACTGCCCGTTGACCAGGCGCTCTCCGATGATGACCTGCCCATAGTAGCGTCCGCCCTTCGGGTCAAAACGCCAGTATTCCGGCACGCCGATTCGCTGGTAAATGTCTCGCTTGCGCAGCGTGTCATTGCGATGGGTGCGGCGGGAGGCGACCTCCATGACCAGATCGGGCGGTTTCCTGTTCTGCACCGGGTCGTATCCCACCCGCCGCCAGATGGCGTCCGTATCCACGTCGAAAGCGATCAGGCAGTCGGGGATGACATGGGGCGGCGGGCCGCCGGTAGCCGGGGCTGCCGGGTCATAGTAAATCGGAATTTCCCCGCTGATGAGAATGGTCGGATGGTCCCGTAAAGAATAGCCCGGCGTCAGTATGCTGACGAGCGTCTCTTGCAGGTAGTATATGGGGCGTATTTGCTGCATATCCTTGGGCTCGCGGGGCAGTTCGGGGTACGGTTCCCAATGCCGGGCAGCCGGGATTTTGGCCTGGGGCGTAGTCATTGCGGTTCTCCCATTTCGCGGCGCTGACCGCGCTCAGGCCCATTGTAGCGCAAAGCCGGCGGCCTCATTGCGCCACTGCGTCCGCCGGTCACGCCGGCGCCGGTCAGCGCCGTCAACAGCCGGGTTGGCCGGGATTGCCGCAGCAGGTGCGCCGCGACACCACCTTCAGCCACATGTTTGCTGCGGCAATCCTGAGCACTTCGCGCCACGGCAACCCGGTGCCCTTCAAGTTGGCGAACCCGGAGCCCAGGCTGTCGGGACCACGATTCGGATGGTCGTGGGGGTGGCCGTGTTCAGGCTCTTTTTGTTCCATGGGCGGAACCCGCCATCATGTTTACGCCCGGACGGCCGCGTTTCTGTCGCCGCTGCCGAACACGCCGAAGGGGTTCAGGGAGCGCGGCGCGTCGTAAACATCCATCCGCTCGGTCCGCTTCAGCCAGCCAACTACGATGTAGGTCAGCGGCGTGGCGACGATCTCGTACACCGACTTGGCGATCCAGGCGCACACGGCGGCGTTGAACACCGGCAGCCACGAGCCGTCGGGTCCAACCCAAAGCCCCGAAACACCGAAGGCGATGGTGAAGAACAGGATGGAGTCAATGCCCTGCCCCACCACGGTGGAGGATATGGTGCGCAGCCACAGAAATCGCCCCTGCGTGCGGTTCTTGAGCAGGACCATGATGACGGCGTTGGAAAACTCGCCGACGATGTAGGCGACGAAGGAACCGAGCATGATCCACCCGGTTGCCCCGAGAATGGTCTCGTATTCCGCCTGGTTTTCCCAGAAGACCGCGCCCGGGATCATATCGCCGACCCAGAACAGGAACACCATCAGCAGGTTGCATACGAAACCCAACCAGATTACGCCGCGAGCGACACGGAACCCGTACACCTCGGTCAGAATGTCGCTGATGATATAGCCGATGGGGAAACAGACGATGGCGGCGGAAACCACGAACAGGTTGCTTCCGATGAAGTTGAACGGCAGGGTGAACAGCGACACCGGCTTGATAGCGATGATGTTGCTGACCAGCAGCACCGTCACCGCCAGCGCGGCGATAATCACCAGTTTCCCGGAGAATTGCATTATGGCCTCTCTGGCGGGGATGCCGACCTACAGCAACGGCAGGTAGCGGGATATCTCGTAGTCGGTGACCGTGGAACGGTATTGCTCCCACTCCTGTTTCTTGTTGCGGATCAGCGTTTCGTAGACGAAATCGCCCAGGGTGCGGCGCAGCAGTTCGCTGTCTTCGGCCAATGCTATGGCCTCGCCCATGCTGGTGGGCAGCCGGCCGATCCCGCGGGCAGTGCGCTCCTCGGAGGACATGGACCCGACGTCGCCGGTGATGGGAGACGGCAATGGGTATTCTTCCTCGATGCCCTTCATGCCGGCGGCCAGCAGCGCGCTGAACGCCAGGTACGGATTGCAGGCTGGGTCAGGGGCGCGGTATTCCACGCGCAAAGAGGTTTCGTAGCCGGACTTGTACGAGGGAACCCGTATCAGGTCCAGGCGGTTGGACATGGTCCATGACACGTGCACCGGGGCTTCGTATCCGGGAACCAGCCGCTTGTAGGAGTTCACCCACTGGTTGGTCACCAGGGTGATCTCCGGCGCGTGGCGCAGCAGGCCGGCGATGAACCGCTTGCCGATCACCGACAGATGGAGGTCGTCGTCCGGGTCGTAGAAGGCGTTGTTGTTGCCGCGGAACAGCGACTGGTGGGTGTGCATGCCGCTGCCGTTGGCCGTGGAGAAGGGCTTGGGCATGAACGATGCGTACACGCCCTGCTGCTGGGCCAGCTCCTTGATCACCAGCCGGGCGGTCATGACGTTGTCCGCCATGGTCAGGGCGTCGGTGTACTGGAGGTCGATCTCGTGCTGGCTGGGCGCGCCCTCGTGGTGGGAGTATTTAACGGGGATGCCCATTTCGGCCAGGTTGAGCACGGTGTCCCGACGCAGGTCGGACGCGGGGTTGCTGGACAGTTGGTCGTAGTACCCATAGGTGTCCAGGGGTTCCGGCGTTTCGGCGTCTCTAAGGTAGAAATATTCCAGCTCGGGGCCCACGTAGTAGATGTATCCCAAGCTGGCCAGACGCTCCAGGTTACGCTTCAGGACGTGGCGCGGATCTCCGATGAAAGGCTCCCCCCGGGGCGTGCGGACGTCACAGAAGATGCGGGCCACGGCGTTGCGCCGGGGACGCCAGGGCAGCAGCGTGAAAGTCGTCGGGTCGGGAAATGCCCGCATGTCGCTTTCGGCGTCGGTGCTGTAGCCCTCGATGGCCGCGCCGTCGAACCCGACGCCCAGTTCCAGGGCATCCTCCAAGTCATCCACGGTTATGGCGAACCCCTTGAGGTTGCCCAGGATGTCGGTGAACCACAGGCGGATGAACTTGACGTCGAAGTCGCGGGCGCTGCGGAGCACGTACTCGCGCTCGGCGGCGTGGTGGTCAGTCAGCAAGGGATATCTCCTGGAGCTTTAGTTTCTAAATCGAGGCGGAATGTTGCCGCCCGGCGGCATCAGACCGCAGGGTCGTAAAGGTCGGCAAAACGGGGATTGCTTCGCATCTCTTCTTCAGTCATAAACCTCGGTTCCACCCAATGCAGTTCGGTAATACCCCCTTCCGCATGACATTCGGCGATGATTTTTTCTTTCTCCGCCCGCGTCCGCTCCGCGTCGAAGACCTCCCCGTGCCAGTCCGGCGCTTCTTCCAGGTGCGACGCCATGGCGTCGGCAATCATCGCCAGCGCCTCCTCGCGGGTCAGGCCATCGGAAACGCACCCGGCCATGGCGGGGCAGTCTGCTGTCCACCAGAGGTTATCCGGGGGCTCCAACTCCGGGTATTTGACCAGCACCACTTCGTACTTTGCCATTGCAAATCACTCCTCCTCAGCCTCGCGCCTGAGGTCGTCCCGCGTTGCGGTCAATTGTAACACCGGGGCCAAGCGCAGCAGTGTGCAAAGATGCAACGGGATGGGCCACCAGCGACCCATCCCGTCAATGTGTCGACGTGAAGTCCGTATCGGCGGCGTCCGGCCAGCCGAAAAATCAACCTAGATGTTCATCCTCTCGCCGTGCTGGGTCAGGTCCACGCCAATCTCTTCTTCCTGTTCGGTGACGCGCAGGCCGATGGTGTATTTGAGGGCGAGCAGGATGATGGCGGAAATCACGAAGGACCAGGAGAATGCGGCGGCGATGCCGATGATCTGGTACAGGATCTGCTCGATGCGCGTGACGTCGGCGTCCAGTGCGCCGAAGCCGATGCCGACGAAAATTCCCGTCGCCAGCGCGCCCCATATCCCGCCGACGCCGTGGATGCCGAACACGTCCAGCGAGTCGTCGATGCGGAACTTGTGGATCAGCTCAACGGCGATGAAGCAGGCCCCGCCGGCGCCGGCGCCGATGATGATGGCGGGCATGACGCCCACAAAGCCGGCTGCCGGGGTAATCGCCACCAGGCCGGCCACCGCGCCGGCGGCTGCGCCGCTGGCTGACGGGCGCTTGGTGATGAACCAGGAGATGATCGACCACGAGGACATGGCGGTGGCTGCGGCCACGTTGGTAACGACGAAGGCGTTGGCAGCCGTCTCAGTGCTCAGGTCAAAGCTGCTGCCCGCATTGAAGCCGAACCAGCCGAACCACAGCAGGCCCGCGCCCAGCAGTACCAGCGGAACGTTGTCCGGGGCCAGGGTCGCCGTGCCGAAACCGCTGCGACGCCCGACTATCAGCGCGGCGGCCAGGGCGGCCGTGCCCGAGGCGATGTGCACTACGGTTCCGCCGGCGAAGTCCAGGGCAAACCCGGCCTCGCTCATTCCCAGCAGGCTGCCCAGGTTGCCCAGCCATCCGCCGCCCCACACCCAGTGGCACAGCGGAGCATAAACAATGGTCACCCACAGGGCGGCGAAGATGATGTAGGACTGGAACTTGAATCGCTCGGCGAACCCTCCGGCGATGAGGGCCACGGTGATGATGGCGAACATCCCCTGGAAGATCATGAATGCCTGTTCGTCCAGCCCGACGCCCACCATGCCGAACTTGCCCAGGTCGCCCACGAAACCCAGGCCGCCGACGCTGGTGCTGAAGGCCAGGCTGTAGCCCCAGAGCACCCACAGCACGCTGACCACCCCGATGGCGGTGATGGAGTGCATCATCGTGCCGATCACGTTCTTGTGGCGCACCAGCCCGCCGTAGAACAGCGCCAGGCCGGGCACCATAAGGAACACCAGAGCGGCTGATATCAGGAAGGACAATACTTCCAGCTCGGTGAATTCCATGTCTCTATCTCCCCTCAGTTGAACGCCAGCAGATGCTGTTGTGGTGTCCAACCGCCGCGGCCCGCCCGAAAGCGGATGGCCGTACCGTCGACGGTGGTTTTGGGATGCACTTGTCGCGCCAAAATTTACTGAAACAGTCTAGATTTCCGGTGTTACGGACTAATGACGGAAATGTTACGAAGTTGTTACGCGCAACCGGGATTGGGCTACCATGCGTGCCCACTTTGTTATCGCGCGGAGCATAGCGACGCGGCGACCTCGCCACCTGGAGAACCGTCCCTCCGGCAACGGGATTGCCGCGCTTCGCTCGCAATGACGGTTTGGGGAAACTGGGTGCGTATCAATCCTATGAACAAGTGAACAAGTTGACAGCAATCCGGGGCATCTATATCGTCTGCCGCCGGATTCACCGGTTGACGAATTCGATGACTGCCGTTGGATTTCAGCCATGAAAGCAGGCTCAGCATGAACACCAAACCCCGGATATTTCACGGGTGGTACATCGTCGCCTGCGGATTCCTCAGCCAGGGGATGCGGGTGGGCCTGGGCGCCCAGACCTTCGGCTTCTTCTTCAAGCCGATGATCGAAGAGCTGGGGTGGAACCGCACCATTATGACCAGCGCCCTCCTGGTTCGAGACCTGGTCAGCGCCGGCGCGTATCCCGCCATCGGTTACGCCGTGGACCGCTACGGCCCCCGATTCCTCATGGCGGGCAGCGCAATCGTCTTGGGCATCTCGCTGATGCTCATGTCCCAGACACGGGAGATATGGCAGTTCGTCCTGTTCTACGGCGTCATTGGCACCTTCGGTGTCCCAGGGCTCGGTTACGGCGTGGTCAGCCCGACCATAGCCAAGTGGTTCATCCGTCATCGGGGCCGGGCCACCGGCATCGCCACGGCAGGACTCAACGTGGGCGCCGTGGCGCTGACGCCCCTGATATTGTTCCTGATTCAAGCTTTCGGATGGCGGACGGCCTGGTTCCTGCTGGGGTTCGTTCCCTGGATTGTCGTTGTGCCGCCCTCCCTGCTCTGGCTACGCCGGCAGCCGGAGGACATGGGGTTGCTGCCCGACGGGGACACGCCTGCCGAAGACCCCGAAACGCACCAGAACGAGGGTTCCGGCGAGGACTCCGGGGATCCGGCCAGTGAAGTGAGCTGGACGGTTGGGCAGGCGTTGCGCGCCCCGGCGTTCTGGTTGCTGGTCGCCTACGAGGTGCTGGCGGGCATGTCCATCGGCGCCCTGATCATACACCGCATCCCCTACGCGACCGACCTTGGTTTCACTGCCGTTCAGGCGGGCATCTCCTTCGCCATCTACGGCATCTGTGCTTTCGCTGCCAAGCTTGCCTGGGGCTTCCTGGCGGATCGTTACTCGATCTGGCTGTTGGCCATAATCGCCCTGGTGTTGAGCGCGGTCAGCATCTTCGCCGGCGTGGGCTCAACGACCGCGTGGCAGCTGTACGCCACTTTCGGAGTGATGTACGGACTCACTGGGGGCGCGCTGGTGGTGATCGGCCCCCTGCTGTGGGCGGCGCATTTCGGCCGCCGGCACCAGGGCACGATCCGGGGAGTGATGAGCCCCTTCTACCTCATCGCCAGCATCGGCGGGCCACTTTTCGCCGCCTTCGTGTACGACCAGTTCGGAAGCCTGGACGCTGCCTTCCGGGTGTTCGCCGTATACTTCGTGGTCAGCGCCGCGCTCGTTTGGCTGGCTGGCCGCGTGAGGCATGTCGGCGCGCCGGCTGGTGAGTGACAAGGCAAGGGATATCGCGGCGTGACACGTCCCCGCTGGCCGGGCTCCACCGGCCGGGTGTGTCCCCTACGATTCTTGAGGGTCAGCAGACTCAACGAGACGGAGGATCTACCGGGACGCACGCGAAACTGACCGCTACCGCCCCCGGTTCCACCGGCGCGTCCTCCGCCCTCGTTACGTCACGGTCGAAAACTCGGGCCGGCGAGTTCCCGGTTATGTCCTCCAGGCGGGGTTCGACGACCAGCCGGTACTCTCCGGATTGCCACGGGGCAGCCGGCGTGAAGTGCCAGCTGCGCTCGCCCTCGCCGATCCCAGCCAAGCCGCCCACGTTCCGGCCGGCCTGGTCCTGGACCGACAGGCAGTGCTGTAGCAGCCCGTGGTCCAGTGGCCGGTCGAACTCAACCAGCAGCGGAGCCTGGGAGCCGGAGTTCGGGGCGGTCAATCGCCAGGTGGTGGGGTCAATGCGCGAGCGTAATGCGGGGCCGATGCTGTAGCTGCGTTCCGCTCCCGCCCGAAGCGGCTGGCCCGCGGCGTCGCGGAAGGCCAGGTCGACGGCGATGCGCACCGTCGTGCTCTCCACCAGCGGATATCCAAACTCCAGGTTGGGGACGAGGCCGCGCTTGATGCGCCCGGGATCCAGCAGCATGGTCAGGCGTTTGCGGTCCGGATCCCATAGCTCCGGCTCCGGCGGCAGGAAGACGTCATCCAGCGTTTCGCCGGTGTCCGCGCGGGTGACCCGTATAGCGCGGGCCGCCCAGCCCTCGCTCATCGGCGCAGAGAAGTGGACGTACACCCGCAGCAGGTTCACCGGCAGCTCGGCGGCGGTGGGATAGATCGCCACGACCTCCGAAGTCGCAGACGCTTCAACAGATGGCCGGATGATCTCCCAAGCCTCGGCCCTTCCACCGTCGCCGGACACTACCAGCAGGGCATAGGCAACCCCGCCGGCGAAGGGAAAGCGGGACGCGAACCAGACGGAATCGCGCTGAACCAAGAAACGGCCGGCTACCGGCGGAACACCTGGCAGATCGCCGTCACGAGGCACGGCTTCGCTAGGATATACGGACAGACGCCGGGACAATGCCCCGGCGTCCAGCTTTTTCAGCTCACGAAGTTCGACCGCGCTCCAGCCGCCGATTTTCAGGCAGTCGCGTCCCTCGTGCCGCGCCCACTCCAGTTGCAGATCACGGCCGCGGGTCACAGCGTTGCAGTGGCGTAGGTGCGCAGGTGAGAGTGCCCGTCCTCGTCCTGCTGGAGCATCAGCACGCCGTCCCCGTTCAGGTTCGCCAGGCGCTTGACGCCGGGATGGGGCAGCAACTGGCGCGGCACACCGACGCCCGGCGTGACCGGGTCGGCCGGCGAAGCGTCCAGGGAGTCATCCGGCACGGTGAGCGGGCCCTGCACGTCGATGTCCTTGCAGGCGATCTTGAACAGCGGATGCCGGTCGTTGCACACCAGCAGGTACTCGCCGCCGTCGTGCTCATACGAGATCAGGTCGATGGGGTGGTTGTGGGAGCCCAGCTCGGCCACGGTCTTGCCCATGACGTGCTTTTCGGTGTCGAAATCGGCCAGGGTGAACTGCACCACCGGCGTGCAGGTGTAGCTGGCCAGGATGCTGGTGTTGTCCTGGTAGGGCACGAAGGCGCGGATGGGCGCCGCCGTTTCGTACACGCCGTGGGACACGTGGAAGATCTCCAGCGAATTGGCCTTGGCCTCACCCTTGAAGGGGAAGGGGATGCGCCGCAGGGTGGAGGTGAACTCCTCGTTGGAGGTTCCGGCCACCAGCAGCAGCCCGTCGACGTAGGACATGTCGGTCACGGTGACCGTGCGCAGCTGCATGCGCGTGACCAGGCGCGGGTCGTCCGCGTCAGCGGCGTCGGTGATGTCGTACTGGGAGAAGGCCACACTGTCCAGCGCCACGTCTCCGATGGAGCCGTCGCCGGAGACCGTGACGATCACCGGAATCGCGTCGCCGCCGCTGCCGCGCATGACCGAGCAATATACGTTGCCAGACGTCGGGTGCGCCACGATGTCGCGTATGGTCACGTCCTCCCGGGAACAACCCAGGTAGGACGCCAGGGACGCGTCGAAGTTGTCGAGGTTCACGTCTTGCGGCTCGCCCTCACCGGTATCACCGACGTCAATGGCGAAGATGGACGCGCCCACGTTGTCGGCGGCGAACAGCACGCCTCCGGGTCCGAAGGCCAGCGCCCCCACCGATTTGATGGCCGGCGTGCCCACGCTCAATCCCAGATTTTCCAGACTTGTCGCAGTTCCGAGGTCAACCATGACTGCCTCCTACGCTTTTCGTATCGTGATTTGCGCCAGTGTAGCATCGCGGCGACGGCGGGGCTACCGCCAGGCCAAAACCGGCGCGATTTTGCTATACTCCGGCCGGTAAACAGCACCGGGGTTTTACCATTCACGCGTACCCAGTTTCGTTCAACCAGTCATTGCGAGCGAAGCGCGGCAATCTCGTCGCCATAGGAAACACTGTTCAGGCAAAGGGATCGCCACGTCGCTGCGCTCCTCGCGATGACAAACTGGGTACGTATCAAGATCGACCGACGCCGAGAGGAGATCGCCATGACTACCGAACGCCGCCGAGGCACAGTCACCCTCCGCCAAGTCAGCGGATCCGCCCGCTCGAAGAAGGTGCGGGTCGAGTTGGGAGAAGAGTCCGCTTTCACCGAGCTGCCGGCGCCAGTCACGGTCGGTGACGCACGGTACTTCCTGGTGCGCGGACGCGATGGCTACAAGCTGCTGTCCACCATCTGCCCCCACCAGGGCGGCGAGATCGAGGACGAGGGCGACGAGGTGTTCGTCTGTGACGGCCACGGCTGGCAGTACGAGAAGGGCGAGGGCACCTGCGTCAACAACCCCGACTTCCGCATGAAGGCTTTCCTGGTCACCCAGCAGGACGGCCGGCTGGTGGCGCTGGTTCCGGACGAGTAGGCCGCTCCGAAACGCTGTTCGGCTACGTGAATGAATTCGGCCCCGGTGCATTGTGCACCGGGGCCGTTTACGTCGTATCTGCAATCGCCCAAACCGTCATTGCGAGCGCAGCGTGGCAATCTCGGCAGTACGTTGCAGACCTTTGCGAGATTGCCACGTCGCTCCGCTCCTCGCAATGACAAGCGGTATCGCGGCTTATCCGACCATGTCGTAGCTGCGCAGCAGCTTGCCCGGCAGCGCGTTGGTGCACTCGTTTTCGACGAATGTCACCACGCCGTTGACCAGTATGTACCGGATGCCAGTCGGCTTTTGCACCAGCCGCTTCTCGCCGCCGGGGAAGTCGGTCTCGAACTGCGGCTTGTCGTACAGCAGGCCCAGCTCGTCCATGTTGTAGATCATGACGTCGGCATAGTCGCCAACGCGCAGCGTGCCACGGCCCTTCATGTCCGAGAACGCCGCGGGGAGCGCGCTCATCTTCTGGTGGGCCTGCTCGAGGCTCATCAGCTCGTTGTCGCGGATCCAGTGGCCCAGGAAGTACACCGGCCACACGCTGTTGACCAGGAACCGGGTGTGCGCGCCGCCGTCCGACACCGAGATGTGGACGTAGGGGTTGGTCAGCCGCTCGGCGCGGGCGTCGTCACCCTGTCCGCCGGCCGGATGGGCGAACTCGGTTTCGAGATCCTCATCCAGGGCGATGTCCAGGAACACGTCCAGCGGGTGCTTGCCCTCGGCCTCGGCGATGTCGGCGATGGACAGGCCCTCGTACTTGAGGTTCCGCTCCAGCGCCACCTCGACCACCTGAACCTGCGTCCAGTCGGTGCGCGCGTGGGGCCGCTCGATGACGTCGCGCTTCATGCCAGACCGAATGCCGTCCTCGGACAGCTTGGCGATGCGCTCCTCCTTGGAGCCCACCAGCGGCTGCACCCAGTTGGGCATGTAGTCGAACAGGTTGTACTCGGAGAGCTTGAACTCGGCGATAGTCGGCACCGAGCCCTGCTGCGCCAGCACGGGGAGCCCTTCTTTGCGGACCTCCTCCAGCCAGTCGTAGCCTTCCTCATCGCCCAGCGCGACGTGCAGCGGGCGGCCGCTCATACGCACCATCTCCGCCAGCATCTCCCGCTGACCGGGGCGGTCGTCGGATATGCCAATGGTCCAGCCCAGGTGGCCCACACCGAACTCGCCCATGACCTGGGACAGGGCGTAAAACTCCTCGGGCGACGCCACGTGGCTGGGCAGCCAGCTGCCGTCCTCGGGCCGGTCCTCCAGGTTCTTGTCGGCAGAGATTCCGAACGCCCCCGCCTTCATGGAGTCGTACAGGATCTGCTTCATCTGGTTCAGTTCGGCCTCGGTCACGGAGGTGCGCTCGCGCGCCGGGATCATGCCAAGCACGTAGCCCCGCAGCGGGGAGAAGGGCACCAGCGCGCCGACGTTGACGCCCAGGCCCTGGCGGTCCAGGCTGTCCATGTATTCGGGGAAGGTCTCCCAGTCCCAGCGCATGCCCAGCCGCATGGATTCCAACGGTATCGCCTCGATGCGGTTCATCATGCGCATGTTGAGGTCGCGGTCCTCGGGCCGGGTCGGCGCGAAGCCGAAACCGCACTGGCCCACGGTCAGGGAGGTCACGCCGAACCATCCCGACAGCGACGCGTAGGGGTCCCAGTTCAACTGCGCGTCGTAGTGCGTATGCAGGTCCACGGCGCCGGGCGCCACGATGCATCCGCTGGCGTCCAGTTCCCTGGCGCCGCCGGCGTTGATGCGCCCGCTGACCATGGCCACCCGCCCGTCCTTGATGCCCACGTCGGCGCGGACGCGGGGCAGGCCGGTGCCGTCGATTACAGTTCCACCGCGAATTACCAGGTCAAATTCCGGCATAGGGTCACCTCCCAAAAGCGGCTTTGTGCAAAATCCTGCGCCCCGCCTGACGACATGAGCGCATCGAAGTGGCCGCAGTGTAAGTCCGCATTATTTTCGTGTCAATTTGGCAACGAATATCGTAATGATTATGCAAAGCAGCGCAGATATCGTTCCACCCGGCGGACCTGTCGTCGGATCTTATGCGTACCCGTTTGTCATCGCGAGGAGCGAAGCGACGCGGCGATCCCGTTGCTTGAAGATTGCCCCCATAGCAACGGGATTGCCGCGCCTCGCTCGCAATGACTGTTCAGGTCAAACTGGGTGCGAATGAGGTCGTCGGATCACTACACCACGGTGAACGGCTGATACTATGGATTAGTTAGAAGACTGTTAGGAGCGCATTTGATGGCAGACCAGCAAATTCCCGCCGCCGACCCCCATCCGCGACGCCGCGTGCCCGCCCTGGACGTCGAGCTTGCCACTGTTGATACGGGCGAGGGCGACCCTGTGGTGTTTCTGCACGGCAATCCCACCTCGTCATACCTGTGGCGCAACGTGATCCCCCACGTGGCCGGGATGGCCCGCTGCCTGGCCCCCGACCTGCTGGGCATGGGCGAGTCGGATCGCGCCCCCGGCGGAACCTACCGTTTCGTCGACCACGCCCGCTATCTGGATGCCTGGTTCGATACCCTGGGCCTGACCGAGAACGTCACGCTGGTTGCCCACGATTGGGGATCGGCCCTGGCGTTCCACTGGGCGCACCGACACCCGGAGCGGGTCAAGGGGATCGCCTACATGGAGGCCATCGTGCGGCCCCTGACGTGGGAGGAGTGGCCCGAGCGTTCCCGCGGGCTGTTCCAGTCCATGCGCTCACCGGACGGCGAGCAGATCATCCTGGAGCGGAACGTGTTCGTTGAGCGCATCCTGCCGGCCAGCGTGATGCGCGGACTGACCGAACCGGAGATGGAAGTGTACCGCCGGCCCTACCTGGAGCCCGGCGAGTCCCGCCGGCCGACCCTGACCTGGCCCCGGCAGATTCCCCTGGACGGCGAGCCGGCCGACGTGGTGGAGATCGTCGACGCCTACTCCCGGTGGCTGTCCGTCAGCGACGTACCCAAGCTGTTCATCAACGCGGACCCGGGAACCATCCTCACCGGAACGCAGCGCGAGTTCTGCCGCGCCTGGCCCAACCAGCGCGAGGTCACCGTCCCCGGCTACCACTTCATCCAGGAAGACTCCCCCGCCGGAATCGGCCAGGCAATCGCAGACTGGATGGCATCGCTGGGCTAGCGATACTGCCGCAAACTTGGCTTGTCGGGCGCTCTTTCAGAAGAGGGCATATCTTGGGCGCTGTTCCAGCAGAGCCGGGCCCCCGGCCACCCGATCCAGGCTGCTCATTGGCTTGCGCCGGTTCTGACGCAGGGGAGCGCTTACCGCGTGCAGATGGCTCAGTATCTCCTGATTGGACCGCCAGAAACCCGTCTCGTGGTAGGGAACCCCGTGGTCGGCACAGAAAGCTTTGACCACCGGCCTGGCGTCCTTCAACCGGTTGCGGGGCATGTTGGGAAAGAGATGGTGCTCGATCTGATAGTTCAACCCGCCGTACATGTAATCGACCACCGGATTGGGAAGGACGTTTCTCGACGTCAACACCTGCTGCCGCAGGTGATCGAGTTCGGTGTCGTCCCCCAGGATCGGCATGCCCTTGTGATTGGGAGCAAAAACGGAGCCCAGGTGCAATCCCACCAGCGCCCGATGCGCCACGATGAACAGCGCCCCGTGCCAGAAGGGCAGGAAGGTGAAAACCAGCGCGAGATAGGCCGCCACCGCCGTCGCCACGACGATGGGTTCAAGGATCGGATACTTGACCTCCCTGCGCTGCACCAGGAAGGCGATGCCGGCGAACAGCAGACTGTACGACGTGAGCATGAGCATCGGGTAGAACCAGAAGGCCTGATGGCGGACGAAGAACCGCGCCACTCCCCATGATTCCAGCGCCTGCCCGCGGGTGAAGGCAAAAACCGAAATTTCGATGTCGCCATCGTGCCCGATCTGGTTCGGGCTGACGTGGTGCTTGACGTGCTTGTCCTGCCACCAGCTGGGCGCCATGCCCGTGACCAGCGCGGACAGCATCATGAGCATGTCGTTCCGCCTCACCGAGCGGAAGACCTGGCGGTGTCCGGAGTCGTGCCCCAGGAAAGCGAACTGGCAGAACGCGCCCGCCATCAGGGCCGCGTTCAGCATCTGCACCCACAGGCTGTCAAAAACGACCAGTATGGCTATGCTGGCGATGAGGAGCGCGAAAGCGATTGATAGCTTGACTGCGTAAGAGGCGTATTGGCGATCCAGAAAGCCGTTTTCTATCATCAAACGCCGTAGCTTGAAATATTCCTCGTTGCGCTGCCGTCCGTCCAAAACGGCCGCAGCGTCTGCGGGTTCCCGATTGTATGCTGGCTCGCGGTTCGGCGGGCTCACTGTCTCGTTGGCGATAACCGTTCCTTCTTTATCTGCTGCTCAGGAGCGGTCGACATCGCGCGTCCCGGCATGCAGTGTGAGAATATGGCGCCAGTATACTGCCGTGGCTCACGCCGTACCAGCAACGACACCGCTTGCGGGTACCCAGTTTGCGGCGTGGGAACGTCAGAAGCAGGATTTACGGGACTTTATGATTTGGCCGGATTAGGAGAACTCCATCACAGAACGGTCCCAATCCTGATGATCTTCAAATCTCGAAAATCCTGCTTCTGACGATTTACGCAAGCATGTGCGCATATGAGATCGTAGTGGCATGGACCGCTGTGGAACGCTGTTACAATGGATGTGTTCCGATAATTTGCATAGATGGCTTTTGCAGCGACGAACTTCATCATAATGCACGGTATTGCTCGGCGCGGGGCGCGCCGCATCCTTTTCCTCTCAAGACCAAGGAGTCTTTCCCTGTATGTCATCTCAACCCCGTCAGACTGGTGCACGCTCTAAAAACCGCAAGCATACGAACAGCCCACAGATAACCCGACCGCAACGGCACCCCGCAATTTGCGCGGACTGCCAGGACGCCACCACCGTTCCCTTCAGGCCGACAGAGGGTCGGCCTGTTTATTGTTCGTCCTGCCTGTACCTGCGGCGCAACGGCGTCGCTTCTTCCCGATCTGAGCAAAGCCGCAAACCGGCATCGCCGGCGGCGGAGTCCGCCAGAAGCCAATCCAATAGCGGCAGCCGGTCCGACGCCCCTGCATACGAAACCGTCTTCCCTGGCATGGTGCTGAACCCCGGCACCCGAACCGCCATCGCGGGCATGAACATCTCCGATCCCACGCCGATACAGGAACAGTCGATACCGCCCTTACTGGAAGGCCGCGACCTGATTGGCCAGGCTCGCACCGGATCCGGCAAGACCCTGGCCTTTGCGGTGCCGCTGGTGGAGCAGTGCGAGGCCACCACCAGGCAGGTGCAGGCGCTGGTACTGGTGCCCACCCGCGAATTGGCCATCCAGGTGGGCGGCGTCGTGGAGGATCTCGCCGGACCACAGGGCCTGCACGTCACCCTGCTCTACGGCGGGCGATCCGTGGGCAAGGACCACAAGGCGTTGCAACGGGGCGCGCAGATCATCATCGGCACGCCGGGCCGCACGTTGGATCACGTCCGTCAGGGCAGTCTGAAGCTGAGGTCAGTGCGGTTCCTGGTGCTGGACGAAGCCGACGAGATGCTCGACAGAGGTTTCGCCCGGGACGTCGACGCCATTTTGAGCGAGACCCCTTCCCAGCGGCAGACGGCGCTGTTCTCGGCCACCGTGCCCGACTGGGTGGCGAAGACCGCCAAAAAACACCTCCACGATCCGGTCACCGTGGCAGTGGACGCCGATTTTGAAGCGCTGCCCACCGTGGAGCATCTGGTTTACAGCATCCAGAAGACCGACAAGATGGAGGCGCTGCGCACGCTCCTGGACCGACGGGACGGTGCGCCGGTCCTGGTGTTCGGGAAGACCAAGCACGGTGTCAAGCGACTGGCCGGAAAACTGGACGGGTTGGGTTACCCGGTGGGCGCCCTGCAGGGCAACCTCAGCCAGGTCGCCCGCGAGCGCGTGATGAGCGATTTCCGCTCGGGCGTCGCGCCGATCCTGGTGGCCACCAACGTGGCCGCGCGCGGCCTGGATGTTGAGGGCATTGCGCAGGTGATCAACTACGACCTCCCCGACTCGGAGCAGCTGTTCACGCACCGTGTGGGCCGCACCGGCCGCATGGGACGCGCTGGCGAGGCGATCACGTTCATCACGCCGGACGAAGACCGGAAGTGGCGCGAGATCGAACGGGGTCTGGGTCGCCAGTTCACGCGCAAGTCGTGGACGCGGGAGCGCCGAGCGGCACAGCGACGCCGGAAGGCGGAGGCGGAACGGGGAGCCGAGGCCAGCTCGGCGCGGGTCCGGCCGGCGCGGTAGGCCGCGCCGGGGTTTTGCTTCATCCGGGAAGACTCCCCCGCTGAAATCGAGCAGGCCGTCGCGGAGTGGCTAAGTTCACTGTGCTGAACATGCCACTTGTGAACAGATAGCCCGTAACCGGGTTGGCGAGGCCGGGAAACCCGGCCTCGCCGCTGATCCCGCTGCTGTAGTCGGGCTACTCGATGGTAATCATCGCCGTGGCGACCCGGTCGTCGACTCCGCCACCGAGTCCTGCGGTGCCGCAGGTATCGGCGCCCAGTTGAGGATAGTCGCCGTCCGCCCCGCCCCAACAGGCGGTAACCTTGAGCTCGTGATCGCCGACGCTCAGGTTGTAGGGCAACACGAACTCGGCGATGAAGGCACCGTCAGGGACTGTGCCCGTAGGATCAATATCGATGTGCTCGGTGATGAAGCCGCCCGAGCCGTCGGGCCTCCGAGCGTGAAGATACCCGGATACGAGGTCAACGCTGGCCACGCTGGCGATGGGCATGTCGCCTACGGTGATGGTCGACGTGTAGATGAACGACACTTCCTCGCCGGCCCTGAAACCGGAACCTCTCACCAGAATGGTGTCACCCGGCCCTGCTGTGCTCGGGACTACCGTCAACACGGGCGGCGGGGCAGACGCGGGCTCCCTGATGGTGATGGTAGCCGTAGCTTCGTCGTCGTTGACGCCGCCGCCCAGACCGGGCGTCCCACAGGTATCGGCCCCGTCGGAGGGATAGTCGCCGTCGGGTCCGCCCCAGCAGGAGATAACCTTCAGCTCATGCTCGCCGGCGCTTAGATTGTACGGCAGCACGAACTCGGCGATGAACACGCCGTCAGGGGTGGTGTTGGATGGGTCGATGTCGATGTGCTCAGCGATGTAGGCGCCGGAGTCGGTGGTCCGGCCGGCGTGCAGGAACCCCGACGCCAGATCAACGCTGGCCACCTTACCGATGGCAACTCCGCCGATGGTGATGGTTGAGGTGTAGATGAAGGAGGCTTCGGTGCCCATCCTGAAGCCGGAACCCCGCACCGTGATGGTGTCACCAGGTTCGGCCGTGCTCGGACTCACCGTCAACACAGGGTCTGGTATCGCGGGTTCGGTGACGGTTACAAATTCCTTGGCTATGTGGTCATTCACGCCTCCGCCCAGGCCCGGCGTGCCGCAGGGCGCTGCCCAGTCTTCGGGGTAAGCATCGTCAGGCCCGCCCCAGCAGGAGGTAACCTGGAGAACGTGCTTGCCCGCGGGCACATCATCCGGCAGGACGAAATCGACGGTGAACTCGCCGTCAGCGGTGGTGCCAGCGGGGTCAATGTCGATATGCCGAGCGATGTAGAGGCCGGAGTCGGTGGTCCTGCCCTCGTGAATAGAAGCTGAAGTTGTTACGGCGTTCTCCACATCAGCAATGGGCATGCCGCCGATGGTGATGGTTGACACGTAGATGAACGACGCTTCTTCGCCCTCTCTGAAATCGGAACCGCTGACGGTGATCGTGCCGCCGGGCTCGACGCTGCTCGGGGTCACCGTTATCACGGCCGGGTCAGGCGCCGCGGGTTCGGTGACGGTTACGAACGCCTTGGCGATGTGGTCGTTCACGCCGCCGCCCAGGCCCGGTCTGCCACAGGGCAATGCCCAGTCTTCGGGGTAAGCATCGTCAGGCCCGCCCCAGCAGGAGGTGACCTGGAGGACGTGCTTGCCAGCGGGGAGATCGTTGGGCAGCACGAAATCGGCGGTGAATGCACCGTCGGCGGTGGTGTCTGCCGGGTCAATGTCGATGTGCTCGGCG